>NZ_JCAFUR010000009.1:0-135681 GCF_059371575.1 Stenotrophomonas sp. YJH_SMC_4
CGACTATGGACGGTCAAACGGGCATTTTTATGGTGGTTCATCCGGGCTCTTTGGGGTCTGGAGAGGTGTGGTAACCACCATTTTCCAAAGATGTCCCGGATGAACAACGTACAGAGAGATCACAACTAACAGTCGACTCTATCGGCGAATGCCCCGCGCAGCAGCGTGGCGAAATTGCGGATCAACGGGGTTACCCGTTCGCGATGCCACGCCAGCTGCACTTCCGAATGGGCACCGGCATCGGCCAGCGCCACGAAGCGCGATCCTTCCACCCGGATGTGATCGCACGAAGACGGCAGGATCGCGGCGCCCAGGCCTGCGGCGGCCAGGCTGATCAGCGTCGAGGCTTCACCCGCCTCCTGCACGATGCGCGGCGTGAATCCGGCAGCCGCGCACAACGCGATCATGTGGTCATGGATGCCGGCACCGGCACTGCGGCGGAACGCCACGAATGGCTCCTGCGCGAAGTCGCGCAGCGACAGCGTGCCCTGCTTCGACAGTCTGCGCAGGGCAGGATGGTCGGCATGCACGATCAACGCCAGCGGATCGACGAACAGGCTGTGCGCCACCAGTTCCGGCGGCAGCGCACGCTTGCGGATGATGCCCACGTCCAGTGAGCCGTCGAGCAGCGCGTCGATCTGCTGCAGGGTGTTCATCTCGCTCAGCTGCAGCCGCACCTGCGGATACTGCTGGCGGTAATGCAGGATCGAACGCGGAATCTGCGGCGACAGCGGCGTGGCGCGGGTCAGGCCGATGTGCAGTTCACCCTGCTCACCGCGCTGCGCGCGCTGTACCTCGTCCACCGCCGTTTCCACCTGCTGCACGATGGCGCGTGCACGTTCCTGCAGCAGCTCGCCCGCAGGCGTCAGCTGCACACGACGATGGCTGCGCACGAACAGGCGCGCACCGATCAGGTCCTCCAGCTGGCGGATCTGCTGGCTGAGCGGCGGCTGCGACATGCCCAGCCGCTCCGCCGCCTGGCCGAAGTGCAGCGTATCGGCAACAGCGAGGAAGTAACGCAGGTGGCGGAGTTCGATGGACATGGGGCCAGTTTATTCATCGTCAGCCGGAAATGAATCAGAGATGGGATCCGATCCCGTGCCGACCAACGGTCGGCACCCACCAACAGCAGCTGGCACCAACAGCAGCTGGCACCAACAGCAGCAACCAACTGTCGAAGGCGGGGTGGGTCCGGTTGCGGGGGTGTGAGCGGCATGGATGCCGCGACCAAGCCCCCAAGGGTGAGGGCGCTTTGCTTGCGAAGCATTGCTTCGCAAGCGCCCGAACGCACAGCCGCCAGCGGCTGGGCCGGACCGCGGAGCGGGGTTTACGGCGTCCCCCGCAACCGGACCCACCCCGCCATCCCACGGAATGCCCGCTGTTGCCGTTGACGTTGCCGTTGCTTCGGCCTCTGCAGGTGCAGGGCGGCAGCCCTGCAAACCAGAACACCCCTCACCGCTCCGAATGCCCGCTCTGGTCGTAATCGCGTGGGCTGAACAACTCCGGCTGGATCAGCTCGATGAACGCCCGCGCCTGCGCCGACAGCGCCTTGCCCCGGCGCACGATCACCCCGTAACTGCGTTCCGGGAACCAGCGCTTCATCGACCGCGCCGCCAACCGCTCGCGGTCGGCCTCGTTCAGGCACAGCGCCGGCACGATCGAAATGCCCATGCCCATCGCCACGTACTGCTTGATCACTTCCCAGCCGCCGACCTCCAGTGCCACGGTGTAGGCGATGCGGTGGCGCTGGAACACCTGGTCCACCAGGCGATAGGTGATCTGCCGCTTCGGCGGCAGTACCAGCGGATAGCGCGCGATGTCGGCCAGCTCCAACTCGCCGCCACTGGCCAGCGGATGATCGTGCGGTGCGATCAGCACCTGCTCGAAGCGGTAGGCCGGGGCGTAGCTCAGGTCGGCCGGCACATCGGTCATCGAACCGATCGCCAGGTCGGCGGCATCCTCGCGCAGCAGGTCGGTGCCGTCGGCGCTGATCGCGTTGTGCAGGGTCAGGCGCACGTCCGGGTGATGCAGGCGGAAGCGTTCGACGATCTTCGGCAGCAGGTAGAGGATGGTGGAACTGTTGGCGGCGATGTTCAGTTCGCCCGCATCCAGTCCGCGCACCTTGTCGCGGAAGCGCGCCTCCAGCCCGTCCAGGTTTTCCACCAGTGGCTGCGCCATTTCATACAGCAGCTGGCCCTCGCGGCTGGGCACCAGGCGCCGCCCGCTGCGCTCGAACAGCGGCACCCCCAGCTCCCGTTCCAGCGCCTGCAACTGAAGGCTAATCGCCGGCTGGCTGACGAAAAGTGCCTCAGCCGCCCGTGAGACCGAACCCAGGCGCACGGTCTGGCAGAACGCGCGCAGCGGCTTCAGCCGGTCGGATTTGTAGGAAAAACGCGGACTTGGCGGGGTGCGTGTGCTCATCGTGTCACGAGTATTAGCACAACTTATGTAGAACATTGCAAAAACTGTTTTGCCAAATACTCCGGCCCAGCGGCACCGTGGAGACGTTCCCCCACCGCTGGAGTCGCCCCATGTCCGCCGTCGCTTCCGCTGTTCCCACCCCTGCCAGCAAGGCTACCCCCGGCATCGCCCTGGCGACCCGCGTGGCCGGCCAGGACACCGTGCTGCCGGCGCCGCTGCTGGCCCTGCTGGTGTCGCTGCACCGTGCGGTGGAACCGGACCGGCAGGCACGGCTGCAGGCCCGCCGCGAGCGCCAGGCGTTCTTCGACCAGGGCGGCCTGCCGGACTTCCGCGAAGACACCACCGCGATCCGCAACGGCGACTGGCGCGTTGCCCCGCTGCCGGCCGCGCTGCAGGACCGCCGCGTCGAGATCACCGGCCCGACCGACCCGAAGATGGTCATCAACGCGCTGAACTCCGGCGCCAAGGTGTTCATGGCCGACTTCGAGGATTCGACCTCGCCGACCTGGCGCAACCTGCTGGCCGGCCAGCAGTCGCTGGCGGCGGCGGTGCGCGGTGACCTGCAATTCACCGCTGCAAATGGCAAGCACTACAGCCTGCGCCCGTACGACGAGCAGGCGGTGCTGATCGTGCGCCCGCGCGGCTGGCACCTGGACGAAAAGCACGTGGCCATCGACGGCCAGCCGCTGGCCGGTGGCCTGTTCGACGCGGCGGTGTTCGCCTTCCACAACGCCCGCACCCTGCAGGCGAAGGACCGCGGCCCGTACTTCTACCTGCCCAAGCTGCAGAGCATGGAAGAGGCGGCGCTGTGGGAGACCGCGCTGTCGCACATCGAAGGCATGCTCGGCCTGCCGCATGGCCAGATCAAGGTGACGGTGCTGATCGAAACGCTGCCGGCGGTGTTCGAGATGGACGAGATCCTGCACGCGCTGCGTGACCGCATCGTCGGCCTGAACTGCGGGCGCTGGGACTACATCTTCTCGTACCTGAAGACCTTCCGCCGCCACGCCGATCGCGTGCTGCCCGAGCGCGGCCAGGTGACCATGACCCAGCCGTTCCTGAAGGCCTATTCGGAGCTGCTGATCCAGACCTGCCACCGCCGCGGTGCGCATGCGATGGGCGGCATGGCCGCGCAGATTCCGATCAACAACGATGCCGCCGCCAACGAACAGGCGATGGCCCGCGTGCGCGCCGACAAGCTGCGCGAAGTCACCGCCGGCCATGACGGCACCTGGGTTGCGCACCCGGCGCTGATTCCGGTGGCGATGGCGATCTTCGACGAACACATGCCCGGTGCGAACCAGCACAGCGTGCTGCGCCAGGACGTGCGCGTCGGCCGCGACGAACTGATCGCACGGCCGCCGGGCACCATCACCCGCGCCGGTTTCGAAGGCAACGTGGAAGTCTGCGTGCGCTACTTGGCCGCTTGGCTGGATGGCAACGGCTGCGTGCCGATCCACCACCTGATGGAGGATGCGGCCACCGCCGAGATCAGTCGCAGCCAGCTGTGGCAGTGGCTGCACACGCCGGACCAGCAGCTGGACGACGGCACCGCGATCGACCTCGCGCTGCTGGATTCCACCCTCTCGCAGCTGCCGGCACGGCTGGGCGATACCGCCGCGCTGCCCGGTGGCGCACGCATCGGCGAGGCCATCGCCCTGCTCGGCGAACTGAGCCGCAGCGACGAACTGACCGATTTCCTGACCCTGCCGGCCTACGCGCGCATCGACTGACCGACTGCCCGCAAACCCGCCGTTTCCCTCCCCGTTGCACGCACGAACCGAACTGGAGAAAGACATGAGCAAGCTGCCCACTGCCGAACAGATCCAGCACGACTGGGATACCAACCCGCGTTGGGAAGGCATCCAGCGCAACTACAGCGCCGCCGACGTGGTGCGCCTGCGCGGCACCGTCCACATCGAGCATTCGCTGGCCCGCCTGGGTGCGGAGAAGCTGTGGGCATCGCTGCATGAGCGCGAGTTCGTCAACGCGCTGGGTGCACTGACCGGCAACCAGGCCATGCAGCAGGTCAAGGCCGGGCTGAAGGCGATCTACCTGTCCGGCTGGCAGGTGGCGGCCGACGCCAACCTGGCCGGCCAGATGTATCCGGACCAGTCGCTGTACCCGGCCGATTCGGTGCCGGCGGTGGTCAAGCGCATCAACAACACGCTGCTGCGTGCCGACCAGCTGCACCACGCCGAAGGCAAGGATGACATCGACTTCCTGCAGCCCATCGTGGCCGACGCCGAAGCCGGTTTCGGCGGCGTACTCAACGCCTTCGAACTGATGAAGGCGATGATCGAGGCCGGCGCCGCCGGCGTGCATTTCGAAGACCAGCTGGCGTCGGTGAAGAAGTGCGGCCACATGGGCGGCAAGGTGCTGGTGCCGACCCGCGAGGCCATCGAGAAGCTCAACGCCGCACGCCTGGCCGCCGACGTGCTGGGCGTGCCGACCCTGCTGGTCGCGCGCACCGATGCCGAGGCCGCGGATCTGCTGACCAGTGACATCGACGGCAACGACCGCCCGTTCACCACCGGCGAGCGCACCGTCGAGGGCTTCTACAAGACCCGCAATGGCCTGGACCAGGCGATCAGCCGTGGCCTGGCCTACGCGCCCTACGCCGACCTGGTGTGGTGCGAGACCGGCAAGCCGGACCTGGAATTCGCACGCAGGTTCGCCGAGGCGATCCATGCGAAGTTCCCGGGCAAGCTGCTGGCCTACAACTGCTCGCCCAGCTTCAACTGGAAGAAGAACCTGGACGACGCCACCATCGCCAAGTTCCAGCGTGAGCTGGGCAGCTATGGCTACAAGTTCCAGTTCATCACCCTGGCCGGCTTCCACGCGCTGAACTACGGCATGTTCAATCTGGCCCACGGCTACGCACGCCGCCAGATGAGCGCGTTCGTGGAACTGCAGGAAGCCGAGTTCGAAGCCGCCGAGCGCGGCTTCACCGCGGTCAAGCACCAGCGCGAGGTTGGCACCGGCTACTTCGATGCCGTGACCCAGGCGATCCAGCAGGGCCAGTCCTCGACCACCGCGTTGACCGGCTCGACCGAAGAAGAGCAGTTCCACGGCGGGCGCAGCGAACGCGCTGCGTGATGCGGTAGTGCCCGGCCGCTGGCCGGCACCCACGTGCGCCTTCGGGCACTACGGAGAAGCCGGCCAGCGGCCGGCTCTACCGGGGTCGCGAATCCGATCAGGGTGGCCAGGGAAGGGCCAGGCAACGCCGGCCGGTCGGGGGACCTGCCGGCGTTGTTGTATCGATGGAAACGCGATGAACGCATGCAGCGTCAATCCAGCGCACCCCACAGTCCGGCAACTTGGCCGAAACCCTGTGAAGGTGGCCATCAGATTGATCCGGAACGACTTTTCCCTGGACCGTGGCGGGCAGAACGGCCACCGTGCGCCTTCACATCGGGAAAGCGGACCACAAGGCTCAAAATGAGATAGGGCGCACATTTTAAAGCGGTGCTATGCTCCGCGGCTCACCAGGGGACGCTGGCGGCGGGTGCAGGGAATGACCGGCAGGGGTGCGGCCGAGAACAGTGATGTGACGTCAGGTATCGCCCGGGTGGCGATGGCCGAGATCGTGCATGCGCTGCTGTCCGATGCCGAGGTCGCATTGTTCGCCAGATTTGCCCGTCCACGCAAGCTTCATGCCGGGCAGTGGCTGTTCCAGCGTGGCCACCGTGGCGAGCGCATGTACGTGATCCTGGAAGGCCAGATCGAACTGGATTTCGGCGAGGACCTGGTGATCAAGACCCTCGGGCAGCAGGAGTTCTTCGGTGAGCTGGGCCTGCTGGTGGGTGATCACCCGCGCAGCGCCAGTGCGCGCGCCCTGGTGGACTGCGAGGTGCTTGAGCTGGGGCCCGCCGACTTCCATCGTCTGGTGGAATCCGATCCGGGCCTGGTCGCCTACTTCCTGCGCCGCACGATCATGCGCGTGCTGACCAACGAACAGGCGCTGATCAGCCAGCTGCGCCGGCGCAACCATGATCTGGAAACCGCGCTGGACAACCTGTACATCACTACCCACCAGCTGACCCACACCCGTGAACTGGTGCGTACCGATGAACTGACCGGGCTGCACAACCGCCGTGGCCTCACCCTTTACCTGCAGGAATGCCGCGCCGATGGCAGTGGGCTGCCGCAGGCGCTGCTGCTCATCGACTGCGACCGCTTCAAGCAGATCAATGACCGCCATGGCCACCAGGCCGGCGATCGCGTGCTGCAGAGCATGGGCAACATCCTACGCTCGATGGCCGGTGAGCAGGACCTGGCCTGCCGGCTCGGCGGTGACGAGTTCTGCCTGATCCTGCGTCGTGGCAACCACGAGATCGTGCAGCACGCGGCAGAGTTCATCCTCAGCGCGGTACACGGCCTGCTCGAGCGCAGCCACGGCACGCCGCACGTCAGCCTGGTCAGCATCGGCGCCAGCCTGCTGGACCCGGATGCGGGCTGGAGCGAGTGGTACGCCAGCGCGGATCGTGCGCTGTACCAGGCCAAGCGTGATGGTGGCAACTGCCTGCGTTGGGCAGACGCAGTGGACTCACCCTAGATCGGGAGACAGAGGCGATGAATGGCGACAACGGAACGTCGGCGCCGCACAACCAGCAACTGCGCGCCCTGCTGTTCACCGACCTGTGTGACTCGCTGCTGCTGGTCGAACGCATCGGCGATGTCGCTGCCGCCGAACTGTTCCAGGAACACGACCGGCTGGTGCTGGCGCTGCAGCAGCGCTGGAACGGCCAGCTGATCGATCGCTCCGACGGACTGTTCATGCTGTTCGAGCGCCCGATCGACGCGCTTGGCTTTGCATTGGATTACCAGCGTGGGCTGCAGCCGCTGGGGCAGAGACACGAGATCCATCTGCAGGCGCGGGCTGGTCTGCATGTGGGCGATGTGCTGACCTGGGAGAACAGCGCCGAGGCAGTGCGGGCTGGCGCCAAGGCGATTGAAGTCGAAGGCCTGGCCAAGCCGACGGCGGCGCGCCTGATGCAGTTGGCACGCCCGGGCCAGATCCTGCTTTCGGCGGTGGCCGAATCCATCGTGCGTCGCTCCAGTGGGTCGCTGGGCGCGATGGCTGAAGGCCTGCAATGGCGGTCGTTCGGGCGATGGCGCTTCAAGGGCGTGAGCCAGCCAGCCGAAGTCTACGGCGTGCAGGCGGCGGGCATGCCCACGCCGGGGCGGCTGCGGCACACGGCCAAGGCCCGGCGTGATCTTCCGTTGTGGCGCCGTCCGCTGGCGATGGCGGCGCAGGCCGCCGTGCTGCTGGCCGCGGTGCTTGGCGTCTGGTTGCTGACCCGGCCACAGCCGGCCATCGCGTTCGCCGAACGCGACTGGGTGGTGCTCGGCGGGCTGCATAACCTCACCGGCAATCGACTGCTCGATGACGCCCTGGACCAGGCGTTCCGGATCAGTCTCGAGCAGTCCCGCTACGTCAACGTCGTCAGTGACGACCGCGTCGGCCGCACCCTTGAGATGATGCGGAAACCGCCGGATCGCGGTGTCCGTGAACGTGGCGATGCCGCCGCTGTGGCGGTGCGCACGGGCGCCCGCCTGGTGTTCGTGCCATCGGCGACCGATGTCGGCGGCCGAACCCGCTTCAGCGTGGAGGTGGTCGAGCCGTCGACGCTGCGCACCCTGGCCGTGGTATCCGCCGATGCGAAGGCGGGTGCGGTACTGGCGGCGGTGGACGATGTTTCGCGCCAGCTGCGCGATCGCCTGGGCGAAGAGCCCGCATTGATCCAGCGCGACAGCCAATCCCTGCCGGAGGTGACCACGGGCAGCATGGATGCGTTGCGTGCGTTTGCCTTGGGCCAGAAGCGCTACAGCCGAGGAGATTTCAACGGCGCGATGGCATTCTTCGGGCAGGCGATCGAGGTCGATCCTGAGTTCGCCCTGGCATGGCTGGGCCAAGCCCGCTGTCGCTTCGCCATGATGAATTACCGCGATGCCCGGCGTCTGCTGGCAGAGGCTGATCGTCGATCAGGGCACCTTACGCCACGCGAGCGCCTGTACGTGCAGAACTGGGCGCTGCAGATCAGTGATCCGGATCGCGCCACCGATGGCTGGGCGCGCATGGCGGAGCTGTATCCGGATTACATGCCTGCAAGCTACAACGCCGGTCTGAATCTTTTCCACGAGAACCGCCTTGCCGAGGCCCTGGCGCTTTCCAGGCGTGTTGCACAAAGCAGGGTCGAGCTGCCTGAGATCGCGCAGGACCAGTACGGCCGCGCCTTGCTGGCCAGCGAGCGCTACGCAGAGGCTGACATCGCGTTCAGTCGTGCCGCCGGCAATGGTTGGGAAGGTGCATTGATGCGCCAGGCGACGGTGGCGGCAGCGCGTTCCGAGTTCGAGAAGGCCAATGCGCTGCTTGCGCGGATCGATCCAGGCAACTTCCATGCTGGCAATTTCGCTACCACGATTGCGCTTGACCAAGGCGATGTCGAGGGCGCCATCAAGCTCGCCGAACAGGGAAGGATGCTTGCCGGACAGCGCCAGGGCATGGATCGGTACAACTTCGACATGCCCCTGGCCGTCGCCTACATGATGGCCGGCAGAAGGTCGAAGGCGCTGATGGTGGCGCGCGTGGCCGCGACCGCGCCGTTCGCAGAGCTGAGCGGCGAACCCGCGGTGGAGGTAGTGGATCGCCTGGTTGCAGCACACGCGGCAGCCTTGCTGGCACTGAGACTGGGCGATGCCGCACCGGCCAAGGCGGTCCAGGCCCGGATGAACGCGCTTCAGGATCTCCCTGACAGCAGCGTGTTGCGCCAGTACGTCACCCTGTTGGCCGGGCGGATGATGCAGCATGAGGGCCGGCCCCAGGCCGGGCTGGACCTGCTCGTACCGCTGTTGAAGAAGCAGCCACGCCTGCAGGTGCGGCTGGCAGTGCGTGACCTGGCGCTGGAGGCGGGCCTGAAGGATGTTGCCCAGGAGCAGACGCGTTGGCTGCGTGATCGCCCCGGATTTGCATATGCAGAAGCGCAATGCAGCTTCTGCCTGCAGGCGCTTAACGTAGTGGATGTGCGGAGGCTCATGGCGGCGCCGGCAATCGAGGCCGCCGACACCATGGCCTCGATGCCTCAGCGCAGCGTGCGCGGCGAGCCGTAACCGTCCTCCAGCATCGGCACGGAGTAGCCGGTACCACTGGTCAGCATGGCGATGATCTGGTCTTCGGCCTGTGCGATGACGTCTTTCTCCGCCAGGCAGATGTTCTTGCAGCAATCCTGGACGAACTGCTGAAGGTCAGCCGGGTTGGATGGAACGTGTCCAGCCAGCAGTATCGCGGCAGCCGTGTCGGTGGCGAAGAGCTGGCGGAAGGTGTCATCGGTGGCGAGGCGCTGAACCAGCGTCCTTGCGACCGGCAGCGAGAGCGTCAACGTGGGCATTGTGTCCTGCATCCATGGAGTGTCGAGGGGCAGTGGTGATGTCGGCTTGGCAAAGCGGTTCTTGAGAGGGTAGAGCGGGAGATGTAAAGGAATCGGGTCGCGGTTCGATAACGTGGATTCACGATGAAGGAAGGGCTGATCCGATGGATGTCAGGCGCTGCGCGATCGTAGTGGTACAGCCCACCGAGCAGATCCGGTTTGAGTTTGAGGGCCTGCTGCGCGGTGGTGATGGGCTGGTGCGCACGCTTGCCTGGGAGGCACTCGCCCCCCACCTGGATGGACCGGTGGTGCTGGACGCTGCGGCACAGGCACTGCTGGGAAGTCTGAGCCCAAGTGCATGGACCACGCTTGAGGCAGGGGAGGCCTGTTCACCCGCGATGGACCTGCTGATCGCCAGTGGCCTGGTGTTGATCCGCGGACAGGATGACGATGTTGCCGCTCGTGACGAGCGGCTGCGTGCAACGCATTGGCACCCCCTGGCTGCGGTCATGCATGCCTTCTCACGCTGGGAGGATGTTGACGCCGTTCGCAACATGCGTGAATCACAGATCGAAACGGCCTCGCAGATGCGCAGGACGTTGGGACCGCCGCCACCGCACGCTGCCGCTGCCGACGCTGGGTTGGTACCACTGCCGCCTCAGCAGTCCAACGATTTCGACGCACTGCTGGCGCGGCGCGTCACCTGCCGGAACTTCGATGTCACCCGATCACTGCCGCTGTCCCTGCTGAGCCAGATGCTGCAACGGGCATTCGGCAGCAGCAGCTGCCAGCGCGAAGGCGATGATCTGGTGTTCCTGAAGAAGAACGTACCTTCGGGCGGCGGACTGCATCCTGTGGAAGCCTACGTGCTGGTGCGCAATGTCGATGGACTTGCCGCGGGCATGTACCTCTATCGAGCGCAGGGCCACGGACTGATGCCGGTTGAGTGCCCCGTGGCCATCGATCGCGACTTCGTGATGTCCATGGTCGGGCAGCAGCACTGGTTCGCGGATGCGCACGTGCTGGTGGTCCTGGCCCCGCGTTTCAACAGGACGTACTGGAAGTATCGCCAGCATGGGAAAAGCTATCGGGTTGTCGCGATGGAGGCGGGACATCTATCCCAGACGCTGTACCTGGCGGCCACGGATGCCGGCCTGGGAGCATTCATTACTGCAGCGATCAACGAAAAGCCCATCGAACGTGCCCTGGGCCTGGACACGATCAACGAGGGGGTACTCGCGGTCTGCGGTTTCGGATGGCGTGCATCACGGATGACGACCAGCGAACTGGACCCGGCAGGCGTGATCTGGAACCTTGAAGACCGCGCGGGCTGACCCCGCGCGGCCTCTGCTGCATCACGCCGCGTCGAAGTCCACCAGCACCGCGCCATCACCCACCTGGTCGCCGGCCTTGGCGCGATAGCCCTTCACCGTGCCATCGGCCGGTGCCTGCAGGGTGTGCTCCATCTTCATCGCTTCCAGCACCACCAGCGGCGTGCCGCGCTTGACCTCGGTACCGGCGGCGACCAGCGTGGCGACGATCCTGCCCGGCATCGGCGCCAGCAGGCTGCCGGCATCGGCCACGGCGTGGTCTGATTCGCCCACGGGATCATGCAGGGTGAAACGGTGCTGGCCATCGGCGCCGAACAGATACAGCTGGTCACCGTCGCGCAGCAGCTGCAGAGTCCAGCGGCGCTCGCCCAGCTGTACCGCCAGCCCCTGTGCATCGGCCGTGCCGGTCACCCGCATCGGTGCCGCGTCATCGCATTGCACGCGCCAGCCACCGGCCTGCGTCCAGACCTTCAGCGTGTGCCGGCGCTCGCCCTGCTGCAGCGGCAGCACGCGCGGCGCAGACGCGCCGAGGCGCCAGCCGTCCTGTGCCTGCCATGGCGAATGCGGGTCACGGGCATCGGTGGTGGCACCGGCAGTGCTTGCAACAGCGGCCACGGCGGCCAGCTGCCACAGGGCATCATCCGTGTCGCCCACTGCGCTCAATGCCGCCTGTTCGCGTTCGATCAGCGCGGTATCCAGCCTGGCGTGCGCGAACGAATCGGTATTCACCAGCCGGCGCAGGAAGCCGGCATTGGTGGTCACGCCTACCACCTGGCAGTCGGCCAGCGCCTGGCTCATGCGGCGCAGCGCGGCATCGCGGTCCACGTCCCAGACGATCAGCTTGGCAATCATCGGGTCGTAGTACGGGGTGATGCTGTCGCCTTCCTCCACGCCGGTATCCACGCGCACATGGGCCGACGGGGCCGGCAGGCGCAGGCGGCGCAGGGTGCCGGTGGAGGGCAGGAAGCCACGGTCGGCATCTTCGGCATACAGGCGCGCTTCGATCGCGTGGCCGTGGATGGCCAGCTGCTCCTGGCGCAGCGGCAGCGGCTGGCCCGAGGCCACGCGCAGCTGCCATTCCACCAGGTCGGTACCGGTGATGTACTCGGTGACCGGGTGCTCGACCTGCAGGCGGGTGTTCATTTCCATGAAGTAGAAATCGCCGTCCGGGCCGGCGATGAACTCCACCGTGCCCGCACCTTCATAGCCCACCGCGCGCGCGGCATCGACCGCCGCCTTGCCCATCGCAGCACGACGTTCCGCGCTCATGCCCGGGGCCGGCGCTTCTTCCAGCACCTTCTGGTGGCGGCGCTGCACCGAGCAGTCGCGCTCGAACAGGTACACCGCGTCACCGTGGCTGTCGCCGAATACCTGGATCTCGATATGGCGCGGGCGCTCGACATACTTCTCGACCAGCACGTGGTCGTTGCCGAACGCCGAGGCCGCCTCGCGCTGGCAGCTGGCCAGCGCATCGACGAAGTCCTCGCTGCGCTCGACCTTGCGCATGCCCTTGCCACCGCCACCGGCGCTGGCCTTGATCAGTACCGGGTAGCCGATGGCGTCGGCCTGCGTGCGCAGGAAGTCCGGTGCCTGCTGGTCGCCGTGGTAGCCCGGGGTCAGCGGTACACCCGCCTTGGCCATCAGCGCCTTGGCCGCGCTCTTGTCGCCCATCGCGCGGATGGCGCTGGCCGGCGGCCCGATGAAGGTGATGCCGGCGGCGGCGCAGGCATCGGCGAAGTCGGCATTCTCGGACAGGAAGCCGTAGCCGGGGTGGATGGCCTGCGCGCCGGTCGCGCGTGCCGCGTCGAGCAGCGCATCGCCGCGCAGGTAGCTCTCACGCGCGGCGGCCGGACCAATGTGGATGGCTTCGTCGGCCAGGCGCACGTGGCGCGCGTTGCGGTCGGCATCGGAATACACCGCCACGGTGGCGATGCCGAGGCGGCGGCAGGTGGCGATGACGCGACAGGCGATTTCGCCACGGTTGGCGATCAGGACTTTGGTGAACATGGCAACGGGCTTCATGGGAGCGTGCTCGGTCATGGCATGGATTACATGCGGAACACGCCGAAGCGCGTCTGCTGCGGGGCGGCGTTGAGGCTGGCCGACAGCGCCAGGGCCAGCACCCGGCGAGTGTCGGCCGGATCGATCACGCCGTCGTCCCACAGGCGCGCGCTGGCGTAGTACGGGTGGCCCTGCTGCTCGAACTGGTCGCGGATCGGCGCCTTGAACGCGTCTTCCTCCGCAGCCGGCCACTGGCCGCCCTTGGCTTCGATGCCATCGCGCTTGACCGTGGCCAGCACGCTGGCGGCCTGCTCGCCGCCCATCACGCCGATGCGTGCGTTCGGCCACATCCACAGGAAGTTCGGCGAGTACGCGCGGCCGCACATGCCGTAGTTGCCGGCGCCGAACGAACCGCCGATCACCACGGTGAACTTGGGAACCCTGGCGCAGGCCACCGCCATCACCAGCTTGGCGCCGTCCTTGGCGATGCCGCCCTGTTCGTACTTGCGGCCGACCATGAAGCCGGTGATGTTCTGCAGGAACACCAGCGGAATGTTGCGCTGGGTGCACAGCTCGATGAAGTGCGCGCCCTTCAGCGCCGACTCGGAGAACAGGATGCCGTTGTTGGCGATGATGCCGATCGGGTAGCCGTTCAGATGGGCGAAGCCGGTCACCAGCGTCGCGCCATAGCGCGGCTTGAATTCGTCGAAGCGCGAGCCATCGACCAGGCGCGCGATCACCTCGCGTACGTCGTAGGGCTTGCGCGTATCAGCCGGGATCACGCCGTACAGTTCGTGTGCCGGCAGCAGCGGTTCTTCGCTGGCCTGCACCGCCATCGCCGGTTCCGGCTTGCGCCAGTTCAGCTGCGCGATGATCGCACGCACCCGTGCCAGTGCCTGCAGATCGTTGTCAGCCATGTGGTCGGCCACGCCGGATATGCTGGTGTGCACGTCGGCGCCGCCCAGTTCCTCGGCGGTCACTACTTCACCGGTGGCCGCCTTCACCAGCGGCGGGCCGCCGAGGAAGATCGTGCCCTGTTCGCGCACGATCACCGTCTCGTCGCTCATCGCCGGCACGTAGGCGCCACCAGCGGTGCAGCTGCCCATCACGCAGGCGATCTGCGGAATGCCCTGCGCCGACAGGTTGGCCTGGTTGTAGAAGATGCGGCCGAAATGGTCGCGGTCGGGGAAGACTTCGTCCTGCAGCGGCAGGAACGCGCCACCGGAATCGACCAGGTAGATGCACGGCAGGTGGTTCTGTTCGGCAATCTCCTGCGCGCGCAGGTGCTTCTTCACCGTCATGGGATAGTAGGTGCCGCCCTTGACCGTGGCATCGTTGGCCACGATCACGCACTCCACGCCGCTCACCCGGCCGATGCCGGCCACCACGCCGGCGGCCGGCACGGCGTCTTCGTACATGCCATGCGCGGCCAGCGGCGCGATTTCGAGGAAGGCGCTGCCGGGGTCGAGCAGGGCGTCGATGCGGTCACGCACCAGCAGCTTGCCGCGTGCGGTGTGTTTGGCGCGCGCGGCCTCGCTGCCACCCAGCGCGGTGCGCGCCAGGGTGGCGTGCAGATCGTCAACCACGGCCTGCATGGCCGCGCGGTTGGCTTCAAAGGTATCGCTGCCCGGTTGCAGCTGGCTGTTCAGGACGGTCATCGCGGTGGCCTTACAGGGTGCGCTGGAACAGTTCGCGGCCGATCAGCATGCGGCGGATCTCCGAGGTGCCGGCGCCGATTTCATACAGCTTGGCGTCGCGCCACAAGCGGCCGGTCGGGTATTCGTTGATGTAGCCGTTGCCGCCCAGGATCTGGATCGCCTGGCCGGTCAGCCAGGTCGCCTTCTCGGCGGCGTACAGGATGGCACCGGCGGCGTCCTGGCGGGTGGTGCGGCCCTGGTCGCAGGCGCGCGCCACGGCATAGACATAGGCGCGGCAGGCGCCCAGGCCGACGTACATGTCGGCGATCTTGGCCTGGATCAGCTGGAAGCTGCCGATCGCCTCACCGAACTGGTGGCGCTCGTGCACGTACGGCATCACCACGTCCATCGCCGCGGCCATCAGGCCCAGCGGGCCGCCGGACAGCACCACGCGCTCGTAGTCCAGGCCGGACATCAGCACGCGCACGCCACCGCCAACCTGGCCCAGCACGTTTTCTTCCGGCACTTCGCAGTCCTGGAACACCAGCTCGCAGGTGGGCGAGGAGCGCATGCCCAGCTTGTCCAGCTTCTGCGCGGTGGAGAAGCCCTTCATGCCCTTCTCGACCAGGAACGCGGTGATGCCCTTGGCGCCGGCGTCCATGTCGGTCTTGGCATAGACCACCAGCACGTCGGCATCCGGGCCGTTGGTGATCCACATCTTGTTGCCGTTGAGCACGTAGCGGTCGCCGCGCTTGTCGGCGCGCAGCTTCATCGACACTACGTCCGAACCGGCACCCGGCTCGCTCATTGCCAGCGCGCCGACCAGGCTGCCGTCGCACAGGCCGGGCAGGAAGCGCTGCTTCTGTTCTTCGTTGCCGTTCTTGCGCAGCTGGTTCACGCACAGGTTGGAGTGCGCGCCATAGGACAGGCCGATGCCGCCGGAGGCACGCGAGATTTCTTCCATCGCCACCACGTGGGCCAGGTAGCCCATGCCGGTGCCGCCGTATGCTTCTTCCACGGTGAGGCCGAGCAGGCCCTGTTCGCCCAGCTTCGGCCACAGGGCCAGCGGGAACTGGTTGCTGGCATCGGCCTCGGCGGCCAGCGGTGCGACCTCGGCGGCGGCAAAATGGGCCACGCTCTGGCGCAGCAGGTCGATGTCTTCGCCAAGGTCGAAGTTCAGGGATGGCACGTGCATTGTGGTGGCTCCACGACGGGATGGCAGGAAATGGACGCACCCGGCGGGGGAGCGGGCGGCGGTCTGCAGGACCGCTGCCCGCACGGGCGATTGGACCCAGCGTAGCGGGGTTCGGATAAGAAGTGAATACAAATTCAAAAATTGAAACCAGAATCAAAACATGGCCTACAAACGCTCTGCACTGATGGAAGAACGCCTGGCCGGGGCCCGTGAACGGATCCTGCTGGCCACCCGTGAGCTGGTCGCCACCGGCGGCTGGCGCAACGCCCCGGTGACCGCCGTGGCGACCCAGGCGGGGGTATCCACCGGCCTGATCTATCGCCATTTCCCGTCCAAGGCCGAGCTGTTCGTGGAGGTGCTCAACGCCGCGGTGGCCCACGAGGTCGCGATCATGGAGCGCATCGCCAGTGGTCCGGAGGTGGCCAGCGAGCGCCTGCGGCTGGCGATCACCGCCTTCGTTCGCCGCGCCCTGGCCGGGCCGGGGCTGGCGCATGCCTTCATCGTCGAACCGGTCGATCCGGACGTGGAGGCTGAGCGCATGCGTGGTCGTCGCGCCTTCGGCGACGTGTTCCTGCGGCTGGTGGAGGAGGGCGTGGCCGCCGGTGAGCTGCCGGCGCAGGACGCGCATGTGGCCGCCGCCTGCCTGGTCGGCGCCTTCACCGAGGCGATGGTCGGCCCGACCGCACCCAGCCGCGAAGCGCACCGCGACGAAGACGCGCTGGTGGATGCGATCTGCAGCTTCTGCCTGCGCGCGATCGGCGCCCGGTAACGAGGTAGAGCCGGCCGCTGGCCGGCTTCTGCACGATCCATCCGGCGGGATGGCGATGCCGGCCAGCGGCCGGCACTACCGGGCCGGCATGTTGCGCCGCACCAGCAGTGACGCCTGTTGTCGCACGCAAAGCGCGTTCTATACTCGGTCCATCACGCAGTCGCTCAGCCGTGGTCCAACGACTATCAGCCAGGGGTAACGAAGAGTGCGGAATTACGATCTGGAGTTCCTGAAACGCTTCTCCATGGTGATCGCGCTGCTGGCGACCATCACCCTCGGCCTCATCCTCCTAGCCGCCTACATCCACACCCGGATTCCACCCGAGGTGTCGCCGACGGCGGCCAAGCGCACCGAACAGCGCATTTCGCCCACCGGCGCGGTCTATGCCGGCAGCACCGGCGCCGCCGCGCAGGCAGCGGCCAAGGCCGCCGCGCTGGCCAAGGCCGCCTCGCAGGTGGCCTACGGCGGCACCAAGGACGGCAAGGTCATCTTCGACAACCTGTGCACCGCCTGCCACACCACCGGCGTGGGCATGGCGCCGACGCTGGACCATTCGCACTGGGACAAGCGCATCGCGCAGGGCAAGGACACCCTCTACAAGCACGCCATCGAGGGCTACACCGGCCCGGATGGCGGCATCATGCCGCCCAAGGGTGGCAACCCGGCGCTGACCGAGGAACAGATCCACGCCACCGTGGACTGGATGCTGGGCAACCTGAAGTAGGCGCCGGAACGGCCAAACCGCGAAACGGCGGAAACGTTGGAACATGGAACGGCCAAACGGGATGGCGGAACCGCGGAGCATGGAACGGCCGAACGGGATGGCGGAACCGCGGAACATGGAACGGCCGAATGGGATGGCGGAACCGCGGAACGGGGGTAGAGTCGACTGTTAGTCGACTGATCTTCCCAACGCCACCGAAAAAGCCCGCGCTGCGCGCGATAGTCGACTAACAGTCGACTCTACCCGCCGGTCGCCCCAATCGCCGCGGTCGTTCTCCGTCTGCCGCCGGCGGCTTTGCCGGCCAAGGCCAAAACCGCGCGCGTCGCTGGGGTTTCGCATTTCAGGGTTAGTCTGTGCGCCTCTTCCATGGAGTCGCCCGTCGATGCGCCGCCGTTCCCTCGCCCTTGCCCTGTCCCTGCTGCTGCCGGCCGGCGCCTTTGCCCAGGCCCAGCCGCAGGCCGCACCGGCCGCGTCGCCCTCCGCTGCGCGCAGCAGCGCCACCGTGGTGCTGACCGCCGCGCCGGCCGACTGGCGTGCACTGGATGGCCAGCGCGTGCGCATCGCCGCACCGCTGACCCTGGCCGGTACCGACGGCCTGGAGCGCTTCGGCCAGCTCACCGTGGCCTTCGATGGCCGCCTCTGGCAGCCGACCGAAGTGGCCACGCCGGGCACTGCCGGCTATGAGCAGGTGATGGCCGACAACCAGCGCCGCCGCCTGGTGCTGGAAGATGGCAGCGATGCCCGCGACCCGGCCAGCGTGGCTTACCTGCCGGGCAACCCGGTGCTGCGCACCGGCATGCAGCTGCGCGATGTGCAGGGCATCGTGCGCATGGACGCGCAGGGTCATCCGCGCCTGCAGGTCGAAGGCGCGCTGAAGCTGCCGGAGCTGAAGCGCCCGGCGGTGCCGACCGTGTCGGGCAGCCTGCATGTGGCGGCCTTCAACCTGGAGAACTTCTTCAACGGCGACGGCCAGGGCGGTGGCTTCCCGACCCTGCGCGGCGCACGCACGCTGGAGGAACACAAGGCGCAGGTGGCCAAGCTGGTCACCACGGTCAACGCGCTGGGCGCCGATGTCGCCGCGCTGATGGAGCTGGAGAACGACGGCTACGGCCCGCAGTCGGCCATTGCCGAACTGGTCGATGCGCTCAACCGCGACCGTGGCGCGCAGGGCGACTGGCGCTTTGTCGACGCGGGCAACGGCCCCGGTGACAACCCGATCCGGGTCGGCATCATCTACCGCAGCGCGCGCCTGCAACCGCTGGGCAAGCCGGCCACACTGACCGGCGGCCCGTTCGTCGAGCACAGCCGCGTGCCGCTGGCGCAGGCCTTCCAGGGCAAGCAGGGCGCGTCGTTCGTGGTGGTGGCCAACCACTTCAAGTCAAAGGGCTGCCGCGACGCCGCCGGTGCTGACGCCGACCACAACGACAACCAGGGCTGCTGGAACGCCACCCGCGTGACCTCGGCGCAGCAGCTGCACGCCTGGCTGCAGACCGACCCGACCGGTACCGGTGCAAAGGACGCGGTGCTGCTCGGCGATTTCAATGCCTACGCGATGGAAGACCCGATCCGCACCCTGCATGACCTGGGCTGGCAGGACGCGTTCAAGGTCGCCAAGGTCGAGCATCCCTACAGCTACGTCTACAACGGCTATACCGGCCGCCTCGACCACGCGCTGCTGAGCCCGGGCATGGCCAAGCGCCTGCGCGGTGCCGCCGAGTGGCACAGCAACGCCGACGAGCAGGATGCCAGCGGCTACCAGGGCCGCAACGTGCAGGGCCCGTGGCGCAGCTCCGACCACGACCCGCTGTTGTTGGGTTTCGACAGATAAGGTTCGGCGGGGATCTGCTCTGGGAGGGACCTTGATCGGCACGGATGCTGCCGTTGCTTTTGATCTATCAGTCCGCCTTCAAGCGAGCCGAGCATCGCAGGTGAATCAGGGGCGAAGAGGCGCCGATGTTTGAGCGCAGCGAGTTCGGCGCTGTCCCCTGATTCACCGAGAAGCGCAGGGAACCGGTGCACAGCACCGGCTCGCGGCTGGCGGCGCGTTTCTTTTGGTTACTTTTCTTTTCGCGCGAAAAGAAAAGTGACATCCCACCGCGGGCGCGGAAATGGCCCGCCGCAACCAACGCTCACCCCCAGGCGATCAGTCCGATCGCCAGCACCGCCAGCGCCAGGCCGGCGCGGTTCCACTTCGTGGTGGCCTCGCCGAAGGCGAACACGCCCACCAGCGCGCCCAGCACCACCACGCCGATGTTCATGCCGGCGAACACGGTGGCCGGGCTGTCCGGCATCGACTGGTGCGCGTGCACATAGAAGAGAATGTTGCCGCCATTGAGCAGGCCCAGCAGCGCGCCCGCGCCCAGGTTGCGCCAGGCCAGCCGGCTGCGGCCACGCGCATGCCGCCACAGCTGCAGCGCCAGCATCAGCACGAAGGCCACGCTGAAGCTGGCGAGCACCGCCGCCATCGACGGCGTGCCGGACAGCGCCACCTGCTTGAGCAGCACGTCCACCACCGCAAACCCAGCCCATACCCCCAGCAGCCAGCCCCAGCCGCCGGGCGAGGACGCGACCACCGGCCCGCGTGGGCGCAGGCTGATCGCCACCATCGCCAGCAGGCCCAGGCCGAGCCCGGCCAGCTTCCACGGCGTGGCAGTCTGGCCGAAGAACAGGAAGGCGGCCGCCAATGACAGCAGCAGCGACAGCCGCTGCGCCACGTCGCTGCGGACGATGCCGGCCACCGCCACCGCGCGGCCCAGCACCAGGAAAATCGAGGGCAGCACCACCGCCAGCGCCAGCAATGACAGCCACGGCGCGTGCGGCGCGCGCAGCGAATCCAGCGGCGGCTGCAGCACCACGGCGGTGAGCGTTGCCGCCACCAGATAGTTCCAGGTGACCATCTGCGAAACATCCAGCTGGCGGCGTCCGGCCACCTTCAACAACACCGAAACCAGCACGCTGCAGATCACGGCCAAAGACAGGTAGAGCATGGGACGGGCACAGGGCAGGGGCGGGGGACGGTATCATGGTGCCATGCACAAGCACTCGTTCCCCGTCGCCCCCGGCGAAACCGCCTGCCTCGAACTGGACGGCCCGGCCGGCCCGCTGGAAGTGGTCGTCGACCTGCCCAAGGCCGATGTGCCGGTGCAGCCGATCGTGGCCATCATCTGCCATCCGCTGTCCACCGAAGGCGGCACCCTGCACAACAAGGTGGTCACCATGACCGCCACCACCCTGCGCGAGCTGGGCATCGCCACGGTGCGCTTCAACTTCCGCAGCGTGGGTGGTTCGGCCGGTGAGTTCGACCATGGCGTGGGCGAGCAGCACGACCTGAAGGCCGTCGCCGCCTGGGTGCGCAGCCAGCGTCCGGACGACCGCCTGTGGCTGGCCGGTTTCAGCTTTGGCGCGTTCGTTTCACTGAAGGCCGCGGCCGAGTTGCAGCCGGAAGCGCTGATCTCGATCGCGCCGCCGGCCGGCCGCTGGGACTTCGATGGCATCGCCCCGCCGGCCCGTTGGCTGGTGATCCAGGGCGAGCAGGACGAGATCGTCGACCCGCAGGCTGTCTACCAGTGGCTGGACTCGCTGGATTTCCCGCATGAGCTGGTGCGCATGCCCGAGACCAGCCACTTCTTCCACCGCAAGCTGATCGACCTGCGCGGCGCGCTGACCCACGGCGTGAAGCACTGGCTGGGCGCGGCGGCATGAGTGCAACCGAGCTGATCCCGTCGCAGCGGTACGCGGAAGGGGTTGCCCGTGGCGACTGGCAGAACGACCCGGCCCAGCATGCGGCGCTGGCCGAGCTGGACCGCATCCACCTGGGCCTGCTGGACAGTGCCGAGGACGGTTGGCTGGACCGCCTGTCCTCGTTCTGGAAGAAGCCCGAGCCGGTCAAGGGCCTGTACTTCTGGGGCGGCGTCGGCCGCGGCAAGACCTTCCTGGTTGATCTGTTCTACGACGGGCTGCCGATCAAGCAGAAGTACCGCACCCATTTCCACCGCTTCATGCGCAGCGTCCATGAGCGCCTGCGCGAGCACCAGGGCCAGAGCGACCCGCTGGCGAAGATCGCCCAGGAATGGCGCAGCAACCTGCGCGTGCTGGTGCTGGACGAATTCTTCGTCACCGACATCGGCGATGCGATGCTGCTGGCGCGGCTGCTGGAGCGCCTGTTTGCCGAGGGCGTGACCCTGGTCACCACCTCCAACACCGCAGTGGAGAACCTGTACCTCAACGGCCTGCAGCGCGAGAGCTTCCTGCCGGCCATTGGCCTGCTGCAGCGCTTCTGCGTCGAGCTGTACGCCGAAGGTACCGAGGATTACCGCATGCGCGCGCTGACCCGCTCGCCGGTGTACCGCGCACCGCTGGCTGCCGACAGCGATCAATGGCTGGCCACGCGCTGGAACGAACTGAGTGGTGGCCAGCCGGCCAAGACCGGCAACATCGAGATCGAGGGCCGTAAGATCCCGGTCCGCGGCCGCGGCAAGAGCATCGCCTGGTTCGATTTCGCCGCGCTGTGCGAAGGCCCGCGCGGGCCCTCGGATTACATCGAGATCGCGCACGAGTTCAACACGGTGCTGCTGGGCGGCATTCCCGCCTTCGACCGCCTGAACGAAGATGCCGCGCGCCGCTTCGTCAACCTGATCGACGAGCTGTACGACCGCCACGTCAACCTGGTCTGCACCGCCAGCACCTCGCCGATCGAGCTGTACACCGGCCAGCGCCTGCAGGGCGCTTTCGAACGCACCGCCTCGCGCCTGATCGAAATGCAGAGCGCCGAGTACCTGGGTACCCCGCACCGGGCGTGAGGGGCCTGCGGGCGTACGTTGCCGGCCAGCGGCCGGCACGACCCCCCTGGGATTCCGGTAGTGCCGGCCGCTGGCCGGCAATGATCGGGGGAAGGGTGCAACGGCGTTTCCCTGCGGCCGCTGCTCCGGCCTGGCCGACACATGCAGCCTCGGGTCGCTGCCCGGCGGGCGGTCCCGGCGTCCACCGGATTCCCACCGGCTGCCCACCACCTATCCACAGGGTTGTCCCTAGCCAGTTTCATCACTGTCATGTGAAGCTGTCATTGTTCCGTTTTCGCGGTGCGTTGTACCACCGCAATGACGCCTTTCGGGCTTGACTGCGCAGCCCGTTCCGGCAGGTCTGAAGCGTCTGATCCGGACGCCGGCGGCACGATCCTTGCGGCGCAAGGGATTGCCGAATTTCACTACATTTGGCGTTGACGGGCCCCATCACCCCCACTATCTTGTGGCCGTCGGTCGCAGCAACCCCAATTTCAGGGATGCCCGGGTACCCATCCGCGATCGTCAACGGCAGTGGCAGGCGCAGGGTCTCATCCGCTGCGACGCCGTCCTGCCATCCTGGGCTGTCATGTCCCGGGCTGCGTCACCCGATGCATCGAGCACCCACCAATCACGCCAAGAGGACACACGCCGTGACCACCGAATCCAGCGCCACCATCGAGAAGGAAAGCGAATTCCTGTTGACGTCGCCGCCGACGGCCAACGCGATGAGTGTGACCAAGCGCAATGGCACGACCGAACTGGTGGACCTGAACAAGATCGTGCGCGCGGTGCAGCGTTCCTCCGAAGGCCTGCACGCCGTCGATCCGATGCGCGTGGCCACCCGCACCATTTCCGGCCTGTACAACGGCGCCACCACCCGCGAGCTGGACGAACTGTCCATCCGCACCGCCGCCCTGCTGATCGGTGAAGAGCCCGAGTACGGCCGCCTGGCTGCGCGCCTTCTGGCCAACTACATTGCCAAGGAAGTCTCGGGCCAGGAAATCTACGCCTTCTCGCAGTCGGTCAGCCGTGGCCATGAAGTCGGTCTGATCAACGACCGCCTGCTGAACTTCGTGCAGACCAACGCGCGCAAGCTCAACGATGCCATCGACATCTCGCTGGACCTGAACTTCGATTACTTCGGCCTGCGTACCCTGTACGACCGTTACCTGCTGCGCCACCCGCACACCCGCAAGGTGATCGAGACCCCGCAGCAGTTCTTCCTGCGCATCGCCAGCGCGCTGAGTGAGGACGTGTCCGAGACCCTGGCGCTGTACAAGCGCATGGGCAACCTGGACTACCTGCCGTCCAGCCCGACCCTGTTCAATTCCGGCACCACCCACGAGCAGCTGTCCTCGTGCTTCCTGCTGGACTCGCCGCAGGACTCGCTGGAGTCGATCTACTCCAAGTACGGCGACATCGCCCAGCTGTCGAAGTTCTCCGGCGGCATCGGCGTCAGCTACACCCGCGTGCGTTCGCGTGGTTCGCTCATCAAGTCGACCAACGGCCACTCCAACGGCATCGTGCCGTGGCTGAAGACCATGGATTCGTCCGTGGCCGCAGTGAACCAGGGTGGCAAGCGCAAGGGCGCGGCCTGCGTGTACCTGGAAACCTGGCACGCCGACATCGAGGACTTCCTCGAGCTGCGTGACAACACCGGTGACGAAGCCCGCCGCGCGCACAACCTGAACCTGGCCAACTGGGTGCCGGACCTGTTCATGAAGCGTGTCGAAGCCGACCAGGAATGGTCGCTGTTCGATCCGCGCGTCGTGCCGGAGTTCACCGACCTGTTCGGCGAAGCCTTCGAGGCCGCCTACCTGCAGGCCGAAGCCCAGGGCAAGGCCAACCGCACCATCTCCGCCCGCAAGCTGTACGCCCGCATGATGCGTACGCTGGCCGAGACCGGCAACGGCTGGATGACCTTCAAGGACAAGTGCAACCGCGCCAGCAACCAGACCCTGCGTCCAGGCAACGTGATCCACCTGTCCAACCTGTGCACGGAAATCCTGGAAGTCACCTCCAACGATGAAACCGCGGTGTGCAACCTGGGTTCGATCAACCTGGGCAACCACTTCGACGAGCACAACGAGTTCGATTTCGAGAAGCTGGCCGAGACCGTGCGCCTGGCCGTGCGCCAGCTCGACCGCGTCATCGACCTGAACTTCTACCCGATCGAAACCGCCCGCCGCGCCAACCTGCGCTGGCGTCCGGTCGGCCTGGGCTGCATGGGCCTGCAGGACGTGTTCTTCCGCAAGCGCCTGCCGTTCGACAGCGCCGAAGCCCGCGCCCTGTCGAAGAAGATTGCCGAAGCGATCTACTTCCACGCGCTGGAAACCTCCTGCGAGCTGGCCCAGGAACGTGGCAAGCACCCGTCGTTCAACGACACCCGCGCCGCCAGTGGCGAACTGCAGTTCGACGCCTGGAACGTGGTGCCGGAAGACACCGCACGCTGGGACGCCCTGCGCGCCCGCATCAAGGAACACGGCCTGCGCAATTCGCTGATGATCGCGATTGCGCCGACCGCGACCATCGCCTCGATCGCCGGCTGCTACGAGTGCGTCGAGCCGCAGGTGTCCAACCTGTTCAAGCGCGAAACCCTGTCCGGTGACTTCCTGCAGGTCAACCGTTACCTGGTGAACGAGCTGAAGAAGCTGGGCCTGTGGACGCCGGAAATGCGCGATGCCATCAAGCTGGCCGAAGGTTCCATCGCCGGCGTGGCGCAGATTCCGGAAACGCTGCGCGAGGTCTACCGCACCGCGTGGGAACTGCCGATGCGTTCGCTGATCGACATGGCCGCCGAGCGTGGCGCCTTCATCGACCAGTCGGCCTCGCTCAACCTGTTCATGGAAAGCCCGAACATCGGCGCGATGTCCTCCATGTACATGTACGCCTGGAAGCAGGGCATCAAGACCACCTACTACCTGCGTTCGCGCCCGGCCACCAAGATCGCCAAGACCACGGTGAGCGCTGCGGCCCCGGCCAAGGTATTCAGCCCGGACGAAGCCATCGCCTGCTCGCTGGAAAACCCGGAAGCCTGCGAGGCCTGCCAGTAACACACCGCGCGGTGGGTGCCGACCGTTGGTCGGCACTCGAACACCTCGCACCTGTAGAGCCGAGCCATGCTCGGCTGCGGAAAAACACCCACGGTAGCGCCGGGCCACGCCCGGCGGCTCACCCAGGAATTCAAGGAAACACCCATGGCCGACAAGCCCAAGCAGATGCTGCTCGATCCCGGTTTTGAACTGACCCTGCGCCCGATGCGCTACCCGCAGTTCTATGACATGTACCGGAACGCGATCAAGAACACCTGGACGGTGGAAGAGATCAACTTCCAGATCGACATCACCGACCTGCACAGCAAGATGTCGCCGGGCGAGCGCCACCTGATCCACCGCCTGGTCGCGTTTTTCGCCACCGGCGACTCGATCGTCTCCAACAACCTGGTGCTGAACCTGTACCAGCATCTCAATGCGCCGGAAGCGCGCATGTACCTGTCGCGCCAGCTGTATGAAGAAGCGCTGCACGTGCAGTTCTACCTGACCCTGCTCGACAACTACCTGCCGGATCCGGAAGAGCGCGCCAAGGCGTTCTCGGCGGTGGAGAACATCGACTCGATCAAGAAGAAGGCCGATTTCTGCTTCAAGTGGATCGACTCGATCCAGAGCCTGACCCGCATCGAGACCCGCGAACAGCGCCGCCAGTTCCTGCTCAACCAGATCTGCTTCGCCGCCTGCATCGAAGGCCTGTTCTTCTTCGCGGCCTTTGCCTACGTGTACTACTTCCGTTCGCGCGGCCTGCTGCCGGGCCTGGCCTCGGGCACCAACTGGGTGTTCCGCGACGAGAGCGCGCACATGGAGTTCGCGTTCGAGTCGGTGCGCGTGGTGCGTGAGGAAGAACCGGACCTGTTCGACGAAGAGATGAAGCAGCAGGTCTACGACATGCTGGCCGAAGCCATCGAATGCGAAGTGCAGTTCGCCGAGGACGTGCTGTCCGGCGGCGTGGCCGGCATCTCCACCCGCGACATGCGCCAGTACCTGCAGCACTGTGCCGACCAGCACTTCGCCAAGCTGGGCATGGAAAAGAAGTACAACGTGCGCAACCCGCTGCCGTTCATGGAACTGCAGGACGTGCAGGAGCTGACCAACTTCTTCGAACGCCGCGTCTCGGCCTACCAGGTCGGCGTGCAGGGCGAAGTCGCCTTCGACATGAACTTCTGATCGAACCGGCCCGGCCTGTCGCAACGAAGAACCCCGGCCAATGCCGGGGTTTTTCGTTGCGCATCAGAAGGATGAGCTATTCTCGCTGGACACCAGTGGCGGCAGTGCGTCGTACCCCTGCCGGGCCTGGAGGAAAAGGGAAAGCGACTGCAGGAATGACGCGTGGACAATCCCAGCGCCGGGTTTCCGTGCGCGTGGTCCTGCCATGGTGGCGCAACTGAATGGACCCCGGAGGTCGCAATGGAGACTGCAGTGCCTGGAACAGCAACCCGCAGGACCGTGTTTCGTGGGTGGATGGGGGGACTGTTCGCCGTCCTGGTCGCCTGTCCGCCCCTCGCCCATGGCACGAACTGCGATTCCAAGGTGACCAACGTTTCCATCGATGCCAGCGGCAAGGTGTTCGTGGCGACCACCGTCTCGCCCATCCACGCGGTCTGCAACATCGTCAGCAAAGGCGACTTCAGCATGCCGCCCGAGGTCTGCAAGGCAACCTACGCCATGCTGATGAGTGCGAAGGTCTCCGCCATACCCATCCGCCTGTACTACACCAGCGTGCCGCAATGTGGCGATATCAAGGCCTGGTCGGCACAACCGAGCTTCTACCACGCTGAACTGTTCTGACTACGGGGCCGGGCGTATCGCCTGGAGGGCACGCCGCGATCAGCGCCGCCCTTCCACCGCCATGCGCACCGCCAGTCCGGCCAGCACCGTGCCCATCAGCCAGCGCTGCACCATCTGCCAGGTGGGGCGTGCGGCCAGGAAGCCGGCGATGCTGCCGGCGGTCAGCGCGATCATGCCGTTCACGCTGACGCTGACCAGGATCTGGGTGGAGCCCAGCACGATCGACTGCATCAGCACGCTGCCTTCGCTGTCCGGGTGCAGGAACTGCGGCAGCAGCGACAGGTACATCACCGCCACTTTCGGGTTCAGCAGATTGGTCAGGAATCCCATCGTGAACAGCTTGCGCGGGCTGTCCTGCGGCAGTTCGCGCACCGCGAACGGCGAACGGCCACCGGGCTTGAGCGCCTGCCAGGCCAGGTACAGCAGGTACAGCGCGCCACCGATGCGCAGCGCGTCGTAGGCGAACGGTACGGTCATCAGCAGGGCGGTGATGCCCAATGCCGCGCACAGCATGTAGAACACGAAGCCCAGTGCCACCCCGCCCAGCGAGATCAGTCCCGCCATCGGCCCCTGGCAGATCGAGCGCGAGATGACGTAGATCATGTTCGGCCCGGGCGTGAGCACCATGGCCAGCGAAACCAGCGCAAAGGCCAGCAGGTCGGAAGTGGCGGGCATGGGAGGTCCTGGCAGTGGGCGTGGCGCAGTGTAACGCCTGCTGCAGGCGCGACCTGCGCAGGCACCGCTGCCGGGTGACCGTTGCACGTGCATTCCGATGGCCGTCACGCCGGTCGCTTAGAATCCGCAGCACCCCACACTGAAGCTCCCCCATGACCCCGATCCCCGAGACCGTGCCGCCCATCGAAGTGCGCATGGCCGAAATCGTCTTCCCCAACCATACCAACCACCTTGGCACCCTGTTCGGTGGCCAGGCACTGGCGTGGATGGACAAGGCCGCATTCCTGGCCGCCGCCCGCTACTCGCGCCGTACCGTGGTGACCGCGCGCAGCGACCAGGTCGACTTCAAACTGCCGATCCGCATCGGCCAGATGGTGGAAACCATCGGCCGCATCGTTGAAGTCGGCCGCAGCTCGATGAAGGTGGAGGTGGAACTGGTCGCCGAAGACCTGCACAGCGGCGAGCGCAAGCTGTGCACCCGCGGCCACTTCGTGATGATCGCGCTGGACGAGGAAGGCCACCCGATCGCGGTGCCGCCGCTGCCGGCGGCCTGACCCGGACAACCGACCGGCGCTTGCAGGGGCGCTGCGGCGCCCCCATCTGGCAGCCATGACCCCGCCACTGACCGACTTCATCGACCGCGCCCAGCGCCTGTTCGTGCTGACCGGCGCCGGCTGCAGCACCGCCTCGGGCATTCCCGATTACCGCGATAGCGACGGCCAGTGGAAACGCACGCCACCGGTGACCTACCAGGCCTTCATGAGCGAGACGGCTACCCGCCAGCGCTACTGGGCGCGCAGCCTGCTGGGCTGGCCGCGCTTCGGCCTGGCCCGGCCCAACGGTACCCACCAGGCCCTGGCCGCACTGGAAAGCCGTGGCAAGCTGCAGGTGCTGCTGACCCAGAACGTGGACGGTCTGCACCAGCGCGCCGGCAGCCGTAACGTGATCGACCTGCATGGCCGCCTGGACCTGGTGCGCTGCATGGGCTGCGAGCGCCGCAGTGGCCGCGAGGACTTCCAGCAGCGCCTGCTGGACGCCAACCCCGGCTGGGACGCGCTGGAGGCCGGCGTCGCGCCTGATGGCGACGCCGATCTGGAGACCGATTTCTCCAGCTTCGTGGTACCCGGGTGCCCGCACTGCGGCGGGGTGTTGAAGCCGGACGTGGTGTTTTTCGGCGAAAACGTGCCCCGCGAGCGGGTGGAGGCGGTGCACGAGCACCTGCAGCAGGCCGACGCCGTGCTGGTGGTGGGCTCGTCGCTGATGGTCTATTCCGGCTTCCGCTTCGTGCAGGCGGCGGCCAAAGCAGGACTGCCGGTGGCGGCGCTGAACCGTGGCCGCACCCGTGCAGACGACCTGCTGCAGTTCAAGGATGAACGCGATTGTGCTGAGGCGCTGGCGTCGGTTATCGAACCATCGGCTGGGTAGAGTCGACTGTCAGTCGACTCTACAGGCCACCCGCCGCCGCGAAACAGCGATCCATCCAGATGGTTGATCCCGGAGCCGTGCGGCGGTGCAATACGCATCCCCTACGTCGTCCATCACTGTCTTGAGCCAGCTGTTTTCGCCGATCTCGTTCGGCCCCCTGACCCTGTCCAACCGCATCGTCGTCGCGCCGATGTGCCAGTACTCCGCCGAAGACGGCCGCGCCAGCGACTGGCATGCCATGCACCTGGGCAACCTGGCGCAATCCGGCGCCGGCCTGCTGATCCTGGAAGCCACCGCAGTCGAGCCGCGTGGCCGCATCAGCTGGGCCGACCTGGGCCTTTGGGATGACGGCACCGAGGCCGCGTTGGCACAGGTACTGGCCAGCGTCCGCCGCTGGTCGCCGATGCCGCTGGGCATCCAGCTCGGCCATGCCGGTCGCAAGGCCTCGGTGAACCGCCCTTGGGACGGCGGTGGCCAGCTGCCGGCCGACGATGCGCGTGGCTGGGCCACCGTGGCGCCGTCGCCGCTGCCGTTCCACGCCGCCGATCCGGCACCGCAGGAACTGGACGAGGCCGGCATCGCCGAGGTCATCGCCGCCTTCGCCGCCAGTGCGGTGCGTGCCGAGCGCCTCGGCTTCGAGCTGATCGAGCTGCATGCCGCCCACGGCTACCTGCTGCACCAGTTCCTGTCGCCGCTGAGCAACCGTCGCACTGATGGCTACGGTGGCTCATTGCCGAACCGCCTGCGCCTGCTGGTGGAAGTGTTCGACGCCGTGCGTGCGGCGGTATCGGACAAGGTCGCCGTGGGCGTGCGCATCTCCGCCAGCGACTGGGTCGATGGCGGCTGGGATCTGGTGCAGAGCGAAGCGCTGGCCCAGGTGCTGGACGCGCGCGGCTGCAATTTCCTGCATGTCTCCAGCGGTGGCCTGGACGAACGCCAGAAGATCACCGTCGGTCCGGGCTACCAGGTGCCGTTCGCGGCAGCGATCAAGGCCAAGGTGCGCATGCCGGTCATCGCCGTGGGCATGATCACCGAGCCCGAGCAGGCCGAATCGATCCTGCGCCATCGCCACGCCGATGCCGTGGCCCTGGCGCGCGGCGTCCTCTACGACCCGCGCTGGCCGTGGCATGCCGCTGCCGCACTGCGCGACAGCGTGGAACCGGCGCCACAGTACCTGCGCTGCGAGCCGCGCGATGCGCGCGGCGTGTTCAAGACGCGCTGAGGCTCACACCCGCCAGGCCGGCGCGATGCCGGCCTGAAGGTGTTCGAACAGCGCGCGGATCTTGGCGGTGAAATCGCGGCGGTCGCTGACGCAGAAGTAGACCTCCATCGGTTCCGGGCGCCACGCGGTGTCGGCGCCGAACACCGCCTGCAGGCGGCCATCGCGCAGGTACGGCTCGGCCACGAATGCGGCCAGCCGGGTGATGCCGGCACCGGCCGCCGCCAGCGTCGCCAGCGCATCGATGTCATCGCAGACCATGCTCGGTGGCAGCGCGGCGTCCACGCGCTGGCCGTCCTTCAGCAGGCCCCAGCGCAATGGCCGGCCATCGGTGGGGAAGCGGTGCAGCAACCCGCGATGACCGCCCAGATCGGAAGGCTGTTGCGGGACGCCGTGCGCCTTCAGGTAGGCCGGCGAGGCACAGAACACGAACGGAACACGCGCCAGCTGCCGCGCGACCACCCCATCCTCCAGCTGCGCCCCGATGCGGATGCTGGCATCCACCGCTTCCGGCCCATGCTGCACGGCGCGGTCGGTCAGGCGCAGCTCCAGCTGCAGTTGTGGGTAGCGCTGCTGCAGTGAAGGCAACAAGGGGGCAAGCACGTGGCGACCGAAGGCGCTGCTGCTGGCGATGCGCAGCGGCCCGGCCGGTTCGATGTCACCGGCGGTGACCATCGCCTGCGCGCGCGCCAGGTCGGCTTCGATGTGGCGCACCTGCGCCAGGTACAGCGCGCCGGCCTCGCTGAGGGCCAGCTGCCGCGTACTCCGGTTCAGCAACCGTACGCCCAGATGGGCCTCCAGCCGGTTGATGTTCTGGCCGACCGCGGTGGCGCTGATGCCAAGGATGCGGGCCGCGGCGGCAATGCTGCCGGTCTCTGCGGTGCGGGTGAAGCTGCGGATCAGTTGCAACAGGTTCATGACCGACCAGCTTGCCACGGGAAGGTCCAAGTATCGCTTGGTACTGAACCAAGCAGGTCGGTTGCACCCGTGATCATCCGGCCGCTGGGCAGGGCGCTGCCCTACACTGTAGCGATGCGCCCCGATTCCATTCTTACCCTGTCCTGCCCCGACCGCACCGGCATCGTCTACCGCGTGTCCGGCCTGCTGTTCGACCACGGCTGCAACATCCTCGACGCCCAGCAGTTCGGCGATGAGGAGAGTGGCCGCTTCTTCCTGCGCGTGCACTTCGATCGCGATGCCGGCCTGCCGCTGGAGACCGTGCACGCGGCCATGGCCACGCTTGCCGAAGGCTTCGGCATGGACTGGCAGCTGCACGATGGCCGACGCCGCGCGCGGCTGCTGGTGCTGGTCAGCAAACAGGGGCATTGCCTCAACGACCTGCTGTTCCGCGCCCACAGCGGCCAGCTGAAGGTGGACATCGCAGCAGTGGCGTCCAACCACGCCGACTTTGCGCCGCTGGCGGCGTCCTACCAGGTGCCGTTCCACCACCTGCCGGTGACCGCCGATACACGCGCGGTGCAGGAGCAGCAGATCATCGACCTGGTCGAGCGCGAACGCATCGACCTGGTGGTGCTGGCGCGCTACATGCAGATCCTGTCACCCACGCTGTGCCGCGCGCTGGCCGGCCGTGCCATCAACATCCACCACAGCTTCCTGCCCAGCTTCAAGGGCGCGCAGCCGTACCACCAGGCACACGCGCGTGGGGTCAAGATCATCGGCGCCACCGCGCACTACGTCACCGAGGACCTGGACGAAGGCCCGATCATCGAACAGGACGTGGCCCGCGTGGACCATGCGATGGCACCGCGTGAACTGGTGCGGCTGGGCAGCGATACCGAATCGCTGGTGCTGGCACGCGCGGTTCGCCGCCATGTGGAGCACCGCATCCTGCTCAATGGGCATCGCACGGTGGTGTTCCGGTAATCGCCCATCCCGCGTCCGCCGGGCATGGCCCGGCGCTACCACGGGTGCTATCCGGTAGTGCCGGCCGCTGGCCGGTAACTGCAGAGGTCCCGAGGTTGCCGGCCAGCGGCCGGCACTACCGAATCCTGGTTTCATCCAATGAAAAGCCCCCGGTTCGGCCGTCCCGCGATCTGTAGGGGGGCGTAGTTGGGGGGCTGGATGAATCGATTGTGTTTTTGTGGGCAGGAGCGCGCAGGCGGCATAAGCGACGTGCGCGGTAGCGCCGGGCCATGCCCGGCGGTCACGCCTCAGACGATCGCGATTCCCGCCTTGCCCAGCGCCTCGCGCACCATCGCGTCATTGGCTTCGGTCACCGGCTTGGTCAGCTCCCACAGGAACTTCACCCGGAAGCCGGACTTCACCGCGTCCTGCGCGCTCCACAGCACGCAGTAGTCACGGGCCAGGCCGCATACGTGCACTTCGCGGATGCGGCGTTCATGCAGCCAGCCGGCCAGGCCGGTGGCCGGGCGCTCGCCATCGGGGCCGTGGTTCTCGCGGAAGGCGCTGTACGAATCCACCTGTTGGCGCGTGCCCTTGCGCAGGATCAGGTCGGCCACGGTCCAGTCCACGCCCGGGTGCAGGGCGGCACCGGCGCTGCCCTGCACGCAGTGGTCCGGCCACAGGGTCTGCGGCTGCGCGTGCAGCAGGATGGTCTCGAACGGGCGTTGGCCGGGGTGCTGGCTGGCGAACGAGGCATGGTCGGCCGGGTGCCAGTCCTGTGTTGCCACCACGGTGCGGTAGCGGCGCTGCACCAGCAGATCGGCAATGGGTGCCACCAGCGCATCGCCCTGGTCGCAGGCCAGGGCGCCACCGGGCATGAAGTCCGGCTGCAGGTCGATCACCAGCAGGGCGACATCGGCGGGCAGGGCGGTCATGGCAGTTCCGGTACAACAGAAGGGGCGACCAGCGTGGCCGCCCCATGCCTGCACGTCAATCGTCCTGCGGCGTCCCAGCGTCCTGCCCGTAGTAAAGCAGGCCGATCTTGATCCGCTCGCGGCCATTCTCGCGGCGATGGCGGTTGGCATCGCGCAGCGAGTACACGCAGCCGCAGTATTCCTGCTGGTAGAACTGCTCGCGCTTGCTGATCTCGATCATGCGGCTGGCACCGCCGCCCTTGCGCCAGTTGTAGTCCCAGTACTGCAGGCCTTCATAGCGCGAGGCGGCGCGGATGCCGCAGTCGTTGATCTGCGCCATGTTCTTCCAGCGCGAGATGCCCAGCGAAGAACTGATGGTGTCGTAGCCGTGCTCGTGCGCGTACAGCGCAGTGCGCTCGAAGCGCATGTCGAAGCACATCGTGCAGCGGATACCGCGTTCGGGCTCGTTTTCCATGCCGCGTGCACGGCTGAACCAGTTGTCGGTGTCGTAGTCGCAGTCGATGAAAGGAATGCCGTGCTGCTCGGCGAAGCGGATGTTCTCCTGCTTGCGCAGCTCGTACTCCTTCACCGGGTGGATGTTGGGGTTGTAGAAGAAGATCGCGTAGTCGATCCCGGAGGCGGTGATCGCCTCCATCACTTCGCCGGAACAGGGCGCGCAGCACGAATGCAGCAGCAGGCGCTTGCCGTCGGCGGGCAGGGTCAGGGTGGGGCGTTGGAGCTCGGTCATCGTCAGGTACCGCATGGACCGCCGGCAACGGCGGTGGCCCATGCTCAGCGCGTGGGTGAACGGGTCTGGCCGGATACCGTGAACAGGACGCGCGCGGCCACGCCGCCTGCACGCGCAGGACGACGACGGCCCCGGCAACCTCCCCGCGGAGATTCCAGGTCGAGTCAGGGGACGGTCGTGTCCCCCGGCCGGGGCCGGTATTCGGGCTGATGGACACGGGCCGCAGCCCACCTACTACCCGCCGCTTCCCAGGCGCGAGCCCAGTGCTGTTGGCGGGATTCGTTTCCATTCACCGCTGCGGGGCAGCTCCGGAATGGACGCGCGAGGCGCCTTCACCGGATTCCCGTTTAAATCCCTCCCCGCGCCGCAGCGATGGGAGGGATACCTTCGGCGTGTGCAAGGTGGACCTGTTGGTGGCGCCGGTCAAGAGCGCAGGGGTCAGAACCCGCTGCGCTGCAACGGGATCCGACCCCAGCGGAAGGAAGGGGTCGGATCCCGCTGCCACGCAGCGGGCTCTGACCCCGGTCGGGATGCGCCTTCAATGCCCCACGGCCGCCCGCGTGCGGATGTCGTCCAGCCGCTGGTCGTGCAGCAGGCGGCCGTTCTCCCACACGGTCACCATTGCGTCCTCGAAGCCGTCCGGCAGGGTGTCGTCGCCGTTGGCCGGCAGTGGCACCGTATGCAGGCTGCCATCGTCCAGGCGGCGCAGCAGGCGCATGCGGCCACGCTTGCTGGCCTTGCCGGCGTCGGTGACCGGATCCTTGTAGACGTCGATCCACTCACCCTCGACCCGTGCCGCCGAGCACTTCAGCGCGAACTTCTGCGTATCGCGGTCCAGCCGCTGCAGCAGTGCACCGCCCATGCCGAAGGCCACGTTGTCGGCAGCGTAGCCGTCGTCGGTGGTGCGCTGCAGGATCGCGCGGATGGTGTCCGGATTGATGCCATCGCCCTGGATCACCCGCACGTGGTTGAGCACGCGATAGCCCTTGCCGTTGAGGCTGTGGCCGAAGGCTTCATCCAGCTGGCGCAGGCTTTCGGCCACCACCTCCACCGGGTCACCCGAGTCGGGACGGATGACCAGGGTGGCGCCCGACGCGATCACGTCATCGCGCAGGGTGGTGCCCCAGTGTTCGCTGATCGCGCGGTAGATGTCATAGCTGTCCGACACCACCGCCACGATCGAACCGGGCTTGCCGAACTGGCGCAGCATGTTGCGATAGGCGTCCACCTCGCGTTCGCGGCCCCAACTGGTGATGGTGCTGTGCTCGGCGGCCGGAATCGAATAGCCGGCCATCGGCGCGTGGTAGTGCGCGCGTGCCAGGCACAGCGCCGACACGGTATCGGTGCCGAGGAAGTTGACCAGGTGCGCGGCACCGCCCAACGCGGCCGATTCCAGGCTCGATACACCGCGCGCGCCGAAGTCGTGCAGCTTGAACGGCAGCTGCCCCTGCGGGTCGTCGCTGGTCTGCTGCAGGAACGCGGCGATGGTCTGCCGTGCGTGCCAGCTGATGGTGGCCACGGTGACCGGATACCACACGCGCAGCAGCAGCGTTTCCAGATACGACGGCACCCAGAACGCAGCCGGATCGGTCGACTCGATGGTCATCAGTGCCTGGTGGGTGGGCACCACGCTGCCCTCGGGAACGGCGCGGATGCGCACCGGCAGGTGGCCGCCAAGCCGGTCGACGATATCGCGCCAGCCGGCCTCGTTGAACGGTTCGCCGTGCGCGGCGAATACCGCAGCAGCGTCGTCGATGTCGGCGTGGGTGACCGGTCGTGCCAGCGCGTCCTTGAGGATCGCCTGCAGGCCGAAGAACACCGTGCGATCGTGCAGGCCGCCACGTGATTCGACGTAGAAGAACGTGGCATCGGTACCCGGCGGATACTGCAGCCAATGGCTGGCCTTGTAGCTGTCGGTGTTGAGGAGAAGATTATCGAGGTAGTGCATGACGGAAGCTCCTTCGCGTCGAGTGACACCAGCGGTCTGTCCGCCAGTGGGAAGGCCGGGCCTGTCAGCCGCGGCCGAGGAAATACTCCAGGATGTGCAGGTGGTCTTCGAACAGCTGCGGGCCCATGTCCAGGGCTTCACTCACCGGTATCCAGCGCGCCTTGTCGGCGTCATCGCCGCCGCGCACCGGCGGCAGGTCACCGGCCGGAAACTCGAAGTGGAAGCCGTGGGTGATGGTGCGGCCGCGCTGGCTGCGGTCGGGGTGGTCGAAGACCTGCTGGCCCTTCAGCGAACCCTTCAGCACCGGCAGCGGAATCTTCAGCCGGGTTTCCTCGCGCAGTTCGCGCAGGCAGCTGTCGAGCAGGCTCTGTTCCTGGCCGACGAAGCCGCCGGGCAGTGCCCACAGCCCCTTGCCGGGTTCCGAGCGGCGACGCACCAGCAGCACGTGGCCTGAATGCACCACCACCGCATCGGTGGTGACGAAGGTGGGCGCGTAGGGCGCATCCTTCCACGCGGCCTTGTACTGTTCGATGAAGCGGTACTCGGCCACCAGCTGGCCATAGGCAGGCGCGCTTTTGCGGAACGCTTCGAGCATGTCGTACACCGGCGCCGGCACATTGCCACGCAGCATCAGCAGCGCGCCGTGGAAGTCGACGTCGCCGGCTTCGAACAGGTAGCGCCGCAGCTCGGTGGCCGACAGGGTGGCGGTGTGCTGCACGTCCACCAGCGGCCACTGCGGGAACTCGCGCAGGTAGTAGCTGGACGCGTCCTTGTCCATGCCGATCAGGCCTACCTTCGCATCGGCGGCGGCGCCGTCGTTGCGCAGGGCTTCAGCCACCTGGCGCTGCACGTTGGCGATCCACTGCGCTTCGTTGTACAGGTGGTCACGCAGCGGGCGGATCAGCAGGCGGTCGGTGTGGCCATCGAGGGCGGCCTGGATCATCACGGCACGTTCGGCCACGGTCCAGGGATTGCGCAGGCTGCGGGGGGTATCGGCAGAGCCGACCAGGAAGATCAGCTTGCGGGCCCGGCTCAGGGCCAGGCGGGCAACGGCGGCGTGGCCGTTGTGGAAGGGCTCGAATCGCCCGATGAAGACGAGATAGTCGAATTCCATGAGAATCCCTCATGTCGTTGTGGCAGCCGCGGGTCTGTCCCTTGGCTTGCTGCAGATGCTACGCCGATGGCGGGGCGGGTCAAGCCTGCAGCCGTGCTTTCTGCTGAACGGCGCATCGCGTGCGCGGACTGCGCCGTTGTTCTCAGGCCCTGAGAAGCCTCTGCGCCATACTGGCACCCACGCGGCGGACGGCATGCTCGGGGGCAAGACAGTGGCGGACAAGTACTGCGATCTGGTCATGAAAGGCGGCATCACCAGCGGCATCGTGTACCCCAATGCGGTACTGGCGCTGGCGCGCGAGTATCGCTTCAAGAGCATCGGCGGCACTTCGGCCGGCGCCATCGCCGCCGCCGTGGCGGCTGCGGCGGCCTGCGGTGATCGTCGTCAGCAGGCCGGCGAGCACCTGCCCGGCGATGCAGGCTATGGCGGGTTGTCGGCGGTGTCGGCGCAGCTGTCGCGGCGCGGCTTCATCTACAGCCTGTTCCAGCCCGCACGCGGGGCACGCGCGGCCTATCGCCTGCTGGTGGTGCTGACCGGCAATGCCAGCCTGCCGCACAAACTGCTGTGCCTGGCCGTTGCCGTGTTCGAGATCGCGCCGCTGGAAGTGCTGGTGTCGCTGGCGCTGCTGCTCGGCCTGGGCTGGTGGGGCGGTGGTTGGAGCGGGGTGGCGGCCACGCTGCTGCCGTCGCTGCTGTGCGCGTACGGTGCGGGTGTGGCCGGTGCCGCGCTTCGTGTGGCACGCGTGGCGCGACGCAATCTGCTGGGCCTGTGCAGCGGCCTCGGCCGCGATGCACGCACGCCGGCACTGACCGAGTGGCTGCACGAATGCCTGCAGCAGTTGTCCGGCAGGCCGCTGGATGCACCGCTCACCTTCGCCGACCTGCACGACGCGCCGCGCTATGCCGGCGAGCCGGACAGCCCGCATGCGATCAGCCTGCAGATGATCACCACCTGCGTGTCGCACAACGAGCCGCGCACGCTGCCGCTGGGCGGCGCGCAGTTCTGGTTCCTGCGCGAGGAATTCGAGCAGCTGTTCCCGGCCAGCGTGGTGCAGTGGCTGGTGACGCAGGCCGGCCCGCCGCTGGAGGTGGAAGGTCGGCAGTACTACCACCTGCCGCCGGGCCCGAAGCTGCCGGTGCTGGTGGCCACGCGCATGAGCCTGAGCTTCCCGCTGCTGATCAGCGCGGTGCCGCTGCATGAACCCTCACGCCGCGAACGACGCTGCGAGCCGACCGCGCCGGCGGCCGACCCCGAGCACAACGTGGCCGACAGCATGGAAGGGCTGACCAGCGCCGGGCAGGCTTGCGGCCCGGTGATCACCGCCTTCCGCATCTGCTGGTTCTCCGATGGTGGCATCAGTAGCAATTTCCCGATCCATCTGTTCGATGCCGCGTTGCCGCGCTGGCCTACCTTCGCCATCAATCTGGTCTACCCGCAGCACGCCGAAGAGGTGAACCACGGCAGCAGTGGCCGCCAGTCGCTGGAGCACGCGGTGTTCCTGCCCACCGAGAACCGGCACGGCTGGCAGCGCACCTACCAGTCGATCGCCACACCGCTGGCGGCCGCCGAGCTGGGCCGCTTCCTGTTCGCGGTGGTGGCGACCATGCAGAACTGGCGCGATCTGCTGCAGGCGCGCGCGCCGGGTTACCGCGACCGCATCGTGCACGTCAGCCTGCAGGGCGACGAGGGCGGCATGAACCTGGACATGCCGCAGGAGGTGCTGACCCGCATCGCCGACAAGGGCAGCCTCGCCGGTGCGCGCTTCTGTTCGTTCTCGTTCGAGAACCACTACTGGATCCGCTGGCGCAACCTGGCCTCGGCCTACCAGCGCTACACGCTGGAAGTGGCACGCACCGATGATCCGGCGCAGCAGGTACTGGCCTACCGCGCGGCGTACGCGATGGTTGCCCGCGGGGAACCGGCACCGCCGTCGTACAGGCTGGGCTCGGAAGACAAGCGGCTGGCCTCGCAGCAGTTGTGGGGGTTGATGGTCGAGCAGGGGCGTACCTGGGAAGACCTCGGCCCGGACCTTACCGACGGCGCACCGCGTCCGCTGCCGCAGATGAAGGTCACGCCGATCTACTGAGCCGGCAGTAGATCCACGCCATGCGTGGATGCATTTCGCGCAGGGCGAGAGCGTGCCGACCAACGGTCGGCACCCACCATCAGCAGCATCAGCATCACCATCAGCATCAGGTTCCAGCAGCAGGAGGAAACTGTCGAAGGCGGGGTGGTGTCGGATTGCGGGGTGTCCGCGGCATGGATGCCGGGGGTCACTTCAGGGACGGGTTCACGGCGTCCCCGCAATCCGACACCGCCCCGCCATCCCACGGAAAGCCCGCTGTTGCTTTTGAGGTTGCCGGCCAGCGGCCGGCACTACCGCAGGTGCAGGGCGCAGCCCTGCCGAACCAACCCTATCGCCCCGGCAACTGCGCGAACGCGCGCTGCATGCAGTCCTCGCGCGGGCACACCCGGCAACCCGGCCCGATCGACACCGAGTTCCCCGGGCTCTGTACATCCAGCCCCAGCGAATACACCAGGCGTTCGGCATGCTGCAGGTCGCAGCCCAACGCCACCGCGAACGTCTTGCGTGGCTGGCCATGGCCCACCGGCCCGCTGCTGACCTGCCGCGCCAGCCAGAAATGACGGCGGCCATCGGGCATGCGCGCGGTCTGGGTGAGGATGCGGCCGGGCTGGTTGAACGCCTCGTAGACGATCCACAGCGGGCACGACCCTCCCACCTGCGAGAAATGGAAATCGGTGGCCGAATGGCGTTTGGACACGTTGCCGGCACGGTCCACGCGGATGAAGAAGAACGGCAGCCCGGGCGCGCTGCGCCGCGCCAACGTGCTCAGCCGATGACAGACCGCTTCAAAGCCCACGCCGAACTGGTGCGCCAGCAGCTCGATGTCGTAACTGCTGGCCTCGGCCGCACGCAGGAAACGCATGTACGGCATCACCAACGCACCGGCGAAGTAATTCGACAAGCCAATCCGCGCCTGCGCGATGCGTGCCTCATCGGTAAAGCCAGCGCGCGCCACTACCGCATCGATCTGCGGCAGATAGCCGTGAAGGGCCAGCTCGGCCGCCATCTGGAACGCCTGCTGGCCGGGCTCCAGGTAATCGGGCAGCCACAGCCGCCGCGCACCGGCATCGTATTGCCGTTTCTCGCGCCCGGCCTGCAGTGCAGCCACTTCCACCAGCACGCCATGGCGGTCGGCCAGCAGCTGGCGCAGCCGCGGTGCCACATGCCCGGGCGACAGCCCCCATTCGGCGAACAGCTGCTCGGCCAGCTCGTCCAGTTCGGGGATGTGGTTGTGCATGCGATTGAAGAACTCGCGCACCTGGTCACCGGCGGGCAGGGTGCTGCCGGCGCCGGGCTCGCCCAGCTGGAACTCCAGCGCGGCGGCATGCTCGCGCAGCGCCAGGTGGCGGCGGTGCAGGTCCAGCAGCGCGCGGCTGACCTGCGGCAGGTTGCCGGCCAGGGCGCGCAGCTCGGTCGCGCTGACTTCGGCCAAGCCGAGGTCGCGCAGGGTCTCGCCCAGGGCTTCCTGCAGGGCAGCGGGCTCATCTTCGTCGAACAGTGAGGAAACATCGCCCAATACCTCGCCCAGCTTCTTCTGCACGGCCGGGGTGAGTGGGCGTTTGTTGCGCTCGATCTGGTTCAGGTAACTGGCCGACAGGCCCAAGGCGCGGGCCAGGTCCACCTGGCTGTAGCCGCGCTGCTCGCGCAGCCGTAGCAAGCGCAGGCCAAGCTGCCGCTGGGTGGCTGAATAATTCACAAAATTAACATGAATCGTCTGGCGTGTTGGCCAGATTAAGCGGATTCAGCCCGGAAATCGAGACGGGTGCTGTGAATAATGCCAAGCATCTTTCGCACCCCGTGGGATTGTCGTCATGACTGTTGCAGCGCCCCGTATCCGCATGCTGATCGATGGCCAGTTCGTTGAATCGGCCACCTCCCACTGGCAGGACGTGATCAATCCGGCCACCCAGGACGTGCTGGCCAAGGTGCCGTTCGCCACCACCGGCGAAGTGGACGCCGCCGTCGCCGCCGCCAAGGAAGCCTTCAAGACCTGGCGCAAGACCCCGATCGGTACCCGCGCGCGCATCTTCCTGAAGTACCAGCAGCTGATCCGCGAGAACATGAGCGAGCTGGCCCACATCCTCACCGCCGAACAGGGCAAGACCCTGCCGGACGCCGAAGGTGATGTGTTCCGTGGCCTGGAAGTGGTCGAGCACGCTGCCGCCATCGGCAACCTGCAGCTGGGCGAGCTGGCCAACAACGTGGCCAATGGCGTGGACACCTACACGATCATGCAGCCGCTGGGCGTGTGCGCTGGCATCACCCCGTTCAACTTCCCGGCGATGATCCCGCTGTGGATGTTCCCGATGGCGATTGCAACGGGCAACACCTTCATCCTCAAGCCGTCCGAGCAGGACCCGATGGTCACCATGCGCCTGGTCGAGCTTGCCCTGGAAGCCGGCATTCCGAAGGGCGTTCTGAACGTCGTCCACGGCGGCGAGGAAGTGGTCAACGCGATCTGCGACCACCCGGACATCAAGGCCGTGTCGTTCGTCGGTTCCACCCGCGTCGGCACCCACGTCTACAATCGTGCCTCGCTGGCCGGCAAGCGCGTGCAGTGCATGATGGGCGCCAAGAACCACGCCGTGGTGCTGCCGGACGCCAACAAGGAACAGACCCTCAACGCGATGGTCGGTGCCGCCTTTGGTGCTGCGGGCCAGCGCTGCATGGCCGCTTCCACCCTGGTGCTGGTCGGTGAGGCGCGCAACTGGGTGCAGGACCTGGTCGAAAAGGCCAAGACGTTGAAGGTCAGCGCCGGCACCGTGTCCGGTACCGACGTCGGCCCGGTCATTTCCTGCAGCGCCCGCGAGCGCGTGGAAGGCCTGATCGCCTCGGGCGTGGAGCAGGGCGCCAAGCTGGTGCTGGATGGCCGCAAGCCGCAGGTCGATGGTTTCGAGAAGGGCAACTTCGTCGGCCCGACCATCTTTGCCGGTGTCACCACCGACATGCGCATCTACCAGGAAGAAATCTTCGGGCCGGTGCTGGTCATCCTCGAAGCAGAAACGCTGGAAGACGCCATCGCGATGGTCAACAGCAACCCGAACGGCAACGGCACCGCACTGTTCACCCAGTCCGGCGCGGCCGCGCGCAAGTTCCAGGAAGACATCGACGTCGGCCAGGTCGGCATCAACGTGCCGATCCCGGTGCCGGTGCCGCTGTTCTCGTTCACCGGTTCGCGCGCCTCCAAGCTGGGTGACCTGGGCCCGTACGGCAAGCAGGTGGTGCTGTTCTATACCCAGACCAAGACGGTCACCGCGCGCTGGTTCGATGACGAGACGCTGAGCCACGGCGTCAACACCACGATCAGCCTGAAGTAACGGCAGGAGCAGCCATGAGCCACTCGATGACGACGGAACTGGAAGAAGCACAGCAGGCGTACCGCGAGGCGGCGCGCGACTTCGCACAGGCCGAACTGGCGCCGCACGCCGCGCGATGGGATGCGGAGGGCATCTTTCCGCGCGAGGCGATCGCCAAGGCCGGTGAACTGGGCTTCTGCGGCCTGTACATGGACCCGGAAGTGGGCGGCAGCGGCCTGAGCCGACTGGACGCCGCCGTCGTCATCGAGGAGCTCGCCAACGTCGATCCGTCGACCGCGGCGTACATCAGCATCCACAACATGGCCTCGTGGATGGTGTCCAAGTGGGGCCAGCCGGCCCTGCGCGATGCGTGGGGCGCCGATCTGTCCTCGGGCAGCAAGCTGGCCTCGTACTGCCTGACCGAACCGGGTGCGGGTTCCGATGCGGCGTCGCTGAAGACCACCGCCGTGCGCGATGGCGACTTCTATGTGCTGAATGGCTCCAAGGCCTTCATTTCCGGCGCCGGTGCCACCGAGCTGCTGGTGGTGATGGCGCGCACCGGTGGCCCCGGTGCCGGCGGTGTCAGCGCCATTGCGGTGCCGTCGGACCTGCCGGGCATCAGCTTCGGCCGCAAGGAAGAGAAGATGGGCTGGAACAGCCAGCCCACCCGTGGCATCACCTTCGAAAACGTCCGCGTGCCGGTCAGCCACCTTCTGGGAGAGGAAGGCGGCGGCTTCAAGCTGGCGATGAAGGGTCTGGACGGCGGCCGCATCAACATCGCCGCCTGCTCGCTGGGTGCCGCGCAGGGTGCGCTGGATGCCGCACGCCGCTACATGGGCGAGCGCCGCCAGTTCGGCAAGGCGCTGGCCGAGTTCCAGGCGCTGCAGTTCAAGCTGGCCGACATGGTCACCCAGCTGGTCGCCGCCCGGCAGATGGTGCACACCGCCGCGCGCAAGCTCGATGCCGGTGCCAGCGACGCCAACGTGTGGTGCGCGATGGCCAAGCGCTTCGCCACCGATGCCGGTTTCAACGTCTGCAACGAAGCGCTGCAGATCCACGGCGGCTACGGCTACATCCGCGAATACCCGATCGAGCGCCTGCTGCGTGACTGCCGCGTGCACCAGATCCTGGAAGGCACCAACGAGATCATGCGGGTGATCGTTGCCCGTCACCTGCTCAACACCGAAGAGGAACTGCGATGAAGGATTGGCGTACCCAGGAGCACGTGGGCCTGAAGGTGGAGGTGGATGGCCACACCGCCGTGGTCACCCTGAACAACCCGCCGGCGCACACCTGGACCGTGCACAGCCTGTCGGCGCTGCGCGACGTGGTGGGTGCGCTCAACGCAGACCGCGACATCTACGCGCTGGTGATCACCGGTGACGGCGAGAAGTTCTTCTCCGCCGGTGCCGACCTCAACCAGTTCGCCTCCGGCGACAAGGCCGCTGCACGCGAGGCCGCGCGCCGCTTCGGTGAAGCCTTCGAAGCGCTGTCCGGTTTCCGCGGCGTGTCGATCGCCGCGATCAACGGCTACGCCATGGGCGGTGGCCTGGAATGCGCACTGGCCTGCGACCTGCGCATCATCGAAGACCACGCCCAGGTGGCGCTGCCGGAGGCCACCGTCGGCCTGTTGCCGTGTGCCGGTGGCACCCAGAACCTGCCGCGCCTGGTCGGGGAGGGCTGGGCCAAGCGCATGATCCTGCTGGGCGAGCGCATCAATGCCGAGACCGCACTGCGCATTGGCCTGGCCGAAGAAAAGGTCGGCAAGGGCGAAGCCAAGGCACTGGCCCTGGAATGGGCGAAGAAGGCCGGCAAGCAGAGCCCGACCAGCATCGCCGCCTGCAAGACCCTGGTGCAGTCCACCCGCACCGGCACCCACGCCTCGGCGCTGGTGGCCGAGCGTGAAGCCTTCGTCGACCTGTTCGACACCGCCGACCAGGTCGAGGGCGTGACCGCCTTCCTGGAAAAGCGCACCGCGCAGTGGAAGAACGCATGAGCATCGACACCGCTGCCGACGACGCACCGGTGCTGTTCGAGGAGCGCGTGGCCGGCAACGGCACGCGCATCGGCATCGCCACGCTCAACGCGCCGCGCACGCTCAATGGTTTCTCGCTGCCGATGGCGCACCTGCTGCTGAAGCAGCTGAAGGCCTGGGCCGATGACGACGGCATCGCCATGGTGGTGCTGCAGGGTGCCGGTGAGAAGGCGTTCTGCGCCGGCGGCGACCTGCACAGCCTGTACAAGAGCATGGTCGCCTTCCGCGAGGCCGGCTGCAGCGACATCCGCGAGAACGACTACGCCGCCGAGTTCTTCGACGTCGAATACCGCGTCGATCATCTCATCCACACCTACGCCAAGCCGATCCTGTGCTGGGGCCATGGCATCGTGATGGGCGGCGGCATCGGCCTGATGTCCGGCGCCAGCCACCGCGTGGTCAGCGAGCGCTCCAAGCTGGCATTCCCGGAAATCACCGTCGGCCTGTTCCCCGATGTCGGTGGCAGCTGGCTGCTGCCGCGCGTACCGGGCAAGGGCGGCCTGTTCCTGGCGCTGACCGGCGCGCTGCTCAACCCGGGCGACGCCATCTACGCCGGCCTGGCCGACGTGCACGTGGCCGAAGAACGCCGCAGCGCGGTGTTCGATGCGCTGCTGCAGGTGGCCTGGTCCAGTGATTCCGCACACAACCACGAACGCCTGACCCATCTGCTGCAGTCGCATGCCAGCGATGCCGCCACCGGCCCGCTGCTGGCCAATGCCGCGCAGGTCGAGGCGCTGTGCGAGGGCGATGACCTGCCCGCGATCATCGATCGCATCAGCACGCTGCAGACCGACGATGCCTGGCTGCAGGCGGCACAGAAGACCCTGGCCGCCGGTGCACCCGGTTCGGCACGGTTGGCGTACGAACTGCAGCGCCGCAGTGCCGGCCAGGACCTGGCCGCGATCTATCGCCTGGAGTACATCGTCGCCCTGCACTGCGCCGCCCACGGTGATTTCGCCGAAGGCATCCGCGCGTTGCTGGTCGACAAGGACCGCAATCCGCAGTGGAACCCGGCCACCCTGGCCGAGGCCACCGGCGCGTGGGCCGACACCTTCTTCGCTTCCCCCTGGGCCGATGCCGCGCATCCGCTGGCCGACCTGGGCACTCCCCTTGTTGAAAGGAGCCTTGCATGAGCCGCATTGCATTCATCGGGTTGGGCAACATGGGTGGCCCGATGGCCGCCAATCTGGTCAAGAACGGCCACAGCGTGCGCGTGTTCGATCTGGTCCCGGCCGCGGTGCAGGCCGCCGTTGACGCCGGTGCCAGTGCTGCGTCGTCGGCGCGCGACACCCTGACCGATGCCGAGGTGGTGATCTCGATGCTGCCGGCCAGCCGCCACGTCGAAGGCGTGTATCTGGGCGACGACGGCATTCTTGCCGCGATTCCGGCCGGCGCACTGGTCATCGACTGCAGCACGATCGCACCGGCCAGCGCCCGCAAGGTCTCGGAAGCGGCCGCCGCACGTGGCCTGCAGATGATCGACGCACCGGTGTCCGGCGGTACCGCCGGCGCCCAGGCCGGCACCCTGACCTTCATCGTCGGCGGCGAGGAAGACGCGCTGGAACGCGCACGCCCGGTGCTGCAGGCGATGGGCAAGAACACCTTCCACGTCGGCGCCAGCGGCGCTGGCCAGGTCGCCAAGCTGTGCAACAACATGGCGCTGGGCGTGATCATGGCGGTGACCGGTGAAGCCATCGCACTCGGCGTGGCGCACGGCTTGGACCCGAAGGTGCTGTCGCAGATGATGGCGGTCAGCACCGGCCGCAGCTGGGCCACCGAAGTGTGCAACCCCTGGCCGGGCGTGCTGGAAAACGCGCCGGCCTCGCGCGGTTACAGCGGTGGCTTCGGCAGCGATCTGATGCTGAAGGACATGGGCCTGGCAGTGGAAGCGGCGATGAGTGTCGGCGCCTCGATTCCGCTGGGCGAAGTAGCCCGCAACCTGTACTCGATGAACCACCAGGCCGGCCGCGGCAAGCTGGATTTCTCCAGCGTCGTGCAGCTCATCACGAGCGAGAAGTGACCTGGTAGTGCCGGCCGCTGGCCGGCAACCTCATGCCCCCCTGTGGGACAACGAAGGTGGGATGGGCGGATGTTCGGTTTCGACCGGCATCCGCCCATTTTTTTGCTCTTCACGTTGGTAGTGCCGGCCGCTGGCCGGCAGCACCCCATCAGGCAACGATCAGCGTCACGTCGATGTTGCCGCGGGTGGCGTTGGAGTACGGGCACACGATGTGCGCCTTCTGCACCAGCTCTTCCAGCTGCTCGCGCGGTACGCCCGGAGCGCTGATGGTCAGCTCGGCTTCGATGCCGAAGCCGGTCGGGATCTGGCCGATGCCGACCTTGCCGGTGACGGTGGTGTCGGCCGGCAGCGCGACCTTGGCCTGGCCGGCCACGAACTTCAGCGCGCCCAGGAAGCAGGCCGAGTAGCCGGCGGCGAACAGCTGTTCCGGGTTGGTGCCCGGGCCACCGGCGCCGCCCAGCTCGCGCGGGGTCGACAGCTGGATGTCCAGCACGTTGTCGGAGGAGACGGAACGGCCTTCACGGCCGCCGGTGGAGGTGGCCTGGGCGGTGTACAGAACCTTTTCGATGGACATCGGGATGCTCCTGGTCGGTGGGTGGGTGTTGCGTTGGAGCCTACTTTGCCCGCTTTCCGCGTACGTTGGGTTGCAGGGCGTACGAAAAACTTGATAGATCGTCCTGTCGGCCTAGATCGTCCACTCGCGATCGGTGGTGAACATGATGGTCAGCCAGCGGTCCGGCGAGGCCTCGCCCAGCGCGTCGCCGATCTCGTCGCGCAGCTGGTCCCATTCCACCAGCGGCCGCGGTGGGTCGTTTTCCGGCACCACGAAGAACAGCTCGATCTGCTCACCTCGCCCCACCTGCGCCACGTAGCTGCGGTGCTCGACGAAGCCATGCTTGGCCACGATCGCGCGTGCCACGGCATCCACGTGCGCCTGCAGCTCCGGCGGGGTGACCAGCAGGATGCCGGCCAGCGCCCGGCGCACGGTGCCGAGCGGGGCGATCATCACCAGCACGCAGACGAAGGCAAGGATGGCCGGGTCGATGTACGGCCCGACCCAGGCCCAGGACGTGCCTTGCACCAGCACGCCGCCGAGGAAGGCCAGCAGGTAGCATGCCGACATGCTGGCCGCGATCACCCAGTTCTTCGCATCCAGTGCGATGAACTCCGAGCCGATGCGGCGGTTGGCGCGCAGGATGAACCAGGCCAGTGCGCCTTCGCCGACGATGGACAGCCCGGCGAAGGCGATGGCCGGGCCCAGTGCGATGTGGCGGCCACCGGACATCAACGCATCCACCGCATTGACCAGGGCATACAGTGCCGCACCGATCATCAGCGTGCCGCTGACCCCCAGCACGATCGGTTCCAGGTGCCAGAAGCCCATGGTGAAGCGCTGGTTGAGCCTCGACTGCAACGCATCGGTCTGGGTGGACAGCGCGATCAGGCGTGCCACCAGCAGCGACAGCCAGGTCATGACCACATCGATCAGGCCGTAGATGCCGTCGAAGATGATCAGCGAGGAATTGGCCAGCAGGCCGAATACCACTGCGGCGGCGGCCAGCAGCAGCGAGGCGGCGATCGACAGGCGCAGCACGCCCTGTTCGGTTGCGGGGTCGAAGAACTGCGGGCGGTGGGTGGCCATGGCCCGATTGTAGAGCGGCGGCATGCTTCGCTGCCTTCCGCTGTCCGGCATCGTCGCAGAACGTCGAGGACATCGCCGAGACGCCCAGCGAGCGTGATCGCGAATGCGTCGCCCAGGGCATGGCCAACCTGGTCATCGAATTCCTCGGCCGCATGCTGGATATGCAGCGCTACGATGCCGGTGACACGCAGGTCTACCGCGTGCGTGGGCAGGTGTTCCTTGCCTCGGCCGGCCCTCTGGGTACGGTGTTCGATTACCAGCACGTGACGCCGAAGGTACAGATTGATCTGCGCGACGCCCACCCGTGAGACCTGACCGCCTGAGGCGGCAGTGTTTCAAGAAGCAGACCGCCTATGGATGGCGGGTACTGATCACTTAGGAAAAGCTACGGACGGACTTATCTGTCGTCAAAGCGCCGACGCGATCAAACCGGATCGGCTACACCTCGAGACCGACTCCCTCGAAGCGTGGGCACGCTCCGGGGCGCAAGACCTCGCATTTGCGACAATCCTCGACGCACCTCAACCAACGCCCTCGTCGGCCTCAAGCCGACGAGGGGTGAGCAAGGCAATGGCACTCGCAGGCCCGTGGGCCCGCTCTCTTACGCCATCATGGCCCGCGGGCCGTGCTGCTGGGTCTGCTGGTCGATCTTCTGCTGCTCGCGCTGCTGATCGCTCACCTGCAATGCCCGCTCGCTGTTTTCCTGCACGCTCTGGCGCATCGCGTCCGCCGTCGATACCGGCGCGGTATTGCGGTTCAACGCGCTTTCGTCGTGCAGTGCATTGGCCTGCACCGCGCGCGCCATCGAGCCATCCTGGTTCAGCTCAACGCGATCAACCCGGTACAGGCCGGCACGTGCAGCTTCCACGGTAAGCGCAGCAGCCAGCTTCTCGCTGTGCTCGCCGGAGGGCAGGCCACGCGCTTCCTCGGCGAACTTCACCTGCACCAGGGTCTCGGTGTACAGCCAGTTCTGCGGGCTGCGCGGGTCGGACATCGGGTACACCGTCTCGCGTGCAGGCTCGTCCGCTGCCTGCTGTTCCGGGGTGTTGCCCTGCGCCTGCGCACGCTGCTGCACTTCATTGGCCAGCGCCTGGCGGGTTTCCGCATCGGCAATGCCGGTCGCAGGCAGGCCATGCTGCTGCTGGAAAGCGTTGATCGCATGGCGGCTGCCACCGCCCAGATAGCCATCGCTACCGATGGCCTGGCCCTTGGCGTCGGTCAGCCCCAGCGCGGCCAGGTTGCCCTGGAGTTCGCGCGCGTCGCGGTCGATCGCGGCCAGCGTGGCTGGCCCGGCCTTGCCGTCCACCGGGTCCAGGTTGTGTGCGCGCTGGAAGTCTTCCACCGCCTTGCGGGTGGTGGCATCGAAGCGCCGGTCCGGATTCAGCGTCTGCTGGCCGCCAGCACTGGCATAGCCCAACGTGACCAGATTGCTCTCCAGCTTCAGCACGTCACGGCCGCTGGACCCTTCCTTCAACGTCTGCGAACCGGCCTGCTGGCGCGGTGCGCCGATCTGGTCCAGCGCCACCTTGATGTCCGCATCATTGTGCTCACCAGCGGGCGAGTAGTCGCGGCTGCTGACCTTGGCATGGGCGCGGTCCATTGCGTCCTTGTTGTTGGCATAGGCATTTTCGTAGCGCACGGCGATGTCGCCGGCCTTGGGCGCGTCGAAGTACTGGTAGGTCTCGCGGATCTGCCCGGCCTTCGCGCGCAGCGCCTCGTAGTCACCGCCTTCTTCCAGCACCTTCTGCAGCTTGGGCAGCTGGCTGGGCAACTGGTTGGCGGTCTTGGCGATCAGGCTGATCGCTTCGAAGCGGTTTTCCTCGGCGATGCCGCTGCCGTGTGCGTCCACCATCGCCATGCCGATCCGTGTGGCGTTGCGCACCTGCGGGTAGTCGATGTTCGCGTGGATCCACTGCTTGCCCTCGGCCGAACCGGCCCAGGCGTTGATGCTGTCGCGCGTGTTGGTATCGATGAACTGGATCGAGCTGCGCCCGCTCAGGCCATTGCCGTGGCTGAGCAGGTCGCGGCGCAGGTCGGCGTGGTCCTGGGTGAAGGGCAGGTTGTGCGCCTTGGCATAGGTGCTGGCCTGATCGATCACGGCGTCGACATAGGTCGTCTCGCCCGCCTTCAGTGCGTGGCCGTCGATGGCGCCCAGCGCCCACTCGCCGCGCTGGCCGAAGTCGACCTGGATCGCGCCCAGGCTGTAACCGCTGTTCTGCGCGACTTTGTTCACCGTGCCCCAGTGCGGTTCGGTCACGCCCTGGGTGATGCCGGCGATGGCCAGATGATAGGAGGCGGGGCCACCTTCGGTACCACGGCCGACGGCGAAATACACGGCGCCGGAGGTGGCATCGAGATCATGGGTATCGATGTTGGTTGGCATGTCTTACATCCTTGTGCAGTCAGAGGGTCTGCCCCTCAAGGGTCAGTCCAGCAGCTGCAGATACTTCTGCAGCTGGTCGGCACGCGCGCTCAGGCGCATCACATCGTTCAGCTCGCCCTGCAGGTTGCCGGGCTGCGAATCGTCGTACAGCGCGGTATCCAGTTCGCCATCGCGGCTGCGCGACTGCAGCCACGCGCGCTGGGCATTCACCAGCTTGGTCTTCTTTGCGCCAGTCAGCTTTGCCTGCAGCTGGCGGTAGGCCTGGTTCAGGCGCTGGTCCTGGCGTGCGCTTTCCGAGGTCAGGCAGGCGGCCTGCTCGATCGCACCCTGTGCCTTGTCACGGCAGGTGGTGAAGGCCGGGCTCAGCCCGGTGGCAGCCGGTGCTGCGGTTGCCGTGCCGATGGCCAGTACGGCGACCGCCAGCGCGGTGGCGAGGGTCCTGCTCAAACGCTTGTGCTGCATCATCTGCTCCACACGTCTAATCCATTGCGAGCGACGGACTATAACGGCGTCAATATTTCGTCGTCGTCAACGAATCGCGACAACTGTGACCGGTTGCCCGTCATTGTGGGGTGGCGCCGCCCGGCTTGCGGACGGCCCTCGGGCCCGGGCGCCCCGCTATCCGGGCGCCAGCCGCCGCCATTCAGCCGGGCGGTGTAAACTATTGATCTCACTGGCAATGCTAGTCTCCACGATCAACACCCCGATGACGTCCGCCACCGCCCGTTACGCTGATTCCCTGCGCCTGTCCGTTGCCCCGATGATGGACTGGACCGACCGCCATTGCCGCGTGTTCCATCGCGTGCTGGCGCCGGGTGCACGCCTGTACACGGAGATGGTGCACGCCAACGCGGTCATCCACGGCGACCGCGAGCGCCTGCTCGGCTTCGACCGCAGCGAACAGCCGCTGGCGCTGCAGCTGGGCGGCAGCGATCCGGCCCTGCTGGCGCAGGCTGCGCGCATTGCCGCCGAGTGGGGATACGACGAGGTCAACCTCAACTGCGGCTGCCCGTCCGACCGCGTGCAGGCCGGGCGTTTCGGCGCCTGCCTGATGCGCGAGCCGGTACTGGTGGCCGAGTGCGTGGCGGCCATGGTCGATGCGGTCGACATCCCGGTAACGGTGAAGTGCCGCCTGGGCGTGGACGAGGACAACGACTACGACGTGTTTGCCAGCTTCGTCGACCGCCAGGTCGCCGCTGGTGCGGCGATGGTGGTGGTGCATGCCCGCAACGCGTGGCTGAAGGGCCTGTCGCCGAAGGAGAACCGCGAGGTTCCGCCGCTGAAGTACGACTGGGCCTACCGCCTGAAGCAGGAGCGCCCGGCACTGCCGGTGGTGATCAACGGTGGCCTGGCCAGCATCGAGGCGGTACAGGCGCAGGCCGCGCACGTCGATGGCGTGATGCTGGGCCGGGCGGCCTATCACGACCCCTATCTGCTGCATCAGCTGGAGGCGCTGCACACCGGCGCCCCGCTACAGGCACGTGGTGACCTGCTGCGCGCGATGCGCCCCTACATCGAGGCGCGGCTGGGCGAAGGCCTGGCGCTGAAGCACATCACCCGCCATCTGCTCGGCCTGTTCCATGGCCAGCCCGGTGGTCGCGCATTCCGCCAGGTGCTGAGCGAGGGCGCACACCGCCCGGGCGCCGGCTGGAGCCTGATCGAACAGGCCTTGGCGGTCACCGAACGCGAAGCTGATCGCACCGCAGCGTGACGTCGGTCACAGTCCTGACTTGACAAGGGGCGGCGATTCGTCCCGAATGTTCACCTAGATGAACGACGCGAGCGCAGGGCCGGAAAAGTTCAGACCGGATTCACTGCCCCAAACCAAGAATTTGCAAAGGATTTGTAAAGCGCCGGGTCCCGAACCCGGCTCCCGGATTTACGACTTTTGAACGAATCGCCGTGCTCGGCTAGGATCGCATCGATGTCTTCCGCTCCCCTCCATCGCCGCATTGCCCTGGCCACCTGCGTGGTGCTGGCGGCTGCGCCGCTGTCTTCGGCGCTGGCGCAACAGCCGCCGCGTGGCGATCAGGGGCGCGCGGAGATGATGGAGCGGGGCGAGCGCGGTGGCCGTGGCGACGAGCGCTCGCTGTCCGATGCCGTGCGCCGCGTGCAGCGCACCACCGGCGGCCACATCCTCGGCGCCGAGCGCGTGCCGTTCGATGGGCGTGACATCAACCGGGTGAAGTACATGGACGACCGGGGCCGGGTCCGCTACATGGACGACCCCGCACCGTCGCGTTCACAGCCGCGCACGCCGCGGTCGGATATGTCATCACTACGCGGCGATAACCCCTGAACAGGGATAGTTGTCGCTATCAACCCGTACCCCACAGGCCTCCGGGCCACACCCAGGACACTAGGGAGAGTTCATGCGTATCCTTCTGGTCGAAGACGAAGCCCCGCTGCGTGAGACCCTGGCAGCCCGGCTCAAGCGCGAAGGCTTTGCCGTCGATGCTGCGCAGGACGGCGAGGAAGGCCTCTACATGGGGCGCGAAGTTCCGTTCGATGTCGGCATCATCGACCTCGGCCTGCCCAAGATGTCGGGCATGGAGCTGATCAAGGCCCTGCGTGACGAAGGCAAGAAGTTCCCGGTGCTGATCCTGACCGCGCGTTCGAGCTGGCAGGACAAGGTCGAAGGCCTGAAGCAGGGCGCCGACGACTACCTGGTCAAGCCGTTCCACGTCGAAGAGCTGCTGGCCCGCGTCAACGCGCTGCTGCGCCGCGCTGCCGGCTGGAGCAAGCCGACCCTGGAATGCGGCCCGGTCGCCCTGGACCTGGCTGCGCAGACCGTCAGCGTGGCCGGCAGCAATGTCGACCTGACCAGCTACGAATACAAGGTGCTGGAGTACCTGATGATGCACGCCGGTGAACTGGTCTCCAAGGCCGACCTCACCGAGCACATCTACCAGCAGGACTTCGACCGCGACTCGAACGTGCTGGAAGTGTTCATCGGCCGCCTGCGCAAGAAGCTGGACCCGGATGGCGAACTGAAGCCGATCGAGACCGTGCGCGGCCGCGGCTACCGTTTCGCGATTCCGCGCAACGAGGGCTGAGCCGGCTCAGCCTGGCGAGACCATGATGTCCGGCCGTCTGTGGTTCTTCCGACGCTGGCGGCCGCGCTCCCTGCAGGCGCGCCAGATGCTTGCCGCGTCCGTGGGCCTGGTCGCGTTCCTGGCCCTGGCCGGTTACGCACTCGACGCCGCCTTCGCCGATACGGCGAAGGCGAACCTGCGTGAGCGCCTGAAGAACTACGCCACCGCGTACGCGGCCGGCATCGACTTCACCCGCGACCGCTCGCTGTACATCCGCGAGCAGCCGCCGGATTCGCGCTTCGACGTGCCGGGCAGTGGCCTGTACCTGCAGGTAGTGATGCCGCACGGCAAGGGCAATTCGATGTCCGCCGAAGGCCCGATGCTGCCCACCGTCGGCGGCGGCCTGCTGGCGCCACGCCAGGAAGTGTTCGAAGGCCCGCTGCCGATGATCCAGATCGACGGCAGCCAGGGCTCGGTGTACCGCTATGGCCTGGGCCTGGTGTGGGACGCCGACGCCGACCCGGCCACCGAATTCCCGTACACCATCTATGTGATGGAAGACTCGCGCGCGCTGGGTGCGCAGCTGCGCGTGTTCCGCGGCCGTGTCTGGTTCTACCTGGGCGGCATCGGCCTGATCCTGCTGCTGCTGCAGACCGTCATCCTGCAGTGGAGCCTGCGTCCGCTGCGTCGGGTGATCACCGAGCTGACCAAGGTGCAGCGCGGCGAGACCGAGCGCATGAGCGAGCGCCACCCGCGCGAGCTGGAACCGCTGACCGACAGCATCAACGCCTTCATTGAAAGCGAGCGCGAGAACCTCGAGCGTCAGCGCAATACCCTGGCCGACCTGGCACACAGCCTGAAGACGCCCATTGCGGTGCTGCGCACGCAGATGGACAGCGGCGCGGGCGATGGCGCGCTGCGCGAGGAGCTGGACGTGCAGCTGCAGCGCATGAACAACCTGGTTTCGTACCAGCTGGCACGTGCTGCGTCGTCGGGCCACAAGCTGTTCTCCGCGCCGCTGCCGATCGAGTCCAACGCTGAGGAAATCGTACGTGGCCTGGAGAAGGTCTACGCCTCCAAGGGCGTGCTGTGCGAGTTCGACATCGATCCGGCCGCGCGCTTCCACGGCGAACCGGGCGACCTGCAGGAACTGCTCGGCAACCTGCTGGAAAACGCCTTCAAATGGGCCAACCGCCGCGTGCTGCTGACCGCGCAGCCGCTGCCTGCACCGAACGCGCGCCGCGCAGGCCTGCTGCTGGCGGTGGACGACGATGGCCCGGGCATTGCCCCGGACGACATCGGCAAGGTGCTGCAGCGTGGCGTGCGTGGCGACGAGCGCGTGCAGGGCCACGGCATCGGCCTGTCGATCGTGCAGGACCTGATCAAGGATTACCGCGGCGAACTGGCCGTCGGCCGTTCCAGCGAACTGGGCGGCGCCCGTTTCGAAGTGCGTTTGCCGCCGGGGCCGTAAACCTTCGCAATCGGTAGTGCCGGCCGCTGGCCGGCACCCTCATGATCTTCGGTGGCATTGCCAGGTTGCCGGCCAGCGGCCGGCACTACCGTGTTTCGATCTTTGGCGGCTCGCCGTAGAACCGCCGCAGCTGCGCGGCGACCTCCGGCAACGCCTGCTGCAGCAGATCCGGTGCCGAGAAGTGATACTCGCTGGCCACCGCGAAGAACTCTTCCGGCGCCTCGGCCGCGTACGGGTCGATCAACGTCTCCTCGCCGGCATCCACCTGCGCGCAGAAGGCGTCGTAGGAACGCTGGAAGGTGGCTGCCCACTCGCGCTGCCACTCGCGCGGCAGTGGCGGCGTGCCGTCCATCGCGCCATCCAGCGCATCCAGCTTGTGCACCATCTCGTGCACCGCCACGCAGTAGCCCTCGTGCGGCGTCGCCAGGTCGGCCTGCACATCGGCCCACGACAGGATCAACGGACCGCTGTCCCACGACTCGCCAATCAGTTCGTCATCCCACTCATGCAGTACGCCGGCCGCATCCATGTGGCTGCGATGTACGCGGAATGCATCGGGGTAGACGATCAGCTGCGACCAGCCTTCCAGACCCACCTTGCCGAACTCCAGCAGCGGCAGGCAGCACAGTGCCGCCAGCAGCACGCCATCGCCGGCATGCAGCTGCAGCTCGCTGATCGGGGTAATGGTCTTCTCGTGCAGGAAGCGCGTGGCCAGCAGGCGCAATCGCGCGCGGCGTTCGTCGTCCAGACCGTGCAGCCAGGCGGCGCGGCGGCAGGCCTCATTCCACAGTACATCGTCGATCGGCCGCGGCGCAGGCCGCAGCCACTGCAGCAGCGACTTGATCAGCGGAACATTCCCGGCAGGTAGCTGTGCCACTTCGGTGCGCGGATGCGCTGCAGCACGTCGTCATCGCTGCCACCGCCGCCCGTGCTGGTGTTGGCTGCCGGGCGGACCGGTGCCGGCTTGGTGGTGGCGGCCGAAGCGGTCGCGGTCGGTGCACGCTGCGAAGCGGCATCGCCGTTGGAGGACACGCAGGCGCCGCGGCTGTCGTCCAGCGCTGCCGTCGCAGACGCCGCGAAGGGCATCGTCAGCAGGATCAGGCAATGGGCATAACGGCGCATTGACGACATCCACGTTAAGGGAAGGTGAGTTCCCGATTCTAGCCCGAACCCGGCGCCCCGTTGGAAGCCCCCGCGGAACCCAGCGTGGCGGGCGCCGCTGGCGGCTTTCCCGCATAATTCCTTCCTGACTTCGTGGAAGCTGCCGTGGACGACCGCCAATTGCTGGCCAAACTCGCTGCCGGTCGCCTCTCCGGCGACGCCCTGGCCCGTGAGCTGGGCCAGACCCGGGCGGCCATTTGGAAGCGTATTCAAGGACTTAGAGCCGCCGGTGTAGACATCGAGGGGCGTGCAGGTGAGGGCTATGGCCTGACCCGCCCGGTCGACCTACTGGACCCGGACGCGATCCGTGCCGGCCTGCCTGCCGGCGTCCAAGCCCTGCTGCACGACCTGCAGGTCGCCTGGACAGTGGACTCGACCAACGCCGAATTGCTGCGTTGCAGCGCGCCCCAGCGCGGGGTGAGCGTCCTGCTGGCCGAGCGCCAGACCGGCGGCCGCGGCCGTCGCGGCCGTACGTGGGCGTCGCCGCTGGCCGCGCATATCTACCTGTCGGTGCTGCGGCTGTTTTCCGGTGGCCTCGGTCGCCTGGCCGGGCTGAGCCTGGTGGCCGGCATCGCCGTGGCCGAAGCGCTGCACGACCTGGGCTACACCCAGGCGCAGCTGAAGTGGCCGAACGACCTGCTGGTCGATGGCCGCAAGCTGGTCGGCCTGCTCGCAGAAGGCGGTGGCGAATACGCCGGCCCGGCGCGCGCGGTGATCGGCATCGGCATCAACACGCACATGCCGCCGTCCTTCGCCGAGCAGATCACCCAGCCGTGGGTGGACCTGGACACGCTGGCCGGCAAGCCGGTGGACCGCAACGTGGTGGTTGCTGCCGTGCTGGCGCGCCTGCTGCCGGCACTGGAAGAATTCGATCGCGAAGGCCTCGCTCCCTTCCTGCCGCGCTACGCCGCGTTCGACATGCTGGCCGGTCGCGAAGTACGGGTGGAACTGGAAGGGCAGTGGCAGCATGGCACCGCACTCGGCCTGGCTGATGACGGCGCCTTGCGCGTGCGCATCGATGGCCGTGAGCGCCTGCTGCACGCCGGCGAAGTCAGCGTGAGGGCGGCATGAGCGATTGGTTGTTCGACCTCGGCAACTCGCGCTTCAAGTTCGCGCCGTTGCAGGGTGACCGTGCCGGTGACGTGCAGGCCTGGGCGCATGGCGCCGAAGGCATGGCCGGACAGCCGCCGCACAGCCTGCCCAGCGGCACCACCGCGTTCGTGGCCAGCGTGGCCGCACCGTCGCTGACCAGCGCGATGCTGGACCAGCTGCAGCGTCGCTTCGAGCACGTGCACGTGGTGCGTACCAGCGCCGAATGCGCCGGTGTGCGCATTGCCTATGCCAAGCCCGAAAAATTCGGTGTGGACCGCTTCCTGGCCCTGCTGGCCGCGGCCAAGGCGCAGCGCCCGGTGCTGGTGGTCGGGGTGGGCACCGCACTGACGATTGATCTGCTCGACGCCGACGGCCAGCACCACGGTGGCCGCATTTCCGCATCGCCCACCACCATGCGCGAAGCACTGCATGCCCGCGCGGTGCAGCTGCCGGCTACCGGCGGTGACTACAGCGAATTCGCCAACGACACCGCCGACGCGCTCGCCTCCGGCTGCGATGGTGCGGCCGTGGCACTGATCGAACGCAGCGCACAGCAGGCGCACACGCTGCTGGGCGTTGCGCCCTCGCTGCTGGTGCATGGTGGCGGCGCACCGGCGCTGATGCCGTTGCTGCCTGGCGCCGACTACCACCCCTCGCTGGTGCTGGATGGCCTCGCCCGCTGGGCGGTGCACCAGCCCGCAGGCTAGTATCCGCGCATGCTGACCCGTGCCCTGATCGTCGTACTGGCCATCCTCAATCTTGGCGTCGCCTGCTGGTGGCTGCTGCGCGATGCACCGCAGAAGCCTGCGCCGCCGCCGCAACCCGCCGGCGTGGCCGAGCTGCGCTGGGTGCCCGGTGGCGTGGATGCCGCTGCGGCCGCCGAAGCCACGGCCGCCGCGCCGACCGCGCCGTTGATGGAGCGCGAACCGGCGGAGAAGACGGCCGTGGCTGTAACGCCGGCGCCCGCCGCCCCGGCCAAGCCGGAGATTGCCAAGCCGCAGGCGGCTGAGGCTACGCCGGTTGCTGCCGCTGCCAAGCCGGCAACACCGCCTGCACCGACCCCGACCCCGGCACCGGCACCGGAGAAGCCCGCAACCCCGCCCGCGGCCGCCGAGCCGCCGCGCTGCGTCGCGCTGGGCCCGTTCGCCGACCGCGCCGCCGCTACCAGTGCGCAGGGCAAGGCCAGCACGCTGCTCAGCCAGGTGCGCCTGCGCGAACAGCCTGCTGCCAGCGGCAGTGCCCGTTACCGGGTGATGCTGCCGGCCGCCGCCAACCGCGAAGAAGCCCAGGCCACCGTGAAACGCATCGTCGCCGCTGGCCTGAGCGACTACTACATCATCAGCCAAGGCGAGGAGGCCAACGCCGTGGCGCTGGGCCAGTACCGCAACCGCGAAGGCGCCGAGCGGCGCATGGCGGCGGTGCAGGCCGCCGGCTTCCAGCCGCGCCTTGTCGCCAGCGGCGACGCCGGGCAGTGGTGGCTGGAAGGGCAGCTGGCGGCAGGCACGCAACCGGCCCAGGCCCAGCAGCGCAGCGGGGCGGCACAGAGCCGGTCGCTGGAATGCGCAAGGTTGCGCTAGAATCCCCGGACCGCGGCGCTGCCGCCGGTGATCCACCCATGCCGCTTTAGCTCAGTTGGTAGAGCAACTGTCTTGTAAACAGTAGGTCATCCGTTCGATTCGGATAAGCGGCACCATAAGAGAATCGCCGAAACGCCTTAAAAATAGGGGTTTCAACGAGAAAAAGGCCAGCGCGGGGCGCTGGCCTTTCTGCGTCTACCGGGAAAATTACCGGGAAAAATTATTAGCGGCTCTTTCTTGGTTTCACGGCTGCTTTGACCACTGGCACGGAATGGTCGTACAGCTGGCGCATGGCCTCGGTCACGTGGCCGTCAGTGATCGCTTGTGCGGGTGTGTGGGCTGTAGGGCTATCGCAGCGCGTGGACGACAGAAGCTGGGTGGCAACGCTGGACCGGCAGCGGCAAGGGCCAGGCGGTCCATGGCGCTGCAGCAGCTTCGAGCAGGGCCGTGCCGTTGCTGAGTTGTGGGTGGGCAGGCACGAGGACCGCCTGCGCGAGTACGTGGGCAGGATTACGGCGTTTCGGGAGGCAGTGCGCGCGAACAGGCTGGCCAAGCTGCACCCCGCGCCGCCGTTCGGCTGGATGGGATAAGCGCTAGCTCTTCACCTGGGTAGCAATAGCTGCAAGTAGCGCGCGGCTCCTGCTACCGACTTCGCCAGCCAGCTGGTCGAGCTCCGCATACTCCGCTTCGCTTGCCGGCTGCCTGGATACCACGACCTCACGAAACCTGTCAGGGCGCTGTGCAATCAACTCAATGGGGTGGAATCGAGAGTTCCAAGCGTTCTGGGCCGCCTTAACTGCCGCCGCTGCTTCGATCAGCGCTGGAGACCCATACACGTCACGCAGAAGCTCCATGCGGGATAGCTCCACCTTGGACTTCTCGCCCTGTTGCAGCTGAAGGTCGACGTACTGCTTATAGGTGAGCATGCCTTTCGCGAGGCGCAATCCCAGAATGTTGAACTGTGCGAGGCCTGCCGTCCAGTGGCCTGCCAGTACGTACAGCTCCTCAAGGCGTTCTCGCGTAACGCGTTGGTTCTCGCGCTGCAGATCGTGGGTCTGCTGCATTCGCAACCTGTGATCGCTGCTGCGGTTATTCATCACAGCAAGCGAAACCGCTACCACGCCGGTAAGGATGGTACCGATCGCTACACCAACGAGTTGCCCGTAGGTCTGCAGCCAACCTGAGCCTGCGTTGGAAATCCCCTCAACCGAGTTGTGTGCCACTATATTCGCAATCAGCACGCAACCGTTCACCCACTCCAACATCTCAGTCTCCAAATTGCCCGGATAGAAGCCGTCGACGGCGATTGGGACTGCCAGTCGTCGTCGATCGGTAACCCAGCCTGTTTATCACCTTCAGCGGCGCTTCTCTTTCGCAATCCGAATGTTGATCAAATGGCTACGGAACGCCGGATGGATTTCCCAATTGGACGCCTGCAAATTGTTCCAGTTTGAGTACCTGACGAACTTTGGATCATCAGAAAAATTCTTGTGGTCAAAGCCCTTCGGCTTTGTTTTATCAGGTAAGCGCGCATTGATGAATCCGACCTCGTGAAGGAGGGCGAGCAGCTGGATCAAGTGTTCATCCCTGTTCTGGATGGAGATGCCTCGGAGCTGGATGGACGTCACTCCCAAGGTGCGCCCCAGATGCTCTCTTAGCTCTTCGAAGCTCATGTCGAAGTTGCCCGAGTAGAACGACTCAATGACTTCACGGATAGCGGGGCAATCCATCGCGTATTCATTAACAACGTCGTCCACGCGTTCTGAAGAATAAACGTGCATTGCTCTCGATGCATCATCGTCGCCAATCTTCTGGTGACTTTGGTCCAATGCGGCCTCAATCATGCTCTTGATTAGTTGCAACGCATCGCGCGGTCTTTCTCGCGCTGATTTTGAGATGAAGTCTGGCCACGATCGGCGCTGATCGCTATCGGGGAGCAGGACGTCACGGCCTTCAAAGTAAGGCCCGTAGGGTGTCAAGATCGGAATGCGATTCGCCAGCGAAGCGGTGCGCATGCGCTTCTCCACGATCTCAACAATAGTCGGGTCACTTGAGCGCAAGTGAATGGATAGTGGGCGTATGTGGTCTACCTGGTCCCGCTGGCCGGCACTTTCATAGCTCAGTCGCGCCCAAACGCTAGATCTCAATGTGACTATCGGACGAACCGAGTTGCAATCCATCGCTAATCTGCGGACAGCCAAAATAAGCGCCCAGATCTTATTTAGTTGGGCTTTGTCGTCCGGTGTTGCTAGCTGGTCAGTGTCGTCAATCAATAGCAAGAAAGAACTCTTCGTCTTGTTCAGAAGGTGGGAGTTTAAGGCCTCGCGAAGTTGAGCATTTGGCATTTTACTCTTGGTTTGGGCAAACAGTTTATCGGCATCCAGCCCTGTGGCGGGTCGAGATAGTGCCGCCAATAGTGGAAGCGTCCGGGTAATCACGTCTCCGCGAGTCGTTCCCTGTGCAACTGCGTGATCGTAGAGAGTGGCTTGATTGCCAACGAGCGGAAGGTATGAGGTGATCTGACTTCCAACTTCGGATGCAACGGTACGGAGAAGCTTTTCGTAGAAGTATCCTTTGAGGGTAGCTAGGTCGCTTGAGGTTGGCGCGACCATGTCAGCGAGCTGATCAGGGCGAAGCAGGACACAAGGAAGCTTCGCGTCAATTGCAGTGCGCTTGAGCCATTCAACTAAGGCTGACTTTCCCGCGCCCTTGTTGCCAACGAGTACACGCATGCTGCCAGGTTCAATGCTGCATACGTCTGCCAGCTGGGCAGGAGTAACGAAAACGTCCTTCAGGTAATTCAGATCACCCTCGGTCGTACCCGAGCGCACGTACGGCATCAGTCCGGGAAGATAGGTCATTAGATCGTCCTTTGGTTGTATAAGCCTGAGGGCTACTTCGCCGCCTTGGCTTCCAATAGTCCAAATTACGCGGTTCTGTGGATTTCAACAACGGCACGAATAGCACGGATCTGGTGGTCAAATGGGTCCTAGCCAATGCATGGCTGTAAACGGGGTAGCCACTTTCTCTGGTGAGGTCTGGGCTGAGGCTATACAGCGTTTGCCCAAGCTATGGGGCGTGGCCACGCGACCTTCCTATTGCTGTTGACAGGGTATCGATCCGCTTGACGGTCTCGCGGGTTGATCCCCCCGGCGATCACTGAAACACTCCCGCGCCTAGCTGCTCAAATGAGGGCCGACCCTGATTGACCTTGAAGTGGCGTGGGGCCATGTCCCAGCACCTGGCCGAGGCAAGGCCTGCATTGGATTGAGCCAGGCGACGGAAGCTGGACAAGCAGTAGCCGGGGCAGGGGTGTGTCAATGCTGAGATGTGGATGGAAGATGCAAGGGCGGTCGCACGACACGTCGGCCAGGTCCGCTCGCGGCGCAGGATCGCGTGGGCGAGCGGGTTAGCCAGGTCGACCATTGATCCGCCCTTCGGCTGGGTGTGGCGGGGCGCCATCAGCATTGGCCGGAGCTCGTCGTCCATCCGTCCCGTCACCACGGTGGGAGGGTGCTCAAGCACCGGGAAAATTGACCCCCGACCATAGCAAGGGCGGGCGTTCCACGACATACCTCCGGGAAAAAGAAACAGCCTAAGTCACTGATTCCAGGCCTAAGTGCAACTGTCTTGTAAACAGTAGGTCATCCGTTCGATTCGGATAAGCGGCACCAATGGGCATCTGCCAATCTCTTTTTGCAGCGGCTGCGCGTTGGCCAGTCGGGCGCCGATCCCGCCCCCCCTCCTTCCTTCTCCGCTGTTCTCCCTCGCGGCGTGTGATGCGTCGCTCTGCACTTCCCTGCGCGCGATCCTGATTGTTGAACCTGATTGTTGAAAGTATGTAGCCAGTAGGCTACATTTCTCCATGAAGATCCAGCGTACCCGTCAGTTCGCGACATGGATTGACGCTCTCAAGGACGTAACCGCACGCGCTCGCATCCTGGCCCGTATCGGTCGGCTCGCTGAAGGCCATCCTGGTGATCACCGCTATCTGGCGGATGGCGTTTCTGAATTGCGTATCGATGCAGGACCCGGTTACCGCGTGTACTACACCCAGCGGGGCAGGCAGTTGGTGATTCTTCTGGTCGGAGGCGACAAGGGTTCGCAACAGCGCGATATAGAGAAGGCCAAGGAGATTGCGCGTGCCCTGCGAGCATCGAACTGGTTGTAGGCGAAACGACTCAATACCGAAGTACTGGAGCTGTCCCATCATGGCTATCAAGAAGAAAGTTGAACTCGAAGCATTTGATGTGGCCGAACACCTTCATACACCGAAGGAAATGGCGGCCTATCTCGATGCATGCATCGAAGAAAGCGACGGCGATTCGGCATTCATCGCCAAGGCGCTGGGCGATATCGCGCGTGCCCAAGGGATGAGCAAGGTCGCACGTGCGGCGGGCCTGTCGCGGGAGAGTCTGTATCGTGCCCTGTCTGGCGAGCGCAGCCCTGATTTCTCGACCATCCTGAAGGTGACTCGTGCCCTGGGTGTGCGCCTGCATGCCAGCGCTGCATGAGCGTACGTGCGGACCTTGATGCGTTGGCACGTCGCTGGACGTAAAGCGCACGGAAAAGCATGAAAAAACCGCCTTTCGGCGGTTTTTTCGTCCCAAGCCGGTGAGTCAACTCAATGACGCGGCAAAGGAGGAGTCGTTTGGCCATTCTGGCTCGAAGCAGCTTGTGTGCCACGCTGCGCATTGATGCCTCACGCGTCTGCCGTTGCCAGATCAAGGCATTCGGCGCGAACAGGTTCAATCAAACCGGATGATGCGGATCAACCCTTTGTTGATGATCCGTCTCCGAAGGCGGCCAACGTGCCACAAGTGAACACCTCCTTCGCACCTTCGTAATTGATGAATGAGATTGTGCAATTCGCCCGCGTTCCAGGACGGATCCGGGCGATGGCTCTGTCATTCAGCACGAAGCTGTACCACATGAGTTCAGGGCTTATGGACAGCGCCATGGGGCGCGCGGTGGAGGCGATCATCTCGGCAACAGCGCCGCCGCGCGAATCCACTTCGTCCAGCCGCAGCTCAACGAGGACAGGTTTCAGGTTTGGGTAGGGTGTGCTCATTCCAGCAGCGGGTCTGCCTGATTCGTTCGTCGGGGTTGCGGCGTGTTGAATCTGTGCGTTGGAGACGCCAATGTTCCGCATTATTGAGCCCCGCCCACCTGCAACGCCACATACTCCGCCAGCCCCCGACAGGCCAGCATCAGCCCTTCGCGCGTGCCATCGCCGATATCGTCCTTCTCTTCCCCGTCCACGCGCACGCGCTCTGCGGCGTGATACGGCTCCAACAACGACACCAGGCCGACTGCGGCGCGATCCCGGCGTGCGGCGGCCACGGCCTGGCCGGGTGTGCTGGCGGGCCCCGTCCACGGCTGTCCGTCGGCGGCATCACCGGCGCGGATGCGCTGCAGGCATCCGGGCAGGTTGATCGGCGCAGGGGCCTCGTTGGCGGCGGCGAAAGCGGCTTCCAACGGCTGCGCCAGTTCGGGCGGCAGGCGCAGGGCAGCCTCGCCCAGGGTGGCGGTCAGGTACGGGTGATGGGCCTTGGGCATGCGGGCATCCTCGTCGGGAACAGAGGTGCCACCCGAGGAGGGTGGCGGGCGATGCGTGGCTTCCAAGACCGGGTCAACGAATCGGCGGGCACGAGGCCCCCACGCACCGCCCGCCGTCGATCGGCTAACGGATTGCCAGCCGGCGCCGTACTTGGGAGGACGACGCCGGCTGGCGTATACATCGTTGACAACACGGGCTTGGAAGTCCCGGCCACCCTCGCAGGTGGCGATTCATCATGCGCACGTGAAATCACCGCCTGCCAGTCGTTTGTTTCGATGGCATCGGGTGATCTGAAAGGAAAAATGAATTATCGCGTTTGGCCCGTTTCGAGCATTGCAATGCCAGAAGCGACATTTCGCGCGGGGCTGCAACCAACGATGAATCCTGGTGCGTCATTGCTGTCGCAGGGCCTTTCATGGCCCAGGAAGTAAAGCTGGCTTAACTTCCCCGGCAGGGCTTCCAGAACACCTTACCAGACATGAATCCCCACGCGCGCTACCCGGAAATTGATATTCCTCACGGACAGCCCGCAGCGCTCCACCGCATACTGCCGCCACACGCCCATCCTGGGCCCCTTCGGGATCCGCACATGCGTCGCCATGCCCTGTCGCTCACCGTCGCACTGGTATCCACCGCCTTCGTGGTCCCAGCCATGGCCGCGGTACCGTTCTTCAACGCCAGCTGCCCGGGCGGCATCGATGTGCACGCCGACGAAGGCGGTCCGGTCTACGTGCAAGGCCGCGAGACGGCGTTGAAACGTTTCAACGACCGCTATTTCGAAGCACGCGATGCCAACAGCGGCATCACCCTGTCGATCAGCCGCAACGATGACGGCTCGCCGCAGGTCAGCTACACCGGCCGAGGCGGCGCCACTGGCATCTGCCAGGTCAGCAGCCGTGGTGCGCCCGCGCCCGCCACAAACAGCGCCCGCCCTGGCGACGCTGCCACCGGGGATGCCGCGCTACCGCGCGAAGTCACTTGCGAATCCACCGGCCAGCAGCAGGTGTCGTGCGATCTGAATACCCGTGGCAATGTGGAGATCGTGCGCCAGCTCAGCCGCACCCGCTGCGAGGAAGGCAAGAACTGGGGCCTGTCGCGGCACTCGGTGTGGGTCAATGGCGGCTGCCGCGCGGTGTTCCGCAATGTGTCTTCGGTGACCACCCCGGCGCCGTCAGGCGATACCGCACTGGGGGCCTGCAATGTGCGCAAGGGCGCGCAGGGCGCCCTGGTCACCCAGATGCCGGTGGGCAGCGATTACCAGGAACTGATCATCGATTATCCCGACGGCCGCTTCCTGTGCATGATGCGCAACAACGGCCAGGTGCAGAGCCTGACGCCGGTTCGCCGCCGCGGACGCTGAGCGCGCAGCGGGTTGGGGCAGGCTTCAGCCGCAGGACTTATACAGCAACACCCACGCCAGCATCAGGGTGAACATGCCAACGAAGGTCAGGCCGAACCATAGCGCCGCCAGCTTCACGTTGCCGATCAATGCCGTCGCCACACGGGGCAGCTCGCTTTTCAGAATCGGGTGTTCGGCGTGTGCTTTGCGCAGACGCTGCCAACCCAACCCGAGGAATACCAGGGTCGAGAGCGGCACCAGCAGGAGCGTCGCCTGCATCAGCCAGCGGTACGGCGATGCATCGATCGAGCTGCTCAACAGAACCGCAAAAGCGGCGATGGGCAGCGCGCCCATGAAGAAGCGTGGCCAGGCGGTGTTGATGAAGGGCGACATCGCAATCTTCCATGAAAGGTGGTCGGGACCGCGCGGCATCATGCCATGCAATGGCCCTGCTGCACCGCCGCGAGTGGTGTCACACAGCTCTGGCTAGACTGTGCTTCTTTTTCCCCCGCAGGAGGCACCCATGGCCCATCCCATTTCCGTATCGCTGATTGGCGTTCCCACCGATGTGGGTGCGGGCCATCGCGGTGCACGGCTGGGGCCGGAAGCGCTGCGCGTGGCTGGGCTGCCGGAAGCGCTCGAGGCGCGCGGCGTGGACGTGCGCGACCTGGGAAACCTGGATGGCCCGCGCAACCCGTGGACCGCGCCGGTGGAAGGCTACCGCCACCTGGATGAAGTGGTGGCGTGGAACCACGCACTGATGGAAGCCAGCTATGCCGAGCTGCAGGCCGGTCGCATGCCGATCATGCTCGGCGGCGACCACTGCCTGGGCATCGGTTCGATCACTGCCGTGGCACGCTGGTGCCGCGAGCAGGGCAAGACCCTGCGCGTGCTGTGGCTGGATGCGCATTCGGACTTCAACACCAGCGATGTCACTCCATCGGGCAACATCCACGGCATGCCGGTGGCCTGCCTGTGCGGCCTCGGCCCGAAGGCGCTGACCCACCTCGGCGGCAGCGCACCGGCGATCACCCCCATCCAGGTGCACCAGATCGGCATCCGTTCGGTGGACCCGGAAGAGAAGCGCCTGATCAAGACCCACAAGGTGGATGTCTACGACATGCGCTACATCGACGAGAACGGCATGAAGCGCGCGGTCGAGGCAGCACTGGCGGGCATCGACGAGAACACCCACCTGCATGTCAGCTTCGATGTGGATTTCCTCGACCCGAGCATCGCACCGGGCGTTGGCACCACCGTGCCGGGCGGGGTGAACTACCGCGAGGCGCAGCTGGTGATGGAGATGATTGCCGACACCGGGCGCATGGGTTCGCTGGACATCGTCGAGCTCAACCCCTTGCTGGACAAGCAGAATGCCACCGCCGAACTGGCCGTGGACCTGGTCGAAAGCCTGTTCGGCAAGTCCACCCTGATGCGCGACTGAGCTCTCCGCCTGAACGGATCGATGATCCGTTCACACGCGCTCCACGCCCCTGCCGCCAGATTGCACATCACGCGGCGGCAGTGGCATTGGCTCCTTCCGCCGAGCGACCGAACCCCATCCGCGAATGAAGCGGTATAGCGGCGAACCCAAGGAGAAGCCCATGAAGCGCGTAGTTGCCCTGATGCTGTTGTCGATGTTCTCGGTGGCCCTGCTGGCCGGTTGCAACACCGTTGCCGGTGCCGGCAAGGACGTGCAGAAGGCTGGCGAAAAGGTTGAGGATGCCGCCAAGGGCCGTTGAGCCTGAAGTGGAACGGAAAGCAAAAAGGCCGGGGGGAGCTCCCCCGGCCTTTTTTCTTGCGCGTTTTTCTGCAGCGTACGTGTCGAAGCGTAGTGAACCATTCAAGCAGGTGAGTAGTGTTTTCATGGTCGGTTGACCGGCACTCAACAGCCGCTGCGCGAAGCTGTAGCCACGGTAAGAACGCCGTTGCAACCAAGGACTCCCAGCAATGAACAAAGACATCATTTCCGGCAAGTGGTCGCAGCTGAAGGGCAAGGCCCAGGCCAAGTGGGGCGATCTGACCAACGACGACTTCGATGTGGCTGAAGGCAATGCCGAGTATCTGGCCGGCCGCCTGCAGGAACGTTATGGCTGGGCCAAGGACCGCGCTGAGAAGGAAGTCCGTGAGTTCCAGGATGCCGTGAGCAAGGACTACCCGGACTACAAGTAAGCGCTACGGTTTTCCCCCACGGCACAACGCCCGCACCGAGAGGTTGCGGGCGTTGTGCTGTCCGGGCGGCCGATCAACGCGCCGGCGGGTCCGGCACATAGCGGTTGGGGAACGCCTGCGGTTCGCGCGGCAGGCGCGACGGCGGCGTATCGACCAGGATGCCGCGCGCGCGCAGATTGCGGGCGCTGTCGTAACGCAGCTGCAGAACCTGCGCCGGGCTGCGGCTGGCGCGTTCGAAGTCGGTATCGCGTACCGACGACTGCTCGCGTGCGCCGTGGCCGGTGCCCAGCGCAGGGGCCTGTGACTTGCTGGCATAGCCCTCGATGCGGCTGTTGCTGGCGCTGGCATCGGCCGCCGCTTCGGCCGTCGGGGCCGGTGCCGGCAGCGGCAGGCTGCGGCGCAGGATCGGATCCGGACGCCAGCGGCGCGCTTCCTCGAACACCGCCACGCCGACCACGCCGATGTTGTCCGGGCGACCGGTGCGGCTGGCATAGCTGCCGCTGGGGCTGCTGAACACGAACTGCGCCACTTCATCCTGGCTCTTGCGCCAGCCGGTGATGTCGGCGCGCTGGCCGGGGTTGAGCACGTAGCCGGTCTGCGACGGATCGGCATCCTCGCCGGAGATGGCGTTGACGCCGTCCACCGACAGCACCACCAGCACCCGGCGCGGGCTGTCGTTGTACAGGCGCACTGCGTAGCGGTGGCCGCGCTCGCCGGCCACCCAGCGCTGGCCCTCGGCAGGGTAGCTGCGCAGTTCGGTGCCGCGGTCGCGGTCGACCAGAGACATGCGCACGGGGCCGCCCTCGTAGGCCGGCGGCGGCATCGGGGCGGGGCGGAAGCCGGCCAGGGGCAGGATCAGCAGCAGGGGCAGCAGGCGTTTCATCGGGCGTCTCCAGCGGGGTTGCGTGAATGAACGCGCCGCAGGCCCTGACGGGGTTGGTGGCGTGCAAGGTAAACTGGCCCCGTTCATCGAAGGTTACCCCACGCAGTCATGACCACCCGAGTCCTTACCGGCATCACCCCCTCCGGCACGCCCCACCTGGGCAACTACGTTGGCGCCATCCGTCCGGCCATCGCGGCCAGCCGCGCGCCGGGGATCGAGAGCTTCTTCTTCCTGGCCGACCTGCACAGCCTGATCAAGTCCCAGGACCCGCAGCGCACCCAGCGCGCGACCCTGGAGATCGCGGCCAGCTGGCTGGCCTGTGGCCTGGACCCGGAACACGTGTGGTTCTACCGCCAGAGCGACATCCGCGAGACCACCGAGCTGATGTGGTTCCTGACCGCGATCGCCAGCAAGGGTATCCTCAACCGCGCGCACGCCTACAAGGCGGCGGTGGACAAGAACCGCGAGGAAGGGGTGGACGAGGACGCAGGCGTCAGCGCCGGCCTGTTCATGTACCCGGTGCTGATGGCCGCCGACATCCTGATCTTCAAGGCCAACCAGGTACCGGTGGGCCGTGACCAGATCCAGCACATCGAGATGGCGCGCGACTTCGCCCAGCGCTTCAACCACGTGTATGGCAAGGAGTACTTCCCGCTGCCGGACGTGGTGATCGACGAGCAGGTGGCGACGCTGGCGGGCCTGGATGGCCGCAAGATGAGCAAGAGCTACCACAACACCATTCCGCTGTTCGTGCCGCGCGAGGAGCTGAAGAAGCTGGTGTTCTCGATCCTGACCGACTCGCGCGCACCTGGCGAGCCGAAGGACACCGAGGGCTCTGCGCTGTTCCAGATGTACCAGGCCTTCGCCACCCCGGAACAGACCACCGAATTCGCCAGGGCGTTCGCCGCCGGCATCAGCTGGGGTGACGCCAAGCAGCAGCTGTTCGAGCGCATCGACAGCGAGCTGTCGCCGTTGCGCGAACGCTACAACGCGCTGATGGCCGAGCCGGAGAAGATCGAGGCGCTGCTCAAGCGCCGTGGCCAGCAGCTGCGCGAGCAGCTGGCGGCACCGCTGCTGGACGAGCTGCGCCATGCGGTGGGCCTGCGTGACCTGTCCAGCGCAGGCGATATCGCCAGCGAGGACGCCGGCGTGGCCCGCGTGGCACCGCCACTGTTCAAGCAGTACCGCGAGAAGGACGGCCGCTTCTACTTCAAGCTGACCGCCGGTGACGGCACGCTGCTGATCCAGAGCGAAGGCTTCGATTCGCCGCGCGACGCGGGGCAGTTGATTGCCGTGATCAAGCAGGCGGAGCAGGGTGACCAGCTGCAGAGCGAACTGTTCAAGCTGGAAGCCGAAGTGGACGCCGTGCTGGCGGCCCTGGCCATGCTGCGCGAAGCGTAAGGGTAGGGCCGGCCGCTGGCCGGCAACTGCATAGGAAAACGCCGGCCAGCGACCGGCACTACCACGGCACTGCATAGGAAAACGCCAGCCAGCGGCCGGCCCTACCCGCGAACGAAGGTCATGGCATGATGTCCGCGCGCCTCAGGCGCGATGACATGGAGTCTGCGATGGCCTGGTTGTCGCTGCTGCTGTTCCTGCCCTGGTTCCTGCTGCTGGGCAGCCTGTACTGGCTGTTCCCGCGCCAGCCGCGCACCCCGCGGCGGCGCCTGTTCGATGGCTCCACCCTGCTGCTGGCCTTCGCCCTGAGCATCGTCTCGATGCTGTGGGGGTATCGACTTGGACTGGCACAGCCCGGCGCCGGCCCGATCTGGCCGCAGGTACTGGCGGTGCTGTACGCCTACGGCGCATTCCTGGCGGTGCTGGTGCTGGCCCTGCTGCTGCGGCCGCGGTTCGCATTGCGCTGAACCTGGCCCTTGCGCACCCGATGGACCTGCGGTTGGTTGGCCTGCGCTTGCCCTTGCCTGCGCTTGCCCTTGGTAGAGTCGACTGTGAGTCGACTGCTCTTCTGGAAGCCCGCGCTGCGCGCGACAGTCGACTGACAGTCGACTCTACCCGGCCACAACCCGGCACTACCCGACCAAAGCCGCATCGAACCCGGACCGCCCGCGCGCCTACCATGGGCGTCTGTTCCCGATCCTGCCAGGTGCGTGCCGATGATCGCCGACCCCAGCATCCACACCATCGATACCGGCTTCCAGCGTCCCGACTTCGACGCGGCCTATCTGATCGTTGAAAACGACCGCGCCGCGTTCGTCGACTGTGGCACCGGCCTGTCGGTGCCGGCGATGCTGCAGGCGCTGGCCACCGCGGGTCTGGCCGTTGACGCGGTGGACTGGCTGCTGCTCACGCACGTGCACCTGGACCACGCCGGCGGCGCCGGCCTGCTGATGCAGCAGCTGCCCAACGCAAAGGCAGTGCTGCACCCGCGCGGTGCGCCGCACATGATCGACCCGACCCGGCTGATTGCCGGTGCCACGGCGGTGTACGGTGCCGAGGAAATCGCGCGCAGCTATGGTCGTATCGAGGCCATTCCCGAACATCGTGTGGTGGTGGCCGAGGACGGCCACCGTATCGACCTGGCCGGCCGCGAGCTGGTGCTGCTGCACACCCCGGGCCACGCACTGCACCATTACTGCGTGTGGGATGCGCGCAGCCGCAGCTGGTTCACCGGCGATACCTTCGGCATTTCCTACCGCGAGCTGGACAGCGCGCAGGGGGCCTTCATCTTCCCGACCTCGTCGCCGGTGCAGTTCGACCCGGAAGCGATGAAGGCCTCGATCCAGCGCATGCTGGGCTATGGCCCGCAGGCGATGTACCTGACCCACTACGGCCGCGTGGAGCAGGTGCAGAAACTGGCCAACGACCTGTTCGAACAGATCGATGCGATGGCCACCATCGGCCGCCAGTGCGATGGCCGCCCCGACCGCCACCGCTGCCTGCTGGCCGCGCTGCAGGCGCTGTACCTGGAACGTGCACAGCTGCATGGCTGTGCGCTGGACGATGCGGCGGTGATCGCTGTTCTGGCGATGGACATCGAACTCAACGCGCAGGGCCTGGCCTGCTGGCTGGACCGCATCAGCAGGTAGATCCACGCCATGCGTGGATGACGTGGGCCCAGGTTGCGCCGTGGTGTCACGACCACGTTACACTCTGGTGACTTCCAAGCTAGCCGTGGTACTGCCGTGAATCCGATGCGCGTGTTGCTGCTGTCGTCCTGCCTGTTCGTCGGCGGGCTGGCCCATGCGGCCAACGACCTGCCGGGTGGCGGCATCGATCCGCAGGCACTGTCGCGGCACGTGCGTGTGCTGGCATCGGATGAATTCGAGGGCCGCGCGCCGGCCACCGAGGGCGAAGAGCGCACGGTGCAGTACCTGATCGAGCAGTTCCGCAGCTACGGCCTGCAGCCGGGTGGCGTGGATGGCAGCTGGGTGCAGCCGGTGCCGCTGGTGCGCGCGCAGCTGGACGGCCCGGCCAAGGCCAGCCTGTCGCTGAAGCAGGGCAAGCGCGCGCTGGCCAACGGCGTGGACGTGACCCTGCAGAGCCTGCAGCCGCGCAAGCGCGTGCAGATCAAAGACGCGCCACTGGTGTTCGTCGGCTATGGCATCGACGCACCGGAACGCCACTGGAACGACTACAAGGACGTGGACCTGCACGGCAAGATCGCCGTGGTGCTGATCAACGACGCCGATTTCGAAGCCGATGCGCCGGGCGCGTTCGATGGCAAGGCGGTGACCTACTACGGCCGCTGGACCTACAAGTTCGAGGAAGCCGCGCGCCGTGGTGCCGAGGGTGTGCTGATCGTGCACGAGACCGCGCCGGCCGCCTATGGCTGGGCCACTGTGAAGAGCTCGGGCACCTCGCCGCTGTTCGACATCGAACGCGGCCAGGCCGAGGCGATGGCGCAGCACACGCCGCTGCGTGGCTGGATGCAGCGCGAACTTGCCGAGGCGATCTTCGCCGACGCCGGCCTCGACTTCGATGCCGAGAAGCGCAAGGCGATGCGTGCCGACTTCCGCCCGGTGGCACTGGACAACGCGAAGCTGAGCGTGGATTTCGCACTCAAGCGCGAGCAGGTGGTCACCCGCAACGTGGTGGCCAAGCTGCCCGGTGGTGAACACGCCGACGAGGCCGTGATCTTCTCCGCGCACTGGGATGCGTTCGGTATCGGCCAAGCCGACGCCAAGGGCGACCGCATCCGCCGTGGTGCGATCGACAACGCCACCGGCGTGGCCACGGTGCTGGAGCTGGGCCGCGTGTTCGCCGCCGGCCCGCAGCCGCAGCGCACGCTGTACTTCGTGGCACTGACCGCCGAAGAGAAGGGCCTGCTGGGCGCCAGCTACTACGCCGCGCATCCGCTGGCGCCGCTGGACAAGACCGCTGCAGTGCTGAACATCGAGATGTTCAGCCCGGATGGCCCGACCCGCGACATCGCTTCGTGGGGCAAGGGCCGGGTGTCGCTGGAAGGCGATCTGGAACGCGTGGCCAAGGCCCGCGGTCGCAGCTACAGCCCGGACCCGAACTTGGAGGCCGGCTTCTTCTACCGCGCCGACCACTTCGCCTTTGCCCGCCTGGGCGTGCCGGCGATCACCATCGGCCCGGGCCTGGACAAGCTGGACGGCGGTGTTGAAGCCGGCCGCGCGCTGCGCGAGAAGTATTTCGCCGACTGTTACCACCAGGCCTGCGATGCCTGGACCCCGAGCTGGGATCCGAGCGGCCACGCGGCTGACACTCTGCTGGTCTACGACCTGGGTGCCGAGCTGGCCAACAGCCGCCGCTGGCCGACGTGGGAGAAGGAATCGGAGTTCCGCGGCGCGCGCGACAAGAGCGAAGCGGCCCGCCGCTGAGGCTCGGGACCGGCGGGGTGTCATGTCATTTCGCCGGGGGTAGAGTCGACTGCCAGTCGACTATCGCGCGCAGCGCGGGTTTTTCGGTGCCGACAGAGAGAGCAGTCGACCAACAGTCGACTCTACCGATTGCCGATTGCCGATTGCCGATTGCCGATTGCGGATTGCCGGCCAGCGGCCGGCACTACCTGCGCCGGCGCAGCAGCGTCCATGCGCCCCAGCCGGCGGCAGCGAGCGCTGCCAGATAGCACGCCACCATCGTGCGCAGGCCAACCGGCGACCCTGCATTGATGCCGCGATGCAGGCGCAGTTGCAGCGAGCTGTGGCCGCTGCCCAGGTCCACCGCCAGCTGCAGCGCCAGCGCGGAGCAGAACACCAGCAGGGCGACCCCGAACCCGGTGCGTGGCCACGCGGCCTGTGCGTTGGGGCGGCGCAGCAGCCAGGCCAGTGCCGTGGCTGCGGCCAGCGCCGCCGCGATCCACATCAGTGGCGTGGCGGGAGATGCAGCGGCCACCGGCAGTGCACCGGTGGCCGCGATCACGGCAACGCGCTTACTTGCGGGTGCCGTCGAGCCAGTTCGGGCCCTTGTTGGTGAGGAAGAACACATAGACCACCAACGATACCGCGATCGTTGCGGTCACGTAGATGGCGAACCAGTCGACGTGGCCGGTCTTCAGCGCGCCCTGGTACAGCAGCGGGGCGGTGCCGCCGAACAGCGAGTTGGCCAGCGCGTAACCCAGGCCTACGCCCAGCGCACGCACGTGGGTGGGGAACAGCTCGGCCTTTACCACGGCATTGATCGAGGTGTAGCCGGTGAGGATGACGAAGGCCAGTGCCAGGGTCAGGAACGCCAGCGTGGCGTCGTGCTGGTGCGGCAGCTGGGTGATCAGGTACCAGCTGTACAGCACGCCGCCGACACCGAAGAACACCAGCAGGGTCTTGCGGCCGATGATGTCCGACAGCCAGCCGCCGACCGGCTGCAGCACCATCAGGAACGCCAGCACGCCCAGGTTGATCAGGGTGCCGGTCATCGGGTCGTTGCCCGCGAATGCGCTCTGGATCATTTTCGGGCCGTTCACCGAGTAGGTGTAGAAGGCCACGGTGCCACCGGCGGTGATCAGGAAGCACAGCAGCAGCGGCCGCCACTGGTGCACGAACAGCTCGTACATGGAGCCGGACTTCTGCGCCTTGCCCTCGCGCGCAGCTTCGATCGACGACTCCGACAGCGATTCGTCCATGCCGCGGCGCAGCCAGAACACCACCACCGCGGCGATGCCACCGATGCCGAAGGCGATGCGCCAGCCCCACTCGGAGATCTCCGGCTTGCCCCAGAAGGTCAGCATCAGCAGCAGGGTCAGCTGGGCCAGCACATGGCCGCCGACCAGGGTGACGTAGTGGAAGGAGGACAGGAAGCCGCGACGGCCGGGAATGGCGGCCTCTGACATGTAGGTGGCGCTGGCGCCGTACTCGCCGCCGGTGGCGAAGCCCTGCAGCAGGCGCGCGAACAGCAGGATGACTGCGGCCCAGATGCCGATGCTGGCGGCGGTGGGGGTGATGGCGATCAGGAACGAGCACAGCGCCATCAGCGTGACCGAGACAGTCAGTGCCAACCGACGGCCGTGGCGGTCGGCGAAGCGGCCGAAGAACCAGGCACCGATCGGGCGCATCAGGAACGTGGCGGCAAAGATCGCCCACACGTACATCGTGGAGTTCTTGTCGTCCGGCGAGAAGAACTGCGATTCGAAGTACACGGCGAACACCGAGTACACGTAGACGTCATACCACTCCACCAGGTTGCCGGCGGAGCCTTTGAGGGTATTGGAGATCGACCGGCGCAGGGCAGCGCGGTCGTTCGCGGGTACGGCAGGTTGGGACGTGGTGCTCATCTGGGTGGGAATCCTCGATGCGGCGCGTCCGTGCGCAGGGAAAACGGCGCCCGGCCTTGGGGCGGCGCGGCCGGGCAGCCCTCTTGGTACTGCATCGGCCGTCAACACGGGGTAGCAGACCAGAGCAGGGTGCATGGATGGATGACAGCGTGCCACCGTCCGGGGTGCCGGACCATACTCAAAACGTCCTAGAATCCGCCTTCCCCCGGCTCCCTGGTGTGTCATGTCGGTTCCCCCCTCTTCGTCTGCGGCTGCCCCCCGGGGTGGCCTTGTCGCGCTGGCATTGCTGCTGGTCTACGTGGTCTGGGGCTCGACCTACCTGGGCATCGCCAAGGCCCTGCACGGCGGCGCGCTGCCGCTGACGATGGTTTCCGGCAGCCGGTTCATCATTGCCGGTGGCCTGATGTTCCTGGCCTTGCGCCTGTTCTGGAAGATGCCGAACCCGACCCTGCGGCAGTGGCGCAACCTGGTGGTGATGGGCGTGACCATGCTGGTGCTGGGCAACGGCATGGTGGTGCTGGCCGAGCGTGAGGTGTCCTCGGGCCTGGCCGCGACAGCGGTGGCCTCGGTGCCGCTGTGGATGGCGCTGTTCTCGGCGCTGCGCGGGCAGCATGCCAGCCGCGGTGAGTGGCTGGGCATCGCCATCGGCTTCCTCGGCGTAGTCTGGCTCAACGCCGGCAGCAGCCTGACGGCCTCGCCGACCGGGCTGGTGCTGCTGCTGATCGCGCCGATCGGCTGGGCCTTCGGTTCGGTGTGGGCGCGCGGCCTGGACCTGCCGGGCCCGTTCATGACCGCCGCCGGGCAGATGATCTGCGGTGGCGTGCTGCTGGTGCTGATCGGCCTGGCGGTCGGCGAGCGCCCGACCACGCTGCCCGATACCGGTGGCCTGCTGGCGATGGCCTACCTGTGCGTGTTCGGTTCCATCGTTGCCTTCACCGCCTACGTCTGGCTGCTGCAGAACGTGCGGCCGGCGCTGGCCGGCAGCTATGCGTACGTCAATCCGGTGATCGCGGTGCTGCTGGGCGCGCTGCTCAACGGCGAGCGCTTCGGCTGGCGCGACCTGCTGGCGATGGCGGTGATTCTCCTGGGTGTGGTGGTGCTGACAATGGCAAGGACGAGAAAGAAGTGAGCATGGACGAGAAAGAACAACGCCGGGGCCTGCTGGTTACCGCATCCACCTTCGTGATCTGGGGCCTGGTGCCGGTCTATTGGCACCTGCTCAACGAGGTACCCTCGTTCCAGATCATCGCCCACCGCATCATCTGGAGCACCGTGATGGTGCTGGGCTGGCTCTTGATCAGCTCGCGCCTGGGCTGGTGGCAGAAGATCGCCGCGCAGCCGCGCGCGCTGCCGATCCTGCTGGTGTCGAGCCTGACCATCGCCTTCAACTGGGGCCTGTACATCTGGGCGGTCAACGCCGGCCATGTGATCGAGACCAGCCTGGGCTACTTCATCAACCCGCTGGTGAACGTGCTGCTGGGCGTGCTGGTGCTGAAGGAGCGGCTGCGGCGCCTGCAGTGGGTGGCGGTGGCGATGGCGGCGGTGGGCGTGGCCTGGCTGACCATCGACGCGGGTACGCCGCCGTGGATCGCGCTGGGCCTGGCCTGTTCGTTCGGCCTGTATGGCCTGCTGCGCAAGCTGGTCTCGGTCGATCCGGTGGCCGGCCTGGGCGTGGAGAGCATGTACCTGTTCCTGCCGGCGCTGGCCTTCGCGATCTGGGCGGAAAACGGCCATGGCGGCGCGTTCTTCCATGGCTGGGGCTGGCGCAATGACCTGCTGCTGGTCTTCGGTGGCGCAGTGACCGCAGTGCCGCTGATCGGTTTCGCCTACGGCGTGAAGCGCATCCCGCTGTCGCTGGTCGGCATCCTGCAGTACATCGCGCCGAGCCTGCAGCTGCTGCTGGGCGTGTTCTTCTTCCACGAAGGGTTCGATACTGCCAAGGCGATCGGCTTCGCCGCGATCTGGGCCGGCCTGATCCTGTTCGTCGGTGACAACATCCGCACGATGCGCGCCAAGCGCTAGCGCCGGCGGGGCTGCGGGGTCGGATCCCTCCGCAACGCGGAGGGCTCTGACCCTGTTCTATCCGTCGCGTGGGGTCAGAGCCCTTCGCAGGGCGAAGGGATCCGACCCGCTTCCACCCAAAAAAGAACGGCGCCCCGAAGGGCGCCGTTCTGCTTCCATCCACCGCCAGGAGAGAGAGATGGCGGTGGCGGGAACGCGGTTGCAGGCTTAGAAGCGCTGCTGGTACTTCATGTACATGAAACGACCGATGTCGAAGCCACCGTAGTAGGTGAAGCTGCTGTTCGGCTGGCTGTACATGATCGGACCCTGGTGGTCGAAGACGTTGTTCACGCCCAGCGACACGGTGCCGTCCCACGGCAGGCTGTAACGCACCTGCAGGTCGTGGAAGGTGTTGGAGCCCACCTTGCGGCTCGGCTGCGCATCGGTGTACGGCGAGACGAAGCCGGCCATGTTGCAGTCCGGGCCACCGGCCAGGTCATACGAGCAGGCTTCCTTCATGCCCGAGTAGTAGCGGGCGGTCCAACCGATGCCCAGGTCGCCGTACTGCCAATCCAGGTTGAAGGTCGAACGCACGCGGAAGTTGCCCTGCCAGCCGGTCTTCTGCTCCACCGGCGTGGTGGCGGCGCTGTCGTTGCGCTGCTCCAGGTAGTCGGTGTAGGTGGTGTTCCAGGTGGCGGCAAAGCGGCCGAACGCGGTTTCCGGCAGGCGGTAACGCAGGCTGAAGTCGTAGCCGGCGGTTTCGCGGTAGCCCGCATTGACCAGCGAGCGGTCCAGCGACGTCACCTGACCCAGCGTCTTGGCGCTGGTGGAACGGGTGAAGCGGCCGCACGCCGAATCCACGCCCTGCACGTAGCACTGGTTGAGGATGTCGGTGGCCGACTCACCCACGATCGCGTTGTCGATGCGGATCTTCCACCAGTCCAGGCTGACGTCCAGGCCCGGCACGAACTCGGGGCTGTACACCAGGCCCACGGTCCAGGTCTTGGCGGTTTCCGGCTTCAGGTTCGCATTGGAACCGGAGTCGAAATCGGCGATGCCCTGCTGGCCCGGACGGTTGGCGACGTTGCCTTCCGACGCGGTCTGCTGGCGGAAGTCAGCCGGCACCTTCAGCGCCTGGCAGCGTGCGGCCACGGTCGCGCTGCTGGCAGCAATGCCGAACGAGGTATCGCACGGATCGGTGAACGAATCACGGCTCTTCACCGCACCGCCGTACAGGTCGTCCACGGTCGGCGCACGGAAGCCGGTGCCATAGGTCGCGCGCACCAGCAGGCTGTCGATCGGCTTCCACTTCAGGCCGAACTTGCTGTTGGTGGTCGATCCGAAGGTGTTGTAGTCGGTGTAGCGGCCGGCCAGGTCCAGCGACAGTTCACGCGCGAACGGCATGTCGGCCAGCAGCGGTACCTGCAGTTCCAGGTAGACCTCGTTGAGCGAGTAGTCGCCACGGGTCGGCTGGCCGGTGGTGCCGGCAATCTGGCCCTTCTGCACCATCAGGTCCGGGGTGTAGCTGGCTTCTTCGTTGCGGTGCTCGAAGCCCATCGCGGCCATCACGTCGCCGGCCGGCAGGGTGAACACCGAACCGGAGATGTTGGCGCTGGCGACCTTGGTGGTGCTCTTCATCTTGTCGACGAAGCGGGTGAACAGGTAGTCCTGCACGTCCTGGTTGCTCAGCGAGCCCGGGCCCGCATAGCCCATCGGCGCGGCCGGGTTCCACGGCACGCAGCCGGCGATCACTGCACCCGGGCTGCCGCAGCGTGCCACGGTGCCATCCATGAAGGATGGGCCGACCGCCAGGTCGACGTGCGGCTGGTACATGCTGCCGGTACCGATGCGCTCGCCTTCATTGCGGTTGTACATGTAGCTGACGTTCCAGTCCCAGTAACGCGAACCGGTTTCGAAGCTGCCTTCCAGGCCGATGCTGGCGCGCTTGGTGTCCAGGTTGTTCTCGGTCGCACGCGGCATTTCTTCGGTGCGGTGCGAGAACAGCACGTCCTGGCCCCAGTGGTTGAACGCGCTGTCCTTGGACAGGGCAGCACGGGAACCGTTGCGCGCCTGTGCGGTGGACACCGAGTAGGGGTAGCCGGCCAGGTGCTTGGTCGACTCGCGCTTGCTGTACAGCGCGTCGGCCACGATGCGCAGGTCATCGGTGATCGAGAAGCCACCGTTGGCGAACACCGAAGTGCGCTCCAGGCCGCTCAGCAGGCTCATGTTGGTCTTGGTGTTGGCACCATCGGCCGGATTGGGCGTGTGGAAATTGCCCTTCTGGCTCGGGTCGCCGCCCGGGCCCACGGTCAGCGACTTGCCGTCGACGGTGACGCTGCCCCACTGCGTGGTCTGGTTCAGTGCCTTGACGTCGTCGGGATGGCGCGGGCCACCCGGGTAACGGCTGAACTCGCGCTCGCTGCCGAGAATCTCGTCTTCCTTGGTGCGCTCGGCGCCGACGCTGAACCAGCCGCGGTCGAAGGTCTTGCCGAAGGTGGCGCTGTAGGAGCGCTTCTGGCCGTCACCCTCACCGTACTGGCCGACGTAGACGCTGGCTTCGCCACCGTCGAAGTTCTTGCGGGTGATGATGTTGACCACACCGGCGATGGCGTCCGAGCCGTACAGCGCGGACGCGCCATCGGTGAGCACTTCCACGCGCTCGACAATCGCCGAGGGAATCGAAGCCAGGTCGGAGTAGCCACCGGCGCTGACGCCCATGCGGCGGCCGTCGATCAGCACCAGGCTGCGCTCCGGGCCGAGGTTGCGCAGGCTGACGTACGTGCCGCCGAAGTCGCGCGAAGAACTCAGCGACGACGAGCGGCTCAGGCTCGGTGCGCCGGCGGCGGTGACGTCCTGCAGGATGTCGGCGACGTTGATGTAACCCTTCTTCTCGATCTCGGCGCGGCTGAGCGCGACGACCGGCTGTGCGGTCTCGACACTGGCCTGGCGGATGCGCGAGCCGGTGATCTCGATGCGATCGAGGTTGGTCGGGGTATCGCCGGCGCTCTGTGCGAAGGCGGGGGTGGTGCAGCTGGCGGCCAGCGCGATGACGATCGCGTTGCGCAGCGGATTGGTTTTCAGGGACATCCGTGAAATCTCGTGTTTCAGGAAAAACAAGCGCCCGTTCTATGGACGCGTGGGGTGCTGCAAACCAACGTGGGGGGGCGATTCTAGAATGTTTCCATTCGTAACTGTTTGCCTCTGCGCTGCGGATGTGCGCGAAAATGAATCGCAACCAACAATCCACAGATGGGATGTGCGCAACGTCACGCGCGTTGCGCTTTCGATGGGCAGAGGCATCGATAGCGGCGTATTTCCCGCAATCTGTAGCCGTGCGCGTGCGCCGGCATCCATCCACGCATGGCGTGGATCTACTGGACGTCCTGGCTCACCACCAAGCGTGGATGACGCGCAAAATAAAAGGGACGGAGCCTTCGCTCCGTCCCCTGCGTGATGCGCAGTCCACCGCTGCGTGATGCTCAGGTTTCTCGCAACGCCGTGGTGATCGGCAAACGGGCCGCGCGCAGCGCCGGGAACAGGCCGCCGACCAGGCCGATGCCCAGCGCCCATTTCAGTCCGGTCCACAGCAGTTCCGGCGACACATGGAACTTGAACACTACCGCGCTGAAGTTGCTGCCTATGGTGGACACGCTGTAGCCATTGAACAGCAGCCACGCCACCGCACACCCCAGAAGGCCACCCAGCAACGCCAGCAGCATGGTCTCCAGCATCACCGCCGTCACCACCGGCAGGCCGCGGAAGCCGATCGCGCGCATGGTGGCGATCTCGCGCGCACGGGTGGCCACGGCCGCGTACATGGTGTTGAGTGCGCCGAACACTGCACCCACCGCCATGATCGTGCCGATCACCTTGCCGAGGATGTCGATCAGCTTGGTCAGCCCGCCGCCCTGCTTGCTGTAGTAGACACGGGTGGTTTCCACGTCCAGTTTCAGGCGCGGGTCGGCGGCGACCGCTGCCTTGAACTGCTCGAAGCCGGCCTTGCCATCGGTACGCACGCTGATCGACTGCCAGGCGCTGCGCTGGTAGGTGGTGGCCAGCGTATCGGCGTCGGTCCACAGCTCCGAATCGTGCGCATCGCCGGTGGCGAACACGCCGACCACGGTCCAGGTCTGGTTGCCCAGGGTCAGCGTCCTGCCCACGTCCATGTCGCGGAACTGGCCCTTGGCCCCCTGGCCGACCACGATCTCGCGCAGGCCGGCTGCGAACTTGCGGCCTTCGATGATCTTGACCTTGTCATGCACGGCCCAGGCCTGCGGACCAACGCCGCGGAACTGCGCGTTGACGTCGGTGCCGTCGGACTTCGACACCAGGTTGACCACCTGCGACAGCTCCGGCGACAGCAGCGGCCGGCCTTCGCCATCGCGGCTGATGCCGGGCAGGGTGGACAACGTCGGCACCTGCTCGCGGGTGATCACCGAGTTGGTCTCGGCCTGCGAGCCGCCGCGCAGCACGATGGCGGTGGTGTCGTCGCCGGTGTTGTTGAGCGTGGCCTGGAAGCCTTCGCCCATCGCCAGCATCGCCACCAGCACGCCGACCACGCCGGCGATGCCGACCACGATCACCGAGGACGCGCCCCAGCGCTGCGGCAGGCTGGCCACGCCGATGCGGGTGGCGGCCAGCGCCAACCGTCCGCCACGGGTCAGCAGCAGCCACAGTGCCACCAGCACGGCCACGGCCAGCACGCCGACCCACGGCAGGCTGATCCACAGCACCAGGCCGATCACCAGCAGCAGCACCGTCAGGCCGTTGCCCAGCCATTTCTTGAGTTTGCTCTTGAACATGTCGGTGTCCTCCTCAGCGGCCGGCCAGTGCGTCGACGATCTTCAGGCGCTTGGCACGCAGCGCCGGCAACAACCCGACGATGATGCCGATCACCACGATCAGGCCCAGCCCCATCAGCCAGGTCGGCGTCGGTACGTGTGGCGGCAGCATGCCCATGCTCTTCGGGCCGATCGCCGGCAGGATCAGTGCGGCCAGGCCCATGCCGATCAGGCCGCCCAGGCCGATCAGCAGCACCGACTCCACCATCACCAGGGTCAGCACGGTGCTGTCCTTGAAGCCCAGCGTCTTCAGCGTGGCCAGCTCCGGCACGCGCTCGCGCACCGCCTGCGCCATGGTGTTGCCGGTCAGCAGCAGCAGGGTGAAGAACACCGCGCCCATGATTGAAGTGACGATCATGCCGATGTCGGCGAACTGCTTGACGAAGGCCTGCTGGAACGCCGACTCGGTCTGGGTCTTGGTCTCGTGGTCGGAGTTGGCCGAGATTGCATCAATGGCCTGCGCTACCCGCGAGGAATGATCCGGGTTGTCCAGCGTCACCGTGTACCAGCTCACCTGGTTCTTGATGTAGTCGTTGGATTCATCGAAGTACTTCCAGTTCATCATCAACTGGCGTTCTTCGTTGGCCGCCAGCGCTCGGTCCTTGGAACGGTAGATGCCCTTCAGTTCCAGCGGCCAGTCGTTGCTGCCGCCGCGCGGGAAGATCGTGGCCTGTAACGGGATGGTGTCGCCGATCTTCCAGCCGAACTGCTTGGCCAGCGATTCGCCGACGATGGCGCCGGTGCGGGTCTGCTTCCAGTCCTCCAGCTGGGCCGGATCGATCTGCAGTTCGCGGTAGACATCGAAGTAGTTGGGCGACACCGAGAAGTTCGGGAAGAAGTTCTTTGGATCCTGGTAGATGCCGCCGAACCACATGCCGTAGGCCACGTCGCGCACGCCGGCCACCTGGCGGATCTGGGTTTCCAGGCGGATCGGCAGCGACTGGGTGATCGACAGCCGCGAGGCCACCACCAGGCGGTTGGCGCCTTCCACGCTGCCGCCGGACGAGAACGCCACGCGCACCGAGTCGAGCATGCCGAACAGCAGGAACGCGGCCACCACCGACAGCAGGGTCAACAGGGTGCGCGTGCGGCTGCGGAACAGCTGCGCCCACACCAACGAGAAGTATTTCATCGCCGTGGCCTCCGTCAGTGGGCCAGCGGCGCGTCGGCCAGCTCGCCCTTGTCCAGGTGCACCGTGTGCGTGGCGTACTCGGCGGCCTTCGGGTCATGGGTGACCATGATGATGGTCTTGCCGTGTTCGCGGTTGAGCTGCTGCAGCAGGCCGAGGATCTCCTCGGCGGACTGGCGGTCGAGGTCGCCGGTGGGTTCGTCGCAGATCAGGAAGGTCGGGTCGGAGACGATCGCCCGCGCGATCGCCACGCGCTGCTGCTGGCCGCCGGACAGTTCATTGGGGCGATGGCTGCGGCGGTCGGCCAGGCCGACCAGGGTCAGCGCGATCTCGGCATTGCGGCGGCGCTGCGCGGCATTGAGATGGGTCAGCAGCAGCGGCAGCTCCACGTTCTTCTGCGCGGTCAGCATCGGCATCAGGTTGTAGAACTGGAACACGAAGCCGACGTGGTGGCTGCGCCAGGTCGACAGCTGGCCGCCGCTCATCTGGTCGATGCGCTCGCCTTCGATGCTGATCTCGCCGCCGCTGGGGTTGTCCAGGCCGCCGATCAGGTTGAGCAGGGTGGTCTTGCCCGAGCCGGACGGGCCCATCAGCGCGACGAAGTCGCCGCTGGCGATGTCCAGGTCGATGCCGTGCAGCACCTGCACTTTCTCGGGGCCACGCTGGTAGGTCTTGGTGATGTTGCGCAGTGAAACCAGGGTCGACATGGGTGGTTCTCCACGGAAGGCGGGAAACGGGGAAGCGCACCAGCGGTGGCCGCAGGCGTGCGTCGAGCGGTGTTGCCGGCGGCGCCCATGGGCGCCAGGCCGTTACTGCGCTTGTTTCTGTTGCACCTTGGCGCCATCGCGCAGGGTGTCCGGCGGGTTCACCACCACCGACTCACCCGCGCTGACGCCCTTGAGGATCTGGCGGTCCTTGCCCATCGCCTGGCCGGCCTCGACCGTGCGCTGCTGCACGCGGCTCTGGTCGCCCAGTACGAAGGTCACCGAGGCGCCCTCGCGCTGGACCACCGCGCCAGCCGGCACGCGCACGCCCTGCGGTTTGGCGGCCGCCTGCGGCTGCGCCTGCTCCAGGAAGCTGACCCGCACGCCCATCTCCGGCACGATGCGCGGGTCCTTCACCTTCAGCGCCACGCGCACCTTCACCGTGGCCTTGCCGCGGTCGGCAGTGGGGATGATGGCGATGACCTCGCCCGGAATCTTCCACTCCGGATAGGCGTTGAGCGTGGCTTCCACCGGCATCTTCGGTTGCACGCGGCCGATGAAGGCCTCGCCGACCTCGACTTCGATCTCCAGCGAGTCCATGTCGACGATGGTGCCGATGCCGGTGCGGGTGAAACCACCGCCCGCCGACAGCGGCGAAACGATTTCGCCCGGCTGCGCGGCCTTGGCGGTGACCACGCCGGAGAACGGCGCGCGCACGATGTTGTTGTCCACGCCCAGATCGGCAATGGCCAGCTGGTCGTTGGCGACCTTGACGTTGCGCTGGGCCGTTTCCAGCTGCGCACGCAGGCTGTCGCGCTGGGCCACGGCCTGGTCGTACTGCGAACGTGACACCAGTTGCTGGCCGACCAGCGCCTGCAGGCGGCTGGCTTCGGCGGCGGCCTGCTTCTGCTGTGCCTCCAGCCCGGCCACCTGGCTGCGCGCGGCCTGCAACTGCGAGGCATACAGGCTGCGCTGCGCATCGGCATCGATCGGATCCAGGGTGGCCATCACCTGGCCGGCTTCGACCCGCATGCCTTCCTCGATCATCACCTCGCGCACCTTGCCGGTGATCTTGGCCGAGACCGTGGCCATGCGCCGGGCGACCACGTAGCCACTGGCATCGAGCACCGAACTGCTGGCGCTGCCCTGCTGGATGGCCACTGCGGGCGCGGTTTCCACTTCCACGGCCGGCGCGCGGCCGAACAGGAAGGCCACGGCAGCGGCGATCAGCAGCACGACCACGATGATCGCGATCCACAGCCAACGACGGCCACCGCCATTGCTGCCACCACCGGAGGCGGGCGGCGGCGACTTGCGGTCGATACGGAGTTCCTTCAACAGCTCGGCAGAAGCGTTCATTCGTTCCATCACAGGCGTTCGGGCGGGTATGGCCGGAAGCGCGGACGGCGGCGGTTCCGGCGGTGGAGCGTGCGGCACAGCATGAAGGCAGGCACAGCGATGACGGCAGTGACAGCTGTCATCCGATGACACTGACGGCGGCAACTGCGAAATGTGACCACGGCGGCACAGGATGGCAACGTCCCCGCTACCGGTACCGCCCATGGATCCGATCGCCCCGTCGCTGGCCCGCCTGCAGCAGGTGCAGGTGCGCTACCGCGACCATACCGCCCTGCAGGGCATCGACCTGCAGGTCCGCGCTGGCCAGGTGCTGGCATTGCTGGGCCGCAACGGTGCCGGCAAGAGTACCGCGATCAGCGTGCTGTTGGGCCTGCGCCGCGCCGATGCCGGCCAGGTCGAGCTGCTCGGTGGCGACCCGCAGCAGCGCAGCAGCCGCCTCGGCCTGGGCGTGATGCTGCAGAGCACCAGCCTGCCGCCGATGCTGCAGGTGGACGAACTGGTGGCGCAGGCCAGCGCCTGCTATCCGGACCCGATGCCGCTGCAGGAGGTGCTGCAGCGCGCAGGCCTGCAGGCACTGGCAGGCCGTCGCTACGGTCAGCTGTCCGGTGGCCAGCAGCGCGCGGTGCAGTTCGCCATCGCGCTGTGTGGCCGCCCGCGCGTGCTGTTCCTGGACGAGCCCACCACCGGCCTGGACATCCAGGCGCGGCAGGTGATGTGGCAGGCGATCCGGCAGCTGGTGGCCGAAGGCTGCGGCGTGCTGCTGACCACCCACTATCTGGAAGAGGCCGAAGCGCTGGCGCGGCAGGTGCTGGTGCTGGAGCAGGGCCGGGTGCTGGCCGACGCACCGTTGAGCGAGCTGCGCCTGGTCGATCGGCCGCGCCGCATCCGCTGCCGCAGCGTGCTGACTGTTGAAGACGTACAGCAATGGCCGGGCGTGCAGCAGGTGCAGCGTGACGGCGAGCATCTGCAGTTGCTGGCGAGCCCGGCCGAGCCGGTGGTGGCGCGTCTGCTGGCCGCCGATGCACAGCTGCGTGAGCTGGAAGTACAGGGCGCGGCACTGGCCGACGCTTTCCTCGACATGACCCGGGAGGCCGCATGAACACGATGACCCGTACCGGCACTACACCCGCGCCGGTATCGGCGTGGCGTCAGGCCTTGCGCCCGTACGGCGCTGAACTGGTGGCCGAGCTGCGCCGCGCCTGGCGTACACCCGCCTTCGCGGTGCCTTCGCTGCTGTTCCCGGTGCTGTTCTACCTGTTGTTCGGCGTGCTGTTGGGCCGCGGCCATGCACCGCTCTACCTGCTGGCCACCTACTGCGTGTTCGGTGCGATGGCCCCGGCCCTGTTCGGCTTCGGCGTGCAGCTGGCGCTGGACCGTGAAGGCGGCCTGCTGACCCTCAAGCGAGCGCTGCCGATGCCGGCGGCGGCACCGTTGCTGGCGCGACTGGTGATGGCGGTGATGTTCGCGTTGCTGGTAGCCGCCCTGTTGATCGGGGTGGCGCGCGCGCTGGGTGGCGTGCAGCTGCAGGCAGTGCAGATGCTGCAGCTGCTGGCGGTGGCGGGCCTGGCAGCGCTGCCGCTGGGCGCGATCGGCCTGCTGATCGGCAGTCATGTCAGTGCCAGCGCGGCGCCGGCGATGGTCAACCTGGTCTACCTGCCGCTGGCCCTGCTGTCGGGCCTGTGGCTGCCGTTGTCGGCGCTGCCCAAGGTGTTCTCGATGATGGCACCGCTGTGGCCAACCTGGCATCTGGCGCAGCTGGCGCTGCCGGTGGTCGGGCTGCCGTCGGTGGGCAGCATGGCTGGCCACCTGCTGGTGCTGCTGGCGGTCACGGTGGTGGCGCTGCTGCTGGCGCGCCGCCGCCTGCGCCGGATCGGCTGAACTGGCATGATCGGCAGCGATCATTCCCGCCTGGATTCTTCCGTGTCGTCGAGCTGGCTTGCGTCCCTGCTGCGCCCCGCACCGGATTCGGCGGTGGCCGATCTGCTGAGGCGTGGCAAGTCGCCCTGGAGTGGTGCGATCCACCTGCTGTGGTCGGTCTGGATCTTCCTCACCCCGGTGCTTGGCAATGGCTTCACGGTGCGCTGGCTGCTGCTGACCGTGGCCAGCTATCCGCTGTTCCTGCTGCTCTATGCGAAGGTGATGCTGGCGCCACGGCACCACGCATGGCGCTATGCGCTGGGCATGATCCTGATGGCCCTGGTGCTGCTGCCGTGGTATCCGTCGGGACTGAGCTACTTCGTGTTCGGTTGCGTGATGATCCGCATGAGCAGCCGTGGCGGCTGGTGGGTGTACCTGTTGCAGCTCACCGGCCTGAACCTGTTGTTCTGCGGCGCTGCGCTCTACGTCGGTTATCCGTGGCAAGCCATGGTGTGGATGCCGGCCGTGTCGTTCATCGTCGGCCTGGTGGTGAACGTGGAGGCCTTGAGCCATCAACGGGACGTTGCCCTGCAGCTGTCCCAGGACGAGGTGCGGCGGCTGGCCACTACCGCCGAGCGCGAGCGCATCGGCCGCGATCTGCATGACCTGCTGGGCCACACGCTGTCGCTGATCACGCTGAAGCTGGAGCTGGCGCGCAAGCTGTACGACCGTGATGGCGCGCGCGCGCGGCAGGAGATCGGCGAAGCCGAAGCGATCGCCCGCGAGGCGCTGGCCCAGGTGCGCAGTGCGGTGACCGGCATCCGCGCCAGCGACCTGGCCGGCGAGCTGGCCTCGGCGCGGCTGCTGCTGGAATGCCAGCAGGTACACCTGCAGTACACACCGCCGCCGCCGATGCCGGTCGACGTGGAACGTGGGCTGGCGCTGGTGCTGCGCGAGGCTGCGACCAACATCGTGCGCCACGCACAGGCGACCCGGGTGCAGGTGGATTTCATGCTTGAGGAACGACAGTTGGTGATGCAGATACGCGATGACGGCCGCGGTGGCGTACAGGCCGAGGGCAACGGATTGTGTGGCATGCGCGAACGGGCGATGGCGCTGGGCGGCCAGTTGTCACTGCAGTCGTCGCGCGGAGAAGGCACGGTAGTGACCGTGCGCGTGCCACTGGTGGCCGCGACCACGCCGCTGTCGCCAGCGTCATTGGCACGGGATGGTGCCGCATGATCCGCATCCTGCTGGCCGAAGACCAGGCGATGGTGCGCGGTGCATTGTCGGCGCTGCTGGGCCTGGAGCCGGACATCGAGGTGCTGGGCAGCGCTGCCGACGGCGAGGCGGCGTGGCGCATGCTGCAGCAGCTGCAGCCGGACATTCTGGTCACTGACATCGAAATGCCTGGCCTGTCCGGGCTGGAACTGGCCCAGCGCATCGCCCGCCACGAGTTGCCGATCAAGGTCGTGATCGTGACCACCTTCGCCCGTGCCGGCTTCCTGCGCCGCGCGCTGGAAGCGGGCGTGCTGGGCTACCTGCTGAAGGACGCACCGGCCGAGAACCTGGCCGATGCCCTGCGCAAGGTGAAACAGGGCATCCGCGCGATCGACCCACAGCTGGCACTGGATGCCTGGTCGCAGGCCGACCCGCTGACCGACCGCGAACGCCGCGTGCTGCGGCTGGCGGGCGAGGGCCGTACCGCCAGCGAGATTGCCGAGCAGCTGGGGTTGTCGCATGGCACGGTGCGCAATTACCTGTCCGAGTGCATCGGCAAGCTGGGCGTGGCCAACCGGATCGAGGCGTACCGGCTGGCGCGGCAGAAGGGATGGTTGTAGGGGCGTGCGCCGACGCACTGGTAGCGCCGGGCGCTGCCCGGCGGATTGTTACCGCGCCTGCGGAGAGGTGTCACTTTCTTTGCTCGTGCAAAGAAAGTAACCAAAGAAACACGCCGCCAGAGCGCGAGCCGTCGCTACGCGACGGTTCCCTGCGCTTCTCGGGGAATCAGGGGACGGCGCCGAACTCGCTTCGCTCAAACACCGGCGCCTCTACGCCCCTGATTCCCCTGCGATGCTCGGCTCGCTAGAAGGCGGACCCAACGTCAAAAGCCACAGCTGCACCCAGTAGATCCACGCCATGCGTGGATGCTGTTGCTCTTGATCTTGACCTTCCAGTCCGCCTTCAAGCGAGCCGAGCACCGGAGGTCCGGCGAGGGCGAAGAGGTGCGGGTGTCTGAGCGCAGCGAGTTCCCGCGCCGTCCCTCGACGGACCGAGGAGCGCAGGGCACCGGCGTGCGAAGCACGCCGGCTCGCGGCCGGCGGAGCGTTTCTTTGGTTACTTTCTTTGCGCGCAAAGAAAGTGACACCCCTCCGCAGTCGCGGAAACAATCCGCCGGGAACACCCGGCGAACCCGATCAATCCTTCCCGCGCGCCATCGCCTGGAACACGCCATCCCGCCGCACCCACAAATGGAACAGCGCCGCCCCCACATGCATCAGCACCGTGGCGAACAACACATACGCCAACAAGCTGTGCGCATTACGCAGCGCGGCATACAACGCCGGGGTGTGCGGCACGATCGGCGGCAGGTGCAGGCCGCCCCACAGCACGATCGGGTAACCGCCGGCCGACAGCATCGCCCAGCCGATCAACGGCATCGCCAGCATCAGCGCATACAGCATCCAGTGCGAGGCCTTGGCCGCCATCACCTGCCATACCGGAAGATCCGCCGGCAGCGGCGGCGGGCGGTGGCGCAGGCGGTTGTACAGGCGCAGCAGCACCAGCAGCAGGATCGCGATGCCCAGTGGTCGGTGCAGGTCGATCAGCAGTGGCCGCATGTGCAGCGAGGCGACCATGGTCACGCCGATGAACAGCATGGCGATGATCATCAGCGCCATGGTCCAGTGCAGCACCCGCGCCAGCAGGTTGAAGTGGCCGTTATGGGTGTTCATCGCGCGGCCTCCTTCGGTTGCTCGACGTTGCCGCTGGCGCGCTCGCGCTCGCGGCGGTTGAAGGATTGCGAGTACACCGCAGAGCGTGCGGCCAGGATCGGATCGTCACTGCCGCGCACGCCGCTGGGCAGGATCAGCGGATCGAAGTTGATCTGGCCGCACGCGCCTTTTTCCTGCGACTGCATGCGGTCCAGGCTGAGTACGCCGGCCACCACCTGATCACGCGACTCGGGCCACGGCACCGACGGATCATCAATGGCATCGCGAGGCTCGGCGGTAGTGACGACCAGGTTCCAGCGCACCGGGCCGCTGGCCATGCGCTGCTGCAGTTCCTGGCTGAGGAAATCGACGCTGGCCTGCTTGCGCGTTTCCGCATCCATCTCCACCACCGGCGCCTGCGGCTGCCAGCGCCAGCGCACCGCGCGCTTCTGGCCCTGCGCGTTGGTGAACCAGAAGCTGTTGACGCTGTTGAAGGTGGTGTCAGCCCAGCTGCTGGTCCAAGGTGCCGTCCTGGCCCACTGCTGGAACGCCTGTGCACTGGGGTATTTCGCCAGCACCGCGGCCATCTTCTGCGGGTCGGGCTTGCCGGTGGTCGGGTCGGGAATGGAGGCGCGCGTCTGCTCGTAGAACGCCTCGGCATCGGGCACGGCGAAGAACGGGAAGCTGTTCATCGCCATGCGCCATTCCTGGCCATCATCGCTGACCATCTGCACCGCCAGGCTGCGTACGCGCGCGGTGTTGTCGGCACCGTAGGGATCACCACCGCCGATCGACAGGCGGCCCATCACCGGCACGCGGCGCTGCGAGAACACCCGTGCACTGGACAGGGTAGGGGCCTGTGCACTGGGTTCGAACCAGCCGCTCACGCAGATGCCCTTGCTGTGCGCCCGGCGGAACCCGGGATGTGCCGGGCCGGTGGCTTCGATGGTGTCGGTAAAGCGCTGCGCGGTCAGGCGGCCGCCAATCCAGCCGGCCAGCCAGGCGAAGGCCAGCGCGACCGCACCCAGAATGAGTGCGATCAGTGCGATCCAGAGCAGGGGTGAATGCTTGCGTGGCGCGCCCGGCGTCTGGCCAGCGCGGGTGTAGCGGAAGAGCGACATGGCCGGAGTCCTGCCTTCACGGAGCGTGTGGGTGGTCGACCCACACATCCTCGCAGAACCCGGCCGGGGCCGAAATTCAATTTTTCGTCAGATTTTCCGGGGACGGCGTGCCGACCAACGGTCGGCACCCACCCGATCAGCTGTAGCGCTGCTTCAGCATCGCCCACGCCGAGCGCAGCGCCAGCGCTTCGCCACCGGCCGGACGGCCCGGGCGCTCGCCGTCGTTCCAGGCATACACGTCCAGATGCGCCCAGCGCTGGCCGTCTTCCAGGAAGCGTTCCAGGTACAGCGCTGCGGTAACCGAGCCGGCCATGCGCGAACCGGCGTTGGCCAGGTCGGCGATGCCGCTGCTCAGGTAGCGCAGGTAGGGGCGCCACAGCGGCATGCGCCAGACCGGGTCGCGGGTCGCGTCACCGGCCTGCAGCCACTGCTGGGCCACCGTGTCGTCGTTGCTGAACAGCGCCGGCAGGTCCGGGCCCAGGGCGATGCGCGCGGCACCGGTGAGGGTGGCGAAGTCCAGCACCAGGTCCGGTTTCTGCTCACCGGCGAAGGTCAATGCGTCGCACAGGATCACGCGGCCCTCGGCGTCGGTGTTGTCGATCTCCACGCTCAGGCCCTTGCGGGTGGCGATGACCTCGCCCGGACGGAACGCATCGGGGCCGATCGCGTTTTCCACTGCCGGCACCAGCAGGGTCAGGCGCACCGGCAGCCCGCGCGCCATCACCAGGCCGGCCAGGGCCAGTGCGTGCGCGGCGCCGCCCATGTCCTTCTTCATGTTGCGCATGCCGTCGGCCGGCTTGATGTCCAGCCCGCCGGTATCGAAGCACACGCCCTTGCCCACCAGCACCAGCGCCGGGTCGGTTTCCCTGCCCCAGCGCAGCACGACCAGGCGCGGCGCACGGTGCGAAGCGCGGCCCACGGCGTGGATGGCCGGGAAATTCTGCTTCAGCAGTTCGTCGCCGGTAATCGCCTCGACCTGCGCACCATGTGCATCGGCCAGCGCGCGCGCGGCGTCTTCCAGCTGCTGCGGGCCCATGTCTTCGGTCGGGGTGTTGACCCAGTCGCGCACGCGCAGGCTGGCGGCGATCAGGTCGGCCACTTCGCCGGTCGGCGAGGCCACCAGCTGCGCCGGTGCGCGGTTGCGCTTGCGATAGCGGTCAAAGCGGTAGCTGCCCAGGCCCCAGCCCAGCTGCAGCAGCGCCAGTTCGGCGGCCGGCAGTTCATTGGCCAGCTGCCAGACGCTGCCTTCCGGCAGCGCGTGCGGCGCATGCGCATAGCTGTAGGCATCGGCACGATCACCCACGCCCATCAAGGCACCGGCCAGGCCATCGGCGCCCGGTAGCAGTGCCACGCTGTGGGCGCCGGCGTTGAAGCCCTGCGATGCCAACCACGCCTGGGTGGCAGCCGGCTGGCTGTCCTTCCAGGCGGCGAACTGCTCGCGGTCCAGCACGTACAACGGCAGCGCCGCAGCGGTGTCGGCGGTGAAACCAGTGATCTCGCTCATGCGTCAGGTACTCCGGGGTGCGGCGGCGTCGAGGTTGGCATCCAACCAGTCGGCCAGGCCGGTAAGGGTGTCGAACTGCAGGTCCGGCTGCAGCTGCGGATGGGTCCAGGTGGCTGCGTCGCGGTTGATCCAGCAGCCGCGCAGGCCGGCGGCAATCGCCCCGGCCACGTCCATGTCGGCATGATCGCCGACGTGCAGCACCTGTGCCGGTGCCACACCCAGGCGGGTGCACGCGGCATGGAAGATGCTGGCTTCGGGCTTGGCCGCGCCGTGTTCGCGCGAACCCAGCTGGAAGGCGAAATGATGGGCCAGTCCGATCCGCTCCAGGTCGGCGTTGCCGTTGCTCAGCGCCGCCACCGGTACCCGTGCGGCAATGCGCGCCAGCGCGTCGATCGCATCGGGATAGCACTCCACCTGGTTGCGCGCGGCGTAGAACACTTCATACGCAGGCTCCAGCAGATCGAGGCTGGCACCGCTGGTGTGCAGTGCTTCGTGCAGGGTCAGCCGGCGCAGCGCACTCAGGTCGTGGTGGAGGTGCGGATGGGCGTGGTACAGCCGCTCGCGCAGTTCGCGCATCGCCTCCACCGGATACATCGCGGCGGTAGCGGGGCTGTGTTCGCACATCCAGGCGTGCAGGACCTGTTCGATGCGGGCGCCGATCGGAGCGAACGGCCAGAGCGTGTCGTCAAGGTCGAGGGTGATGGCTTGGACGGGGAAATTCACCCCGCCATTCTACCCCTGCCCGCGCGGGCTTTCATGCGACGCGGCGGGCGGGTGGGCACTGTGGCTGGGCCGGGTCAGCGCAGGTTGTACGAGCAGGCGATGGTGGTCTGGCCGTCGAACTGCTGCACGTCCAGGTTGTGCCGGCCAACTTCCTTCGTGTAGGTGCCTGCTACCGGGTCGGACATCTTCGCCAGTGCCGCGACCTGTTCCACACTGGCCGAGCTGAAGTACGCGGTGAAACTGTCGATGCCATCCTCGCCGCTGTCGCCGTCATAGGACTGCAGCCGGTTCACGGGCTGGCCCAGCACCATCAAGGGCGTGGTCAGCCGGAACTCGCCGCTGGATTCGCCGTCCTGCACCCTTGCCGGGGCCGGTGTCAGCATCCGGGCCATGGCGTCGAACTGTATGGGCGTGAGGTGCCGCTTGCAGGTAACCGCCTCAGCAAGCTGGGTGCGCGCCTGATCGGCAGTCGGCGGTGTCGCGGCGAACGCGGGAGCGGCAATGCAGGCCAAGGCAAGGCAACGCGTGGCGAGAGAGTTCATCCGAGCGGATCCATCCGGGTAGGGCGCCATAGTCTGCCACTTCGTCCCTGTTTCTGGTTCCGCCACCTGCGTCCATCCGTTGTTGATGCCGTCACTCCAGCAGGCGTGCCCAGCCCTGCATGCCGTCCAGGCGTGCCAGCACCAGCTTGATGCACACCAGCAGCGGCACCGCCAGCAGCAGCCCGATCATGCCCCAGGCCCAGCCGAACACCATCAGCGCCAGGATCAGCACCAGCGGCGACAGCTTCATCCGACGGCCCAGCACGATCGGGGTCACCATCTGCCCTTCCAGCGTGTGCAGGCCCAGGTAGGCGGCCGCTGGCAGCAGGGCCTGCAGCGGGTCGCGGAACTCGACGAAGCCCATCAACAGCATCAGCGCCACGCCGATCAACGGACCCACATACGGCGCAAAATTCAGCAGCGCGGCCACCGTGCCCCACAGCAGCGCTTCCTGCAGGCCGATACCGAGCAGCATCAGCACGCCGGCGAACACCAGCCCGACCAGAGTGTTGATGACGCTGATGGTCAGCACGTAACGCGAGACCTCGCGTTCGATCGAACGCAGGATGTCCGTGGTGAAGCGCTGCTGCTGGCGGTTGGGGAACAGGGCGATCGCCGCGCGCTGCAGGCTCTGCCCGTAGATCATGAAGAACAGCGTCAGCAGCACCACGGCCAACACCGAGGCAGCCAGCCGCGGTGCACGGGTCAGCATGCGGTACGGGTCGTCCAGCTGGGTACGGATCACCTGCACCTTGTGGTTGCTGTCACCACCGGCCACACGGGCGAAGTTTTCCGCCGCCTGGTTGGCCTGCTGCACCGGCTTGGTCAGGTTCTGCACCTGGCGGGCGACCTTGCGCAGCTGCTGTGGGGCTTCCTGCGCCCATTCCATCGCCGGGCCGATCAGCTGCACGGCGAGCGAACCGGTCACGCCCAGGCCGGCGCCGAGGATCAACAGTGCGCCCAGCGCGCGCGGAATCCACAGCTTCTGCAGCAGGCGCAGGATCGGGTTGCCGACCAGGGCGAAGAACATCGCCAGCAGCACCGGCAGGATGATGTCCTGCGCGGCCCACAGCGTGTAGCCCACCGCCAGGGTCGCCAGCACCACCAGCGACATCGGCCCGCGCGGGCGCGACGGTGGTGGCAGCGCGGCCTCTGGCTCGTCGGGGCCGGCCGGTGGCGGGGACAGGAGGGACTCGCTCATCGACGCATCAACCGGAAGGGGAGCGCATTATCCGCCGGCCGCGATCGGCGCGGCGGATTCCATGGATCAACGTTCGGACAGCTCGGTGGCCGCTTCGGCCGGACGCGGTCCGCGCAGGTCCGGTTCTGGCTCCGGTACGGAGCGTGGTGCCGGTGGCGGCCGTGCTCCGGCAGCGGAGGCCGCTGCCTGTGCCTGCTCGCTGGCATCGTCGGCTTCTTCGGCCGCATCGTCGGCGGTGGCCGCAGCCTGCGCCGCCATCGCCGTGGCGAACGCCGCCTGCGCACTGGCGAACAGGTTCGAGACCGAACCGACCATCTGCAGCCAGCGGGCACCGTTGACCTTGCCCGGCACCTCCAGCTTGCCGGCGATGAAGCCACCGGCCAGGCCGACCACCACGATGCGCAACGGCGACCAGCCCTGTCGCCATACCTGGCCGAGGGTGGACCAGTGGTCCTGTGTCTCGCCCAGGCGCACGGTCACCACCTGTTCGCAGCGTTTTACCCGCCGCTGCAGCGCGCCGAACTTCATGGCTTGCCCTCGGGCAGCTGCACGCCGGCATCAGGGTCGTCTTCGCTGGGTTCGTCAAACAGGCCCAGGCGTGACAGCTGACGCCGGGTGGCGTGCATGCCGGTGTGGTGGAAGAAGTAGGACACCCGCCAGATCGCATAGCCGGTGACGGCCAGGCTCAGCAGCGAGGTGATCAGCAGGGCCTGCAGCCAACTCAGGCCCCAGCTCTGCAGCAGCGCGATGAGGGTGGCGGCCATCAGCAGCCACGCCGATGCACCAAACACGATCGCCACGCCGGCCCAGGCCAGCGCGCGACCGAATGCGCTGCGCGCCAGCGCGAAGTCGGCCGAGGCCAGCCGGCGCAGTGAACGCAGCGTGTGCTTGGCCGAATCGGCAGCGGCACGACCGGCCGCGCCGACCTGGCGGATGCTCTCATCCAGCGGCGGGGTGGCCGCCGGGTCAGGCGCTTGCGTGTTGTCTTCGCTCACGCTGCGGCTTACTTGTCGCTGCTGCCGCGGGCCAGCTTGGCGATGATCCAGCCGGCTGCGAAGGCGACGCCGAACGAGGCCAGCGGACGTTCGCGGATCAGTTCGGCGGCGCTGTCGATCAGGTCCTTGCCCTTGTCCATCAGCGCATCGACCTGTTCCTTGGCGGCGGCACCGCCGAACTCGGCGGCGGCCAGGCCGGACAGTGCACTGTCGGACAATTCAGCCTTGACGTTGGCCTTGCCGATGCGAAGCTCGTCGGTCGCTGCACCGGTTGCACCCTTGATCGCACCGCCGGCGGCCGTAGCGGCCTGCTTCAGGTGGGAACCGGCTTCACCCAGGTGTTCCTTCAGGTTCTCGGTATTGGTGGGGCTCATCGAATCACTCCTGTTGCGATGGGGGAACGGGAGTCGGCGGTGCCGACCTGGACTGACAGCAATAACATTGCCGGGGTATAGGGGGTGTTACGGCAGGGCGATCAGCGCATCACGAGCTGGCCCTGCTGCTGGCCATTGTTGCGCAGCACGCGCAGCACCAGCGTCGGCGGGCGCTGCTGGAAGTTGGCGCGCCAGCTGGCCAGGTCGGCGAATTCACCGACGGTGGCATCGGTGATGATGTCGCCCTGCTGCAGGCCGTTGCTGGCGGCGCGGCTGCCGCGCTTGACCTCGCTGACCAGCACGCCGCTGGCGCCTGACTGGCGCAGCGACTCGGGCAGGTCGACGAAGGTGGCCCCGCCCAGGCGCGGGTCCAGGCTGTCGCCGGTGACCGCGCGTGCTTGTTCCTTCAACGTCGCCTTGATCTGCAGCGGCTTGCCTTCGCGGCGTACGTCCAGCGTCATCGGGCTGCCGACCGCCGCCAGGCCTTCCACGTTGTGCAGGGCTTCGGCGCTGTCCACGCGCTGGCCATTGGCCGACACCACCACGTCGCCCGGCTTCAGGCCGGCGGCGGCGGCGGCCGAACCGGCCAGCACGCGGGTGATCAGCGCACCGCGGGTTTCGCCCAGGCCCAGGCCCTGCGCGATCTGCGCGGTCAGGTTCTGGCTTTCCACGCCCAGCGTGCCGCGCACCACCACGCCGTGCTTGACCAGCTGGTCGACCACGCTGCGCGCCAGGTTCGAGGGAATCGCCAGGCCCAGGCCGATGTTGCCGGCCATGCTGCCCTGCGGGTTGAAGCTGGCAGTGTTGATGCCGACCAGTTGGCCCTGCAGGTCGACCAGCGCGCCACCCGAGTTGCCCGGGTTGATCGACGCGTCGGTCTGGATGAAGTTCTGGTAGCCCAGCCCGCGGATGCCGCTGCGGCCCACCGCCGAGACGATGCCCGAAGTGACCGTCTGGCTGAAGCCGAACGGATTGCCGATGGCCACCACGAAGTCGCCCACCCGCAGCTGGTCGCTGTTGCCGAGCTTGATGTCGGTCAGGTTCTGCGCCGGAATGCGGATCAGCGCGATGTCGGTATCGCGGTCCGAGCCGAGGAATTCGGCCTTGACCGTGCGCCCGTCGGCCAGTGTCACCTGTACGTCATCGGCGTTGTCGATGACATGGTGGTTGGTCAGCACCAGGCCCTCCCTGGCGTCGATGATCACGCCCGAGCCCAGCGATTCGTTGATGCGTTCCTGCGGGATGTCCGGGAACAGGCGGCGGAAGAACGGGTCGTTGAAGAAGGGATTGCGTACGCGCACCACCTGCTTGGTGTTGACGCTGACCACGGCCGGCATCGCCTTCTCCAGCATCGGTGCCAGTGACGGAACCTGCTGCCCGGCCACTGCGGCTGGCAGTGCCGCCATGGTCGGCACCACCGCTGGAAGCGGTGCGGCATCGGCACGGTTGTCCAGGTGGGCGTTGATGCCGGTGGCAACGAAGCCACCGAAGGCGGCGGCGATTGCGAGCGTGAGCAGGGTAGGTAGCGGTCGCATGGGAGTCGGTTCGCTGGCGGGAATGGGGGCGGTTCGGCTCTACGGTAAAACAAGCTGAATGAGTGTGTCGCGATCTGGATAAATGCGCCATGAAAACCGCGCGTCGGGAGCGCGGATCGCGCGACCAGCGCTGGGCCGGTGACGACAGCGGCGGCGGCGCCCGGCAGTGTGCGGACGTCAGCCGCAGGTCGCGCGGATACAGGACGATACTTGCGCAGTTCTGCGCATCCCGGTGCCGCGACGCGCCATATTGCATGCCTTCCGCGGCATCCGGGCGGGTGCACACAACCAATGCCTGTCACGACGCGGATCATGCGGCGCAGCACTGAAAAAAAGGGGTTTCCTGTAAACACGGTGTGCCTGCAGGGATGGTCGACTACACCATCGCCGTCGCAGCAGATGCGATTGGTGGCGCATGCCCCGTTCCACGATCGTCAATGTCGGTATAGCATCGCCCCGTTTTGATACTTAAGGCCCCCAGGAGGGCAACATGAGCAACGGTAATGGTGTGTCGGTCGTGACCGACGCTGTCGAGAACGTCAAAGAAACCGCCACCAACGTTGGCGAGACCATCGCCCACGCTGCCGAAGACGCAGTGAAGTCGGTCAAGAAGACCGTCAAGCGCGCCACCAAGGCTGCCGGTACCCGCGTTGCCAAGGCCAAGAAGGCCGTGGCCAAGGTCGAGAAGACCGTTGCCAAGAAGGCCGAAAAGGCTGCCAAGTCGGTCGGCAAGACTGTTGCCAACGCCAAGAAGAAGCTGGAAGCGGCCAAGAAGAACGCCAAGGCCGAAGCCGCTGCCCTGAAGAAGGAAGTGGCCAAGAAGAAGGCCGCTGCAGGCAAGGCTGTGACCAAGAAGGCCGCCGCTGCCAAGAAGACCACCAAGGCCGCCACCAAGGCTGCCGGCAAGAAGGTCGCCACCGTGAAGAAGGCTGCCACCAAGAAGGCCGCCGTCGCCAAGAAGACCGTTGCCAAGAAGACCGCGGCCGCCAAGAAGGTGGTCGGCAAGAAGGTCGCCACCGCCAAGAAGGCTGTGGCCAAGAAGACCGTCGCCGCCAAGAAGGTCGCTGGCAAGAAGGCCGTGGCTGCGAAGAAGGTTGTCGGCAAGAAGGTTGCCGCCACCAGCAAGGTCGCCACCAAGAAGACCGCCGCCGCCAAGAAGGTTGTCGGCAAGAAGGCTGCCGTCGCCAAGAAGGCCGTCGGCAAGAAGACCGCTGCTGCCAGGAAGGTTGTCGGCAAGAAGACCGCCGTTGCCAAGAAGGCAGTTGGCAAGAAGGTTGCCGCCACCCGCAAGACGGTTGCCAAGAAGGCTGCCCCGCTGAAGAAGGTCGCCGCCAAGAAGGCTCCGGCCAAGAAGGCCGTGCGCAAGGCCGCCAAGCGCAAGTAATCGCGCCGTGACCGAAGGCCCTGCCACCCACCGGGTGGTGGGGCCTTTCGCGTTTCCGGGACATTGTCCGGGGCAAGATGCAGGTTCTTCCCGCCGGAGCCCCGGGCATGCGCGGTATCGACTTCAGTTCCTGGCAGGGCGTGCTGTCCACCTTGGCCGGCCTGGTCCTGATCACCCTGCTGGGCGTGGGCATCCGCCTGCTGGTGATGCAGACCCTGCAACAGCGCCGCGAGCGCGAGAACCGGCAGATCAACGAACGGCTGCGCACGCTGATGGCGGCCTACAAGACCCTGGGCGGTTCGTTCACCGGCGAACTGGGCGTGGATCCCAGCCATCGCCGCGACCTGCGCCAGCGCGAAGATGCCGAAGGCATCGCCGAACCCCGCTCGGATCGCGCGCGCCGCATCCGCGATGCCGTTGAAGCGGCGCTGTCGGACATCCTGCTGCTGGGCACCGACGAACAGGTGCGGTTGGCTGCGCGCGCTGCCAACGATCTTGCACAGGGGCGACCGGTGCATACCCACGAACTGGTGGTCTCGCTGCGCGACTTCGTGCGCGAAGCGCTGGACCTGGCGCCGATTCCGGCCGACCTGCAGATACCGCCGCAGGGGCCGACCCGGCCGGGCAGTGCCAGTGGCAAGGGCCGCAACGACGGCGATGCCAAGGGCGGTCGTGCGGGCGGAGGCGGCGGTGGCGGAATGGGGGCCGGCATGGGCGGTGTGGGCCTCGGCGCCGGCGCCGCACTGGGCGCCGGCCATGCCTCCGCCAGCGATGAAACGGACGCGCGCTGAGCACGTCCGCCCGGTTCAGCGGGTCAGTTCGTAGATCGGCACGAAGCCACCGTAGATCATCCGCGCGCCGTCGAACGGCATCGGATTCGTCGCCGGATCAAACCTTGGGTCTTCCATCATCTTCTTCATGCCGGCGTCGCGGGTCGGCTTGTCCGGCCATTCGATCCAGGAAAACACCACCGTCTCGTCCGGCGTGGCTTTCACCGCGCCGAAAAAGTCGGTGGTCTTGCCGTGCGGTACGTCGTCACCCCAGCACTCGACCACGCGCAGCGCGCCGTACTCGATGAAAACGGGATCCCCTGTGCGTGCATGGGCGAGGAACTTCTCTTTGTTGGCGGTGGGCACCGCCAGGACGAAACCATCGATGTAGCTCATTGCCTGCCTCCGGATGGACCGTGCCGCATGCACGGCCTTCAAGTACACGACGAACCAGGGCGTCGGGGATCGACATCCTCTGCGCGCCCGTTCAGCCCGGGCCACCGGGCAGTGGTGCCAGCACCGTATCCGGTGGCTGCTGGCCGGCCAGGTGGCGCACGAAGTAGTCCCACATGCGGTGCGTGTAGGTGGCGTCGTTGCGGAACAGCTCGTGGTCCTGCCGGGCCAGGTACAGCAGGTCGTAGCTGCGCTGGGCCTTGTTCAGGGCGGCGGCGAGCTGCAGGGTCAGCGCCGGCGGTGCGTTTTCGTCCAGCTCGCCATAGACCAGCATCAGATGCCCGCGCAGGTTGCCGGCCAGCGCTGCGTTGTCGAGCCCGGCAAAGGGCGCCGGCACGCCATCGGTCATGGCCGTGGCTGGCAGCACGCCACCGAACAGCCGGTCCATGCCGTGCAGGGCGCCGCCGTACATGCCCTGGAAATTGTGGCTGCCGGCCGAGGCCACGCCCACCTTGTAGAACGCCGGGTAGCGCAGCAATGCCCGCGCCGCGCTGTAACCGCCGAACGAATGCCCGTAGATGCCGACCCGCTGCAGGTCGATGCCCGGGTAGCGTTCGCCCAGCTGGCGCAGCGCGGCCACATGGTCATCCAGCTGCACATCGGCGCCGTGCAGGAAGCTGCTGTCGTGGAAGGCCTTGTCGCGGCCGCCGGTGCCGCGCGCATCGATGCTGACCACCACGAAGCCAAGCTCGGCCAGGCTGGCGCGTGACACCGGATTCAGCGCGGACACCGCTTCGGCGTAGGTCACCGGGGCATTGCTGATGAAGGCGCCGCCGTACATCGCATCGATCACCGGGAAGCTGCCGTCATCGCGATAGTCGCGGGGCAGGTAGACGGTGGCGAAGATCGGCGTGCGCCCGTCGGCGGCCAGCAGACGTTCGCGCTGCGGTGGGCGCCACCCCGCAGCAAGCACTGCCCGGTTGTCCGCCGCTTCCAGCAACAGCAGCTCGCGACCGTCATCGCTGGCCCGCAGCACGGTGCGTGGTGGCTGGTCGAGACGGGAAACGGTATCCACCAGATAGCCACCACTGGGCGACAGCGCCTGGGGTGCGCGCCCGCCGAACAGCGCGCCGGTACCGGCATCGGCCATGTGGTCGTAGCCATCGGCGGCCAGGCGCTGGACCGGCCCTCCCTGCAGCGATACCCGGTACAGGCCGCGCACGTAAGGATCGCCCGCGTCGACGCCACCGGCGCTGAAGTACGCCCAGCCACCGGCAGCGTCCACACCCAGCAGGTCGCGCACCGCCCAGTGGCCGCGGGTGAGCTGGCGCAGCACTTTGCCATCGGACAGGCGCACCCGGTACAGGTGACCCCAGCCATCGCGCTGCGAGAACCACACGGCGGTGTCCTGCCCGGGCAGGATGGCCACCGCTGGCCGGTTGTAGGAATACACGTTGAGCTGCAGGCGAGTGTCGCTGGCTTCTTCCAGAACCGTGCGCAGTGCACCGCTGTTGGCATCGATCTCCACCAGGCGCAGCCTGCGCGGTGTGCCGAAGTGCGCGATCACGGCATACAACCGATCGCCGTCCCAACCCAGGATGCCGGCCTCACTGAGCGTGTTCCAGCCCTCGGGCAGCGCGATGTCATGCTGCCTGCCGCTGCGGGTATCCACCACAAACAGGGTGTCGCGCACCTGCTGTGCATCGCCCAGCACCCCCAGCTTCACGGTATGCACGCGCGGCCGCGCGCTGTGGGTCGGGCTGCTTTCCAGATAGGGGTAGTCCTGCAGCGCGCGTTCGTCGTAGCGGATGCCGGCCACGTAGCGCCCGTCCGCAGACCAGCCAACCGCGAACGGCCGCACCGCCATCCGGCCCTGACGGCGTGGAATACCGCGCAGGGCGAAGTCCGGCAGCACGCCATAGCCATTACCGGCTTCTCCGCCGTGGGTCAGTGCCCGTGGCGCCGTGCCAGGCGACTGCAGCCACAGGTTGTTGTCGCGCACCTGCAGCCACGCATCGCCTACGGGCGAAGGCAGTGCATCGGCCGGCGGCCGCGCATCCGGCGAACGTGCGCATTGCCAGCGCGGCCATTGGCAATCGACGGGCACTTCTCCGCTGAACCGCAGGCGCAGGCCATCGTCCGCCTGCTGCACGCTGGCCAGGCGCAGGCGTGGCCCGCTGGCACCGAGCGGCGCAACCGCAGCGTCCAGCGCAGTGGGTTCGAACAGGGTCTGGCGTGTCGCCTGGACCGGATCGACCAGTACCGCCTGGCGCCGGCCCTGAGTGTCTTCGCGCTCATACCAGAATCGTCCATCGGCCAGCCAGTGGGGCAGGACCGAAGCATTGCGCAGCGCACCGCGCAGATGACTGTCATGCACGCGTTCGGCGCGCTGGTAGTCGGTCGCCTGCAGCGCACGTGCAGTGTGTGGCGACAAGAGGGCAATGCAAGCAAAGACAGCGGCGCGGACACACGTCCGCAGCGGATCGGAAACGAGCAAGGCAACCTCCTGTTGCAATCGTCGAAGGATTACAGATGCACGCGCGACGCGCGCGTATGCCAGACGGAGCCTGAATCAAGCCCAAAAATTCAGCAATGCGAAGACCACTGTTTTCAGGGAGCGTTGTGGCGAATAACGGAGAATTTACATTCCCGATGCGATGGCGCCCTGGCGCTGCTGCACACCATAAGAAAGTAAAGGTGTACCCCCATGAAGAATTCGCTGATTGCTCTGGCCCTGGCCGCTGCCCTGCCGTTCACCGCTTCGGCTGCTGAGAACCTGTCGTACAACTACGCTGAAGCCGACTACGCCAAGACCGACGTCGATGGCATCAAGGCTGACGGCTGGGGCGTCAAGGGTTCCTACGGCTTCCTGCCGAACTTCCACGCGTTCGGTGAATACAGCCGTCAGGAAGTCGACCACACCAACATCAAGGTTGACCAGTGGAAGGTCGGTGCCGGCTACAACGTCGAAATCGCTCCGTCGACCGACTTCGTTGCCCGCGTTGCCTACCAGAAGTTCGATCGCAAGCACGGCCTGGACTTCAACGGCTACAGCGCTGAAGCCGGTATCCGCACCGCCTTCGGTGCCCACGCCGAGGTCTACGGCATGGTCGGCTACGAAGACTACGCCAAGAAGCACGGCGTCGATATCGACGGCCAGTGGTACGGTCGCCTGGGTGGTCAGGTCAAGCTGAACCAGAACTGGGGCCTGAACGGCGAGCTGAAGATGAACCGCCACGGCGACAAGGAATACACCGTCGGCCCGCGCTTCAGCTGGTAATTGCTTCCTCGGCGCGCCTGCGCGCTGAAGATGCCTCGACAGGCCCGGCCCATGCCGGGCCTGTTGCGTTTCCGGCTGGGCAAACGCTACCTGACCGTGTTGAGGTGGACGGGCGGCATTGCAACGAATTGGATTCCGCAGGCGTCGGCTGCGCCCTAGGGTGAGTGGCCTGTCCTGCAGGAATGCAACGATGCCCCCGTTTCCCTCGCCCCGCGATTCTCCCTGCCGCTTGTTGCTGCTGGATCCGCATCCACTGTTGCGGCATGGCGTGCAGGAACTGCTGGCCCGGCAGGCGGGCCTGCAGGTCGATGGAAGCTATGGCCGCAGCGGTGATCTGCTGCAGCGCCTGCAGCAGCAGGCAGCTGCGATCGATCTGCTGCTGGTTGACGCCTTGCCGATCGGTGACAGCGGGGAAGGCCTGGAACTGCTGCGGCACGTATCACGACATTGGCCGGCAGTGCCGATCCTGGTGCTGTCCGCACACTGCAACGCGGGTGTCGTGTCCTTGGCCCTGCAGGCCGGTGCGCGCGGATTCCTGTCCAAGGCCTGCGCGCCGCAGATGCTGCTGCGCGCAGTGAGCGTGGTCGCCCGCGGCGGGCGCTTCGTGCCGCCGGAGCTGCGTGCACAGTTGAACCAGTCCCGCCGGCAGCGCCAGCAGTCCATGCGTTCACCACGGTTGAGTACGCGCGAGCGCGCTGTCCTGCAGTGGGTGCTGCGTGGCTGCAGCACCGGCGAGATGGCACGCCGCAGTGGGCGTGCGGCCAGCACCATCAGCACGCAGAAGCGAGCGGCCTACCGCAAGCTGGGCATCCGCAACGATGGCGAGCTGTTCCGCTTCCGCCATCTGATCGACGCTGATTGAGGCGGGGTTACTCGCCCTGGTACTGCTTTTCTTCGACCAGGGCCGAACCGGCCACGCGGTTGATCTCGTTCTTCACCTGCACGCGCTCGCCATTGGTGCCATAGACACCGCGTGCCAGCTGGATGAAGGCATCGTCGAACACCTGGGCCGCTTCCTTGTCGCGCAGCTGGTCCTGGATGTCCCACATGCGCTCGTTGATCACCTTCAGCTGCTGCTTCAGCGCGGCCAGTGCCGGTTGTGCGTGCAGCAGCTGCTGCAGCAACGGCAGCAGGCCGTCCAGCTCGGTGCGGACGTTGGCCAGCTTGGCGGCATCGTCGATGCGCTCGGCCTTGATCTCGAGAATGGTGATCTTGTCGATCAGCTCGCCGATCGATACCGGAGTCAGGATGGCGTCCACGCGGTTGGTTCCTGGAAACAGGGCGCCATGATACCGCGCTGCTGGCATTGGCCGCAGTCCACGGGATTTACGCCGAATTTGCGCCACGGGCCCGGCAGCACCCTCGATCCGTTACGGCCCTCGCCTCGACACTGCGTTCCCGGCGGCGTGACCGCCTTCGACGAGGAACACAGTGCAGTGAACAGCAAGGGGATGATGGCGGCGCTGGTGGCCGCCCTGGCAGGGCTGCTCGGGATCGGCAGCGCGCAGGCACAGGTGCAGGTCAGTGGCAGTGCGGCGTTGACCAGTGACTACGTATGGCGCGGCAGCTCGCAGAGCGACGGCGACCCGGCGGTGCAGGCCGGCGCGAAGGTCTCGATCCCAGCGGGCTGGTACGCCAGCGTGTGGGGGTCCAACGTTTCGTTCAAGCCGGACAATGGCGCGCGCAGCGAGTTCGACCTGGTGGCGGGCTGGTCCGGCGCACTGGCACCGGACTGGAGCCTGGATGCCAACCTGACCCGTTACGTGTACCCGGGCACCGGCCGCGCGCTGGACTGGACCGAGCTCAACACCACGGTGACCTGGAAGCAGCGCGCCTGGCTGCAGGTCGCCCATTCCAACGATGCGTTGGCCGGCGGCCATCGCGGTACCTATGCCCAGCTGGGTGTGCGTGTGCCGTTGCACGAACGCCTCCGCCTGGAAGCAGCGGTGGGCCAGTACTGGCTGGCCACCGCGCAGGGCCCGGACTACCTGCATGGGCAGCTCAGTGCCATCGCCTCGCTGACCCCGGCATGGGAACTGCGCGCCACCGTGCATGACACGGACAACGCAGCCAAGCGCCTGTTCCCCGGCAACGCCGGTGGGCGATGGGAGCTGGCGCTGCAGGGCAGCTTCTAGTCGGCCAGCGACGCCTGGCGCGCGCGCAGCGCGCCGGGCAGCCACAGCAGCAGGGCCAGCGCAGCCACGGCAGCGCCGGCCACGCATACGCCGGTCCAGCCGAAGCGCTGGTAGACCTGCGCAGACAGCAGCGAACCCAGCGAACCACCGATGAAATAGCCGGTCATGTAGCCGGCATTGAGGCGGTTGCGTGCCGCCGGTTGCAGTGCGTAGATCAGGTTCTGGTTGCTGACGTGCAACAGCTGTGCGGCCAGGTCCAGTACCACCACGCCCACCAGCAATGCCAGCAGCGAGTGTGCGGACAGCCCCAGCGGCAGCCACGACAGCAGCAAAAGCAGCAGTGCGATGGCGGTGGCACGCCCGGTCTGGCCACGGTCGGACATGCGGCCAGCCAGGCCGGCCGCCAGCGTACCGGCCGCACCGACCAGCCCGAACAGGCCGATGGTGGCGTCGCTGTAGGCATACGGCGGCTGTGCCAGCAGGAACGCGAGCGGGGTCCAGAAGATCGCGAACATGGCGAAGCTGCAGGCGCCCAGCAGCGTGCGCTGGCGCAGCACCGGTTCCTGCACGAACAGCACGCCGATCGAGCGCAGCAATGCGAAATAGCCCAAGCCGGCGCTGTGGTGGAATCGCGGCAGACCGCGCTGCAATGCCAGTGCGGTCAGCACCAGGGTGGCAGCGGCGATCGCATACACCAGGCGCCAGTCGCCCAGGCTGGAAAGCAGGCCGGCCACGGTGCGCGCCAGCAGGATGCCCAGCAGCAGGCCACTCATCAGCGTGCCGACCACGCGACCGCGATGTTCCGGCGCGGCCAGCGTGGCCGCGAACGGCACCAGCACCTGGGCGACCACGGAGAACAGGCCGGTGATGGCGGTGCCCACCAGCAGCCAGGTCAGTGACGGTGCGCAGGCACTGATCACCAGTCCGCCGGCCGACAGCAGGCTCATCACCACGATCAGGCGGCGGCGTTCGAACAGGTCTCCCAGCGGCACCAGCAGGATCAGTCCGGCGGCATAGCTCAGCTGTGCCGCAGTGACCACCATGCCGACCTGGCCGAACGGCACACCGAAGGCATCGGCAATGGTGTGCAGCAGTGGCTGCGCATAGTAGTTGCTGGCCACGGCCACGCCGGTAGCCACGGACATCAGCAGCACCTGCCAGCGGTGCAGAGGGGGGAGGGACGGGCTCACGCGGTGATCCAGGAAGCGGGGGGCACAGTGTCCACCTGCTGCGGCCATGATGGAAATGAATCATCATCATCCATGCCATCTGGAAACGAGATAGTTGGATGAATCTCAAGCAGCTCGAATTTGCCGTTGCCCTGGCCGAAGAGGGCAATTTCACCCGTGCCGCCGAACGCTGCCATGTGGTGCAGTCCGCGTTGAGCCACCAGATTGCCTACCTGGAGCAGGAACTGGGCACGCCGCTGTTCGAGCGCCTGCCGCGGCAGGTGAGGGCGACGGCAGCGGGTGAGGCGCTGCTGGTGCACGCACGCCAGGTGCTGGTCAGCCTGCGCCACCTGCGCGCCGACGTGGCCGCGGTCAGTGGCGAGGTGCGCGGGCTGCTGGCGATCGGGCAGATCTCCTCGCTGACCGATATCGATGTGGTGGCGATGCTGGCCGCGTTCCAGCAGGCGCACCCGCAGGTGGAATTCCAGTTGCGGGTGGACAAGAGCGAGGACCTGATCGCGCAGGTGCAGTCGCGTGACCTGGATGTTGCACTGGTGGGGTTGGCGCCCTCGGCCGGCCTGGACGGGGTCTGCCACCAGATGCTGCAGGAAGAAGACCTGGTGGCGGTGCTGGCCCCCTCGCATCGGCTGGCTAGGCGCAAGCGGCTGCCATTGACCGAACTGCAGGACGAGGCGCTGGTCGACTTCCCGCGCGGCACCGGTGCGCGGCGGCAGACCGACGATGCTTTCGTCGCCGCTGGCCTGCCGCACACAGTGCGTTTCGAGGTCAACCTGATGGAACTGGTCGAGCGCTTCGTCCGCCATGGTCTGGCGGTTGGCATCGTGCCGGCGCTGATCGCCGAAGGCTTCCAGGGCGTGGTGCGGATTCCGCTGCAGCCAACCCCGACCCGCCGCGTGCACCTGGTCTGGCAGCGGCTGCCGACACCGGCGGCGCGGGCGTTCGTCGAGGCCGTGCTCAGCCGCGCAAGCGCAGGCTCAGGCCCTTGAGGAAGTTGCGCAGCATCTGGTCCAGGCAACGCCGGTAGTTGGTGTGCCCGGGCTGGCGGAACAGCGCACCGACTTCCGACTTGGAGACGTTGAAACCGGCGCTGGCGAAGATCTCCATCAGATCGACGTCGCGCAGCTGGAACGCCACGCGCAGCTTCTTCAGCACCAGGTTGTTGTCGATGCGGGTTTCCACCGCGCGCTGCGGCTGGCTCTCGTCGCGACCGCGCAGGTGCACGATCAGGCCATCGAGGAAGTGCGCCAGCGCGCTGTCGCTCATCGCTTCGAAACCGGCTTCGTCCTCGCGGCGCAGCCAGGCCTTCACCTGTTCGGGATCCACGGCGAAGGCCGGGTCGGCCATCTGGCACAGGGTCACCACGTGGTGGTCGCCCAGGTCCAGGGAATAGCGCACGCTGCGCAGGACATCGTTGTTGATCATGGCCCATTGTACCGGCCCCTGGCGTGTCACCGGAGTGTCATCGAACTGCAGCATCGTGGGCACTCGTTCGCTGAGACCCTTGCATGCGCCGGTATCTGTTTTCCGCACTGCTGCTCGCCAGCAGCTTCGCTGCCTTCGCCCAGGACCGCTTCGTACCCGTCGAGCGGCGCCTGAGTGCATCCCAACTGGCCGAGGTCGGGCTCAGTCCAGCGCAGTTGCAGGCGCTGAACCGGGTACTGCGCGAGGCAGAGCGCGCGGCCACCGGGCCGACGGCAGCGGTGGCCCCCGCCGCTGCGCCGCTGCCTGCCAATGTGCCGGCACCGGCAGCAATGCATCTGGGCCTGGAAGAAGGACCGGTCAATGCACGCGTGGTCGGAGAGGTCGCAGGCTGGCAGCCCGGCACGCTGTTCACCCTTGATAACGGCCAGCAATGGCAGGTGATGAAGGGGCAGATGAAGCTGCGCAAGGTGCTGCAGTCGCCGCAGATCGCCGTTGTTCCAGGAATTGCCGGGCGCTGGTTCCTGCAGGTCGACGAAGACCTGCCCAAGGCCAGAGTGTTTCGCGTGCGTTGAGCCGGGGGGACGGCAGGACGGCGGGCAACTCAGGACGGGCCGGGAATGCCAGAATGGGCGTCCGGTTTTTCCCCCTGGAGTTGCCTGATGACCCGCACTGTCCTGATTACCGGCGCCACGTCCGGCTTCGGCGCCGCCGCCGTCCACCGCTTCGCCCAGGCCGGCTGGAAAGTGATCGCCACGGGCCGCCGCGGCGAACGCCTGCAGCCGCTGGTCGATCGCTACGGCAAGGACGTGGTGCATGCCGCCGCCTTCGACATCCGCGATCCGGTTGCGATGGAAGCGGCGCTGCTGGCACTGCCGCCCGCCTTTGGCGAGATCGATCTGCTGGTCAACAACGCCGGCCTGGCGCAGGGCACCGCGCCGGCACAGAGCGCCAAGTTGTCGGACTGGACCACGATGATCGACACCAACATCACCGCGCTGGTGACCCTGACCCACCGCCTGCTGCCGCAGCTGGTGGAGCGCAAGGGCGCGATCATCAATATTTCGTCGGTGGCCGGCGTCTACCCGTACCCGGGTGGCAACGCCTACGGTGGCACCAAGGCTTTCGTCAGCCAGTTCTCGCTGGGCCTGCGTTCGGACCTGCACGGTACCGGCGTGCGCGTGACCACGATCGAGCCAGGCATGGCTGAAACCGAGTTCACCGTGGTGCGTACCCACGGCGACCAGGCGGCGTCGGACAAGCTCTACAACGGCGCCAACCCGATGACCGCCGAAGACATCGCCGAACAGATCTTCTGGGTGGCCAGCCTGCCGCCGCACCTGAACATCAATCGCCTGGAACTGATGCCGGTCAGCCAGTCGTTCGCCGGTTTCCAGGTCGCCCGCGAAGGCTGATGGCCGTTTGCAGAGTCGAGCATGGCTCGACTCTGCAGAAACAAGAAAAAGCCGGGCAATGCCCGGCTTTTTCATTCACAGCGGCAGGCTTACTGGGCCTTGATCGCCATTGCCTGCAGGCCGGTGCCATCCAGCTTCTGCTTGGCTTCGGACAGTTCACCGGCGCTGCCATACGGCCCCATGCGCACGCGGTACACGGTCTTGCCGTTGATCCGTGCTGACTCCACGCGCGCCGCAAGTCCCATCATCGCCAGCTTGGCCTTGGTTGCTTCGGCATCGCCGGAGGCGCCGAAGGCGCCTGCCTGCAGGATATAGCGGGCGTTGTCGGCGGCCGCCGGTGCGGCAGTGGCCGGGGTACCCGCCGTTGCCGTTGCGGTTTCCACGCGCGCTGCCGGCGTGGCGGCGGCGGTGCTGGTCGAGGCCGTGCTGGCCGGCGGCGTTGCCGCAGCCGGACGTTCACTCAGCGGTGCCGGCAGCGGACGGCTGGTGGCGGTCACCTGCGCGGTGCTGGACACGCTGGCGGTGGCCGCCGGTGCCGGTGCGGTCGTGGTCGCCGGCGGAACCGGCTTGCCTTCCAGTGCCGCCTGCGCGCGCTGCGCTTCGGCCTTGGCCCGGCGCTGGTCTTCGGCACGCGCGCTGGCGGCCAGTTCGGCGTCGGACATCTCGACTTCCTTGCCCGGCAGCAGGGTGTAGAAGTCGTACTGGGTGGCGGCCGGCTTTTCCGGTTCGGCCGGCTTCGGCGCAGCCGGCTGCGCGGCCGGCTGGGTACCGACATCGCTGTCGGCATCGGCGACCGGCGCCGGCTGCGCGTTCGGGTTCGGCTGCGGACCGGCGCGCAGGAAGCCATCGCCCTCGCCCTTGAACAGGTTCGGCGCCGCCAGGAACACCACGGCCGCGATCGCTACACCGGCCACCAGCCACACCCATCCGGGGGTGCCCTGGCTGCCGCTGTTGCGTCGTGCCTGGCTTTTGCCGCGTCGTGCTGCCATGTGTACTGCGTCTCCTGATGCTTACATTTTTTCCGGGGCGCTGACGCCCAGGAGTTCGAGGCCATTGGCCAGTACCTGGCGCGCCGCACAGGCCAGGGTCAGTTTGGCGTTGCGATCGGCGGCATCTTCCACCAGCACCGGCGTCCCGTGATACCACGTGTGGAACGCGTGCGCCAATTCACGCAGGTACTGCGCCACCAAATGCGGTTCCAGCGCCACGCCGGCCGCTTCCACCACTTCCGGATAGCGCGAGATCTCGTTCATCAGCAGCAGCGAGGCGTCGTCGGCCAGGCGGCCGAGGTTGGCCAGGCCGTTGCCCTGCTCGTACACCAGGCCCTTCTCCTGCGCCTGGCGCAGCAGGCTGCAGACGCGGGCATGCGCGTACTGCACGTAGAACACCGGGTTGTCGTTGCTCTGCTGGCGGGCCAGGTCGATGTCGAAGGTCAGCTGCGAATCGGGCTTGCGCGCGATCAGGAACCAGCGGGTGGCATCGCGGCCGGCTTCCTCGATCAGGTCGCGCAGGGTGAAGTAGCTGCCGGCACGCTTGGACAGCTTCACTTCCTCGCCGCCACGCATGACGGTGACCATCTGGTGCAGCACGTATTCCGGCCAGCCCTGCGGGATGCCCACTTCCATCGCCTGCAGGCCGGCGCGCACGCGGGCCAGCGAGCCGTGGTGGTCGGCGCCCAGCTCGGTGATCGCGCGCTCGTAGCCGCGCTGCCACTTGGACAGGTGGTAGGCCACGTCGGGCACGAAGTAGGTGAAGGTGCCGTCGGACTTGCGCATCACGCGGTCCTTGTCGTCACCGAAGTCGGTGCTGCGCAGCCACAGCGCGCCACCTTCTTCATAGGTATGACCCGACGCCTGCAGCTTGGCCACCGCTTCGGCTACCTTGCCGTCGGCGTACAGCGAGCTTTCCAGGAAATAGATGTCGAAGTCGACGCCGAACGCGGCCAGGTCCAGGTTCTGCTCGTTGCGCAGGTAGGCCACGGCGAAGCGGCGGATCGCCTGCATGTCGTCCGGGTCCTTGGCGCCGACCACGGTGCTGCCTTCCAGGTCGACGCTGGCGCCGGCCATGTAGGCGCGTGCGACGTCGACGATGTACTCGCCGCGGTAGCCACCTTCCGGCCAGCCGTCCTGGTCCGGCGCGATGCCCTTGATCCGTGCCTGGGTGGACAGCGCCAGGTTCTCGATCTGCACGCCGGCGTCGTTGTAGTAGAACTCACGCTTGGCGTTCCAGCCGTTGGCATCGAGCACGCGCGCCACGCAGTCGCCGATCGCCGCCGCGCGGCCATGGCCGACATGCAGCGGGCCGGTCGGGTTGGCCGACACGTATTCCACGCCCACCGTGCGGCCATTGCCGGACAGGTTGCGGCCGTAGTCGTGGGCTTCCTTGATGACCGACGCGGCTTCGCGCTGGTACGCGGCCGGGGCCAGGTGGAAGTTGATGAAGCCGGGGCCGGCGATCTCGACCTTGCTCACGTCCTCGCTGCGCGGCAGCGCCTCGACCAGCGCCTGCGCCAGTGCGCGCGGATTGCTGCGCGCGGCCTTGGCCAGCAGCATCGCGGCGTTGGTGGCGAAGTCGCCGTGGTCGCGGGTCTTCGGGCGCTCGACCACGAAGTCCGGCGGCAGGGAGTCGGCGGGCAGGGTGCCATTGGCGCGCAAGGCTTCGATGCCTTGGCTGATCAGGGCGCGGAGGAGATTTTTCACGAGGCCTGCTGTGAGAATGAGCGGCGGAATCGCCCATTTTAGCGCAGATACCCGCGCCCACGCTGACCAGAACATGCCTGTGGGGGCGGCCGATGGCGCCTGAAGGGCCGCGCTCAGCCGAACAGCCGCGGCTGGGGCGGGGATAGCAGACCCCGTTCAGCAAATGAAACGGGACGGCCCTCGCCGACCACGAAGTGGTCCAGCAGGCGCACGTCCACCATCGCCAGCGCCTGCTGCAGTTCGTCGGTGATGCGGGTATCGGCGCTGGAGGGTTCCGGATCGCCGGAGGGGTGGTTGTGGCTGAGGATCACCGCCGCCGCGTTGTGCAGCAGGGCGCGCCGCACCACTTCGCGGGGGTAGACCGGTGCGGCGTTGATGGTGCCGTGGAACAGCTCTTCACAGGCGATCAGGCGGTGGCGGTTGTCCAGGAACAGGGCCATGAAGACCTCGCGAGCCTGGCCACGCAGCCGGTGCTGCAGGTAGCGGCCGACCGCCGCCGGATTGTTGCCAACCGCCTCGCCGTGCTCCAGCTCAGCCGCCAGGTAGCGATGGGCCAGTTCCAGCCCGGCAGCAAGCGTGCAACTGCGTGCCGGGCCGAGCCCGGGCAGGCGGGCGAGCTCGGCGGCGGGTCGGTCGAGCAGTACCCTCAACGGGCCGTGCGCCTGCAGCAGGTCGCGCGCGGTCTGCACGGCATCGCGGCCACCGAACCCGGAGCCGAGAAACAGGGCCAGCAGTTCGGCGTCGGAAAGTGCCGTGGGCCCGCGCGCGATCAGCTTCTCGCGGGGGCGTTCCTGTTCGGGCCAGTCATGGATGGGCATGGCCCATCATCGCCAGACCTTGCGGTGGCTCCCATCGGGGCATGCCGCGGGCTGGGGTCGGAGGTTGCCTCAGTCGCGCCGGGTCTGCAGGTAGTCGAACAGTTCCTGGTTGTTTTGCAGGCCCAGCTTGCGCTTGGCTTCGGCCTTCTGCCGGCTGATGGTCTTCGGGCTGCGCCCACAGCGCTCGGCGACCTCGTTCACGCTGAGGCCGGCTGCCAGCAGTTCCAGCACTTCCTGTTCGCGTGCCGACAACGGCGCCGGCTGACGCGGAAACAGCAGGTCGCGCGCCTGCAGGTGGTGGCGCAGCTGCTGGGAGACGAATACCTGCCCGGCCAGCGCGGCGTTCAGCGCGTGGGGCAGTTCGGCGAAATCGGCGCACTTGTCGACCAGGCCACTGATACCCTCCCGCAGCAGGCTGTCCAGCAGGCCGGGATGGCGGGCGCCGGTCAGCACCACCACCGGCAGGCCAGGGCGGCGCATGCGCAGCGCGTCGATCAGCTCCGGACCGTCCGGACCGGCACCCGGCATCGACAGGTCGGTCAGCACCGCATCGCAGTCGTGGTGATCCACCAGCTCCAGCAGCTGGGCGCCGTCGCGCGCACTGCCGACGATGTCCATCAGGTAGGTCTGCAGCACGATACGGATGCCATGCAGGACCACGGGATGGTCGTCGGCGATGATGATGCGCGGATGCACGCGGCTCCTCGAAGGTCGAACAGGCCACGGCGGGCGGCAGCCAATGCCTGATTCTGCAAAAGCGCAGACCCGTAGAGGTATAGGAAAGGTCCGAAACTGGTACCGGGTGAATCCCGGGTCAACGGAGACGGACTCCATCTGCTGATAGCCGCCCGCTATGTGCGCCCTGCACCGGGACATTACCGACCATCGGGTAAGCTAGCGCCCTCGTTTGCACAGGAATTCCAGGTGGCTGACTCCCCCAACGCTTCCCCCGCGCCGGCCCGCGCGCTGGAAGGTCAGAAACTGCTGTTGTGCGTCGGAGGCGGGATCGCGGCCTACAAGGCCCTGGAACTGGTGCGGCGCCTGCGCGACGCCGGTGCCCAGGTGCAGGTGGCGATGACCGCCGGAGCACAGCAGTTCGTCACTCCGCTCAGTTTCCAGGCCCTGTCCGGGCAGCCCACCCGCACCACGCTGTGGGACAGCGCCGCCGAACAGGCCATGGGCCACATCGAGCTGGCCCGCTGGGCCGACCGCATCGTGGTCGCCCCGGGTACCGCCGATCTGCTGGCCCGGCTGGCCCAGGGCCACGCCGATGATCTGGTCAGCACCCTGTGCCTGGCCAGTACCGCGCCGCTGACGATCTGCCCGGCGATGAACCACCGCATGTGGCTGCATCCGGCCACCCAGGCCAACATCGCCCTGCTGCGCCAGCGCGGCGCGCAGGTGATCGGCCCGGTCGACGGTCCGCTGGCCGAAGGCGAATCCGGTCCCGGCCGTCTGGCCGAACCGGGCGACATCGTTGCCGCGCTGGCTGCCAATGGCAGTGCTGCAGCGGCGGTTGTCGCACCGGAAACCCGCGTGCTGCAGGGCCTTCGGCTGCTGATCAGCGCCGGCCCGACCTATGAAGACATCGATCCGGTGCGCTACGTCGGCAACCGCAGCAGCGGCAAGATGGGCTTTGCCCTGGCCGCGGCCGCCGCGACGATGGGTGCCCAGGTGGTGCTGGTCAGCGGTCCGGTACAGCTGCCGACGCCAGCCGGCGTGCAGCGCGTGGACGTGCGCTCGGCCGCGCAGATGCGCGATGCCGTGCTGAAGTCGTTGCCGGCCGACATCTATATCGGTGCCGCCGCGGTGTCCGACTACACGCCACGCCAGGTCGCGCCGCAGAAGCTGAAGAAGACTGCCGACAGCCAGTCGCTGGTGATCGAGCTGGTGCGCACGCCGGACATCCTCGCCGAAGTCGCTGCACAGACGCAGTCGCTGAAGCTGGTGGTCGGCTTCGCCGCCGAGACCCACGACGTGGAGAAATATGCGCGTGGCAAGCTGGTCGACAAGCGCCTGGACCTGGTGATCGCCAACCAGGTCGGCATCAGCGGTGGTGGATTCGAGAGTGACAACAACGCCGCCACGGCCTTCTGGCAGGACGGTGAACAGGTATTTCCGGCCACCTCCAAGCGCGAGCTGGCCGAACAACTGCTGGCGCTGATCGCGCGGAGACTCCAGGCATGACCCAGGCTTCCACTTCCCAACCGCTGCAGGTCAAGCTGCTTGATCCGCGTTTCGGCGACAGCTGGCCGCTGCCGGCCTACGCCACCGAAGCCAGCGCCGGCATGGACCTGCGCGCGGCGCTGGATACCGCGCTGACCCTGCAGCCGGGCGACACCGCGCTGGTGCCCAGCGGCCTGGCCATCCATATCGCTGATCCGCACCTGTGCGCGGTGATCCTGCCGCGTTCCGGGCTGGGCCATCGCCACGGCATCGTGCTCGGCAACGGCACCGGCCTGATCGACGCCGATTACCAGGGTCCGTTGCTGATCAGCGTCTGGAACCGTGGCCGCGAGGCCTTCACCATCGAGCCGGGCGATCGCATCGCGCAGCTGGTGGTCGTGCCGATTGCCCGCGTCAGCCTGCAGGTGGTGGATACTTTCACCGACAGCGTGCGGGGAACGGGTGGATTCGGCCATACCGGGGTGCGTTGACGGGGGACATTGATGAGCGGCATCGGGGAAGGGCAGCGGGAACGGTCGTTGGGACGCAGTGCGCCACTACTGGGGGTGCTGCTGGTCCTGCTGGCCGGCTGGTTCGGATGGAGCGCGGTGCAGCAATGGCGGCAGGAGGCCAACGGCCAGGCGCTGGAAGAAGCGCGTGACCAGGCCGTGCAGGGCTTGCAGGAGGCCGCAGCCGGCCAGCTGAAGCAGCTGCAGCAGCAGTTGAAGAACGAACGCGTGCAGCAGGCACTGCAGGCCGGCGACGCCGCGGCAGCGGCGCTGGCCGTGCGCGAGAGCTGGACCGGCGTGGAGCAGGCTGACGTGCTGACCGCCGATCTGGCCACGGCCTATGCCGACCCGGCCACCTTCGGCTACGCACGCCTGGCCCTGCTGGAACAAGCGCTGGCCGAGGGCAAGCCTGGCCTGCGCGTGGTGCGCGATGCAGGTGGCAATCGCCTGGGTCTGGCGGCTCCGGTGCAGCTGGGCAGCCTTGGCCCGGCAGTGCTCTACGTGCGCCAGCCATTGCTGCGGCTGACCTCGCCGCTGGACCAGGTGAGCGCCCCGTCCACCGGCTTCCTCGGCCTGCGCCAAGGCACGCATGACCTCGTTGCCCAGGGCGACGCCGGCCTGGCCGAGAGCGCCGAAGCGCTGGCGCGCCCGGTTCCGGGCACGCCGTTGCGGCTGGTGGCCGCCGTACCGAATGTCGAAGCCGGTCCTCTGGGCCTGGGTTCGCTGGCCAGTGCCATCGTCGCGCTGCTGCTGGCGTTCATCGCCGTGCTGCTGGTGGTGGGTCGCGGCCGGCTGCCGAAGTCGCTGCCGTTGCCGCGCCGTGCGGCCGTGGCGGAAGCGGATCATGGCCCGACCCTGAGCGAGAGCCTGCAGATGGCGCCGCCACCGGTGGCCGCCGCCAGCGCCGCGGACACTGCGCCGCCGCCGCCACCGGTCCCTGCCGGGGAACTGGCCGCCGGCATCTTCCGCGCCTACGACATCCGTGGCGTGGTCGGCAGCGAACTGACGCCGAAGACCGCCGCGCTGATCGGCCAGGCCATCGGTACCGTGGCGCTGGAACAGGGCCTGCGCGAGGTGGTGATCGGCCGTGATGGCCGCCTGTCCGGCCCGGAACTGGCTGCGGGATTGGCCGAGGGCCTGCGTCGCACCGGTTGCGCGGTGATCGACATCGGCCTGGCACCGACGCCGGTCGTCTATTACGCTGCCTTCCACCTGCGTACCGGCACCTGCGTGGCGGTCACCGGCAGTCATAACCCGCCCGAGTACAACGGCTTCAAGGTGGTCATCGGCGGCGAGACGCTGTCAGGCGATGCCATCACCGATCTCTACCAGCGCATCGTCGAGGGGCGCCTGGCGCAGGCGGCCGAGCCGGGCGATTACCAGCAGCGCGATGTCAGTGCCGACTACATCCAGCGCATCGCCGACGACGTGCAGCTGGACCGCCCGTTGAAGGTCGTGGCCGATGCCGGCAACGGCGTCGCCGGTGCGCTTGCACCACAGCTGCTGGAAGCCATCGGCGCCGAAGTCATCCCGCTGTACTGCGATGTCGACGGTACCTTCCCCAACCATCATCCCGACCCGAGCGAGCCGGCCAACCTGGAAGACCTGGTGCAGACGGTCAAGCGCTTCGGCGCCGACCTCGGCGTCGCCTTCGATGGCGACGGAGACCGGTTGGGCGTGGTCACCGGCGAAGGCAGGATCATCTATGCCGACCGCCTGCTGATGCTGTTCGCCGCCGACGTGCTGATGCGCAACCCCGGCGCGATGGTGATCTACGACGTGAAGTGCACCGGCAAGCTGTCCGATCACGTGCTGCGCAATGGTGGCAGCCCGTTGATGTGGAAGACCGGGCACTCGCTGATGAAGGCGAAGATGCGCGAGACCGATGCCGAGCTGGCCGGCGAGATGAGCGGCCACTTCTTCTTCAAGGAGCGCTGGTTCGGTTTCGACGATGGCCTGTATGCCGCCGCGCGACTGCTGGAGATCCTGGCGCAGCGCGAGGAAACCCCGGACGAGGTGCTGGCCGAGCTGCCGGAGATGGTGGCCACGCCGGAACTGAAGGTGCCGGTGGCCGAAGGCACGCCGCATGCGCTGGTGGCGATGCTGGTGGCGGCGGCACAGTCGCCGGACAACCCGTATGTGGGCGGCCGCCTGTCGACCATCGACGGCCTGCGCGTGGACTTCCCCGATGGCTGGGGCTTGGTGCGTGCTTCCAATACTACGCCGGTGCTGGTGCTGCGCTTCGAGGGCAACGACGAGGCGGCACTGGAACGCATCCAGGCGTTGTTCCGCAGCCAGCTGCAGCCGGTGCTGGGCGACACCCCGCTGGGGTTCTGAGGTGGGGCCGGGCTGCGCCCGGCACTCGCCGAATCAACGTCAACGTCAACGTCAACGTCAACGTCAAAGGCCGGCTATCCGGGGGATGGCGGGGCGGTGTCGGAGTGCGGGGACGCAGCAAGTACGTCCCTGTAAGCTTGGCAGCCGCATCCATGCGGCTGACACCCCGCATTCCGACACCGCCCCACCCCTGACAATGTCCTGGAGCTGTTGGTAGGTGTCGACCTTGGTCGACACACCCTCACCCCTTGAAACGCAAGCCCACGCCCGGCTCGGTGAACAGGTAGCGCGAATCCAGCGCTGAATCGCCCAGCTTGTGCCGTAGCTTGCCGACCAGGATGCGCAGGTAATGGGTGTCGTGCTGGTGGGTCGGGCCCCAGATTTCCTGGAGGATCTGCGGCTGGGTCACCACCCGCCCGGCATTGCGCAGCAGCAGCGACAGCAGCGCGTACTCCTTGCGGGTCAGCGCTACCGGCTCGCCATCCAGCGCCACTTCGCGGCGTACGAGATCCACATGCAGATGGCCATCGTCGAACACCGGTGGCGTGCCGTCGCTGGGCACGCTGCGCGTGCGCAGCAGCGCCCGCACCCGCGCCATCAGTTCCTGCGTGCCAAACGGCTTGGTCACGTAGTCATTGGCGCCGGTGTCCAGCGCCCGCACCTTCTCGGCCTCGCCGGCGCGCACGGTCAGCATGATCACCGGCACCTGGCTCCACTGCCGCAGCTGCTCCAGCACCTCGTGGCCTTCCATGTCCGGCAGGCCGATGTCCAGGATCACCAGGTCCATGTCCTCGCTGGCCGCCAGCTGCAGGCCTTCCTGGCCGGTGGCCGCCTGCCGCACCTGGTAGCCCTGCGCGCGCAGGCTGATGTCCAGGAACCGGCGGATCTGGGTTTCATCATCGATCACCAGCACGCGCGGGGCCGGCGCGCTGGCGTCAATCGGAGTCGGGCTCATCGTGGGAGGCTGGCTTGAGCAGGGGCAGGGTGATGCGGATCAGGGTACCGCGACCGTCGCGTCCGGGCAGCGCCTGCACGCTGCCGCCATGCGCACCGACCATGCCCTGGCAGATGGTCAGGCCCAGGCCGGTGCCGTGGCGGCCACGGTCGCCGCGCTCGACGCTGTAGAACATGTCGAAGATGCGCGCGCGCTCGTCATCGGGAATGCCGGGGCCGGCATCGATCACATCGATGCGCAGCTGTCCGTCCAGTTCGCGCGCCTGCACCTGCACGGCGGCATCGGGTGGCGAGAACTTGGCCGCGTTTTCCATCACGTTGAACACCGCCTGTTCAACCAGCGCCGGGTGTACCCAGATTGGCGCGAGCGTGGCCGGAATATCCAGCTCCAGCCGCACCTTGGGCTGGTAGCGCTGCAGGCGCCGCGCCGCCGAGCCGATCAGCTCGTCCACGCCGATCCAGTCGCGGTTGATCTTCAACCCTTCGTGGCCGAGCCGGGTCATGTCCAGCAGGTTCTGGATGTAGCGGTCCAGCCGCTCGCCTTCGACCAGGATGGTGTCCAGCAGGGCACGGCGATCAGCCGTATCCATCGCCGCACCGTAGCTGGCCAGGCTGTCGGCCGAACCGATCATCGCCGCCAGCGGCGAGCGCAGGTCGTGTGACACCGAAGAGAGCAGGGCCGAGCGCAGCCGCTCGGTCTCGTTGCTGACGTGGGCCTGCTCCAGTTCGGCCACCAGCCGCGTGCGCAGCGCGGCCTGGGCGATGTCGTCGACCATCGCCTCGGCCAGCTGCCGCTGCTCGGGCAGCAGGCGCGCCTGTGCGCCGGGCAGGTAAAGGCCCGCCACGCCGATGGCGCGGTCTTCGCCATCCAGCAGCGGCAGGAACCACCATTGCGCACCGGCCAGGGTGTCGGTGAAGCGCCCGCTCGGCTGGCCGTGGCGCAGTGCCCAATCGGCGGCGGCCAAGTCGGTATCGCCCGGCTGGCTGCGGCCACCGGTTGCGGTATCGGCGCCGATCCGTAGCCACGCTGGAACGTCCATGGCCTGTTCCAGTGCATGCCGACCCGCCTGCGCCACCTCGCCGTTGCCGGCCGCGCTGGCCAGCTGCCGTCCCAGCTGCTGGCGCGCACGCGCATGTCGATTCGCCGCACGCAGCGCGATCACCTGCATGCGCAGGCGCGAGGCCAGGCGTCCGGCCACCAGTGCGGCGGCCAGGAACAGGAACACGGTGATCACGCCCTGGCGCGCGCCGATGGCGAAGGTGAAGCGCGGCGCGATGAACAGGAAGTTGTAGGCGAGGAAGCACAGGATCGCCGCCATCACCGCCACGCTGGCGCGCGTGCGTGCGGCCACCAGCACCACCGCCACGATGAACACCATCGACAGGTCGGCCATGCCGACCCAGCGTTCGGCCAGCCATGCCACCGCACAGGCCAGCGCGGTGGCGATCAGCGCCTGCACCGGTTCGTAGCTGATGCCGCGCATCGGCGGCAGCAGGCCCTCGCGGCGCGAGCGCGCACGTGCCTGTGGGGTGCTGATGATGGTGATCTCGTAATGCGCGCCGCGCTGGATCAGCTGCTGGGTCAGGGTGCGGTTGAACATCCGCGCCAGTGGACGTTCGCGGGTCCGGCCGAGCACCAGGGTCGACACGCCGTTGTGCGCGGCATGGTCGAGCAGGGCATCGGCGATGCTTGATCCGTGCAGCAGTTCGGCGTCGCCGCCGAGGCGGCGTGCCAGGGCGAACGCAGCATCGATCTCGCGCCGGGTCGCCTCGTCCTGGCGTCGGCCCTGCACGGTCACCACCGTCCACGGCGCATCGCGGCGTTCGGCGATGCGCCGCGCCACCCGCACCAAGTATTCGCTCTGACCGCCGCCATCAATGGCCACCAGCACGCCACGACGCAGTGGCAGGTTGCTCTCGCCGCGCGCGGCGCGCGCTTCACGCAGGCTGCTGTCGACGCGGTCGGCGGCCTCCTGCATGGCCAGCTCGCGCAGTGCGGTGAGGTTGGCCGGCGAGAAGAACGCCTGCAGCGCCTGCGCGGCCTGTTCGGGCACATAGACCTTGCCCTGCTGCAGGCGCGCGATCAGCTCGCGCGGCGGCAGGTCGACCAGCACGATGTCATGCAGGCGGTCGAGCACCCCATCCGGCACGGTCTCGCTGACCCGCACACCGGTGATGCGCATCACCACGTCATTGAGGCTTTCCAGATGCTGGATGTTGACCGTGGTCCAGACGTCGATGCCGGCGTCCAGCAGCTCCATCACATCCTGCCAGCGCCGCTCGTGGCGGCTGCCGGGTGCATTGCGATGGGCCAGTTCGTCCACCAGCACCAAGGCCGGATGCCGTGCGAGCACGGCATCCAGGTCCATCTCCTGCAGGGCATGGCCGTGGTAGGCCACGTCCTTCAGCGGCAGCTGTGGCAGCCCCTCCAGCAGCGCCTGGGTATCGGCACGGCCATGGGTTTCCACCAACCCGACCACCAGGTCAACGCCGCGGCGCAGCTGTTCCTGCGCGCGGGTCAGCATGGTGTAGGTCTTGCCCACGCCCGGCGCCGCACCGAGGAACACGGTCAGCTTGCCGCCGGCTTCGCGTTGCAGGCCTTCGACCAGGGCATCGGCCTGGCGGGTACGCGCATCAGTCATGGGTGCCGCTGTCATGGCCGCCATTGTGCGCGCAGCCGGTGCAGGCCGGCATCACGGCGCCTTGGGCGCGTGGTCCAGCGCGAAGTTCAGCGTCACCACGTTCACCCGCGGCTGGCCGAACAGGCCCCACTGGCGACCTTCGGTATGCGCCTGCACCAACGCCTGCACGCGTTCCACCGGCAGGCCACGGGCACGCGCCACGCGTGCCACCTGCAACTGCGCTGCAGCCGGCGACAGCTGAGGATCCAGGCCGCCGGCGGACTGGGTGACCAGGTCCGCAGGAACCTGCGCCGGGGCAACGCCTTCGCGTGCGGCCACCGCCGCGGTGCTGGCGGCAACACGCTCGGCCAGCGCCGGGTTGCTGCGCGCCATGTTGGAACCGGCTGCCGCCATCGGGTCGTAGTTGGCCGCCGATGGCCGTGCCTGGAAGTAGCCGTCACCGGCGAACGGCTGCGACAGCCACGCCGAGCCGCGCACCTGGCCGCTGCCATCGCGCAGCAGGCTGCCCTCGGCCTGGGTCGGGTAGGCCAGGCCGGCGAAACCGGTGGCGATACCGGCGTAGACCGCACCCGCCAGCAGCAGGGTGGCCAGGCCCAGGCCGATCGCCGGGCGCCAGCTGGCGCCGTCCTGCAGGCTGGCCACCCGGGCCTCGGCCTTCGGTTCGCGGGACAGGGAAGTGGAGGTGGAAGCAGAACGGTTCATGCGCCGAATACCAGGACAAGAAGGAGGTCGATCGCCTTGATCGCTGCGAACGGCAGCAGCACGCCGCCGAGGCCGTACACCAGCATGTTCCGGCGCAGCAGCGCCGTTGCGGTGGCCGGGCGGAAGCGCACGCCACGCAGGGCGAGCGGGATCAGGGCGGGAATCACCAGGGCGTTGAAGATCAGCGCCGCCAGCACCGCATTGCGCGGGCTCGACAGCTGCATCACGTTCAAGGCGGCCATGGTCGGAACGGCCGCGGCGAACAGCGCCGGCAGGATCGCGAAGTACTTGGAGACGTCGTTGGCCAGCGAGAAGGTGGTCAGCGCGCCGCGGGTGATCAGCTGCTGCTTGCCTACTTCCACCACTGCCAGCAGCTTGGCCGGGTCCGAATCGAGGTCGACCATGTTGCCGGCCTCCTTCGCCGCCTGCGTACCGGAGTTCATCGCCAGGCCGATGTCGGCCTGGGCCAGTGCCGGGGCGTCGTTGGTACCGTCACCGACCATCGCCACCAGGCGGCCACCGGCCTGCTCCTGGCGGATGCGCGCCAGCTTGTCTTCCGGTCGCGCCTCGGCGATGTAGTCGTCGACACCGGCTTCGGCAGCGATCGCGGCGGCGGTCAGCGGGTTGTCGCCGGTGATCATCACCGTGCGGATGCCCATCGCCCGCAGCTGCGCGAACTTCTCGCGCATGCCGTGCTTGACCACGTCCGACAGTTCGATCACGCCCAGCACGTGGCGGCCCTCGGCCACCACCAGCGGGGTGGCACCGTTGCGTGCGACCTGCTCGACGCGGCCGGCCAGTTCAGCCGGCACACTCCCACCCAGTGCCTGCACGTGGGCACGGATCGCATCGGCCGCGCCCTTGCGGATCTGCCGGCCATGTTCCAGGTCCACGCCGGACATGCGGGTCTGCGCACTGAACGCCAGGTACTCGGCGTGGTCCGGTTCAGCGGTGGCGCAGCCCTGTTCGCGCGCCAGGCGCACGATCGACTTGCCTTCCGGGGTCGGGTCGGCCAGCGAGGACAACAGCGCCGCTTCACGCAGCTGGCTGGCATCGATACCGGCCAACGGATGGAAGTGGCTGGCCTGGCGATCGCCGTAGGTGATGGTGCCGGTCTTGTCCAGCAGCAGCACGTCCACGTCGCCCGCGACTTCCACCGCCTTGCCCGACTTGGCCAGCACGTTGGCGGCCAACGCGCGGTTCATGCCGGCGATGCCGATGGCCGGCAGCAGGCCGCCGATGGTGGTCGGGATCAGGCAGACCAGAAGCGCGATCAGCAGCAGCGGGTCAACCTGCACGCCTACCGCCGCGCCAATGGCCGGCAGCGTCGCCACCACCACCAGGAAGGTCAGCGTCATCTCCGCCAGCAGCAGGGTCAGTGCGATCTCGTTCGGCGTCTTCTGCCGGTTGGCGCCTTCCACCAGCGCGATCATCCGGTCCAGGAAGCTGTGGCCCGGCTCGGCGGTCACCCGCACGATGATCTGGTCGGACAGCACCTTGGTTCCGCCGATCACACCGGAACGGTCGGTACCGGCCTCGCGCAGCACCGGTGCCGATTCGCCGGTCACCGCTGCTTCGTTGATGGTAGCCAGGCCCTGCACGATCTCGCCATCGGCCGGTACCAGCTCACCGGCACTGACGATCACATGGTCGCCCGGGCGCAGCTCGGCGGCTGGCAGCTGGGTTTCCGCGGCACCCGGTTGCGGTGCGGCCAGGCGGCGCGCCACCAGGTCCTGGCGGGCGCGGCGCAGCGATGCGGCCTGGCCACGGCCACGTGCTTCGGCCACGGCTTCGGCGAAATTGCCGAACAGCACGGTCACCAGCAGGATCGCGGTCACCGCCAGGCCAAAGCCCAGCGGCGCATTGCCGGTCAGGGTGACGATCGCGGCCACGATCGTGCCGGCCATCACCACCGCCATCACCGGGCTGCGCACCAGATGCATCGGCGACAGCTTGCGCACTGCCTCGACCAGTGCGCGGCGCAGGCCTGCGCCATCCAGCAGGGCAGGGCGCGGTGCGAGGGAACTACGGGTTGAACTTGCATGGGTACTCATTGCGGTGTCCTCAGTGCAGTCCCAGGCTCAGGTGGTCGGCGATCGGGCCGAGTACCAGCGCCGGCATGAACTGCAGCACGGTCAGGATGACGATCACCGAGACCAGGGTCAGGGCGAAGGTCGGCGTTTCGATCTGCAGGCTGCCGGCAGACTCCGGCGCCTGGCGCTTGGCAGCCAGCTGTGCGGCCACCACCAGCGGGATGATCAGCAGCGGGAAGCGGCCCAGCAGCAGCACCAGCGAGCAGCTCAGGTTCCACCACAGCGTGGCGTCTCCCAGCCCTTCGAAGCCCGAACCGTTGTTGGCATAGGCCGAGACATACTCGTAGAACACTTGGCTGATGCCATGGAAGCCGGGATTGGAGGTGCCCGCCAGGCCGGGCACGGCCAGGGTGATCGCGGTGAACACCAGCAGGGTGATCGGCTGCAGCAGCACGAGCAGGGCCAGCAGGCGCACCTGTGGCGTCTCCAGCTTGCGGCCGAACAGTTCCGGCGTGCGCCCGGTCATCAACCCGGCCAGGAACACACCCAGCAGCAGGTACACGATGAACTGCTGCAGGCCACAACCGATGCCGCCCCAGATCGCGCTGACCAGCATGTTGACCATCGCGATGCCGCCACTGAGCGGCGCCAGCGAATCGTGCATGCCGTTGACCGAGCCGTTGGAGACCTGGGTGGTCACCGCCGCCCACAGCGCAGTGCCATCGGCGCCGAAGCGCACTTCCTTGCCTTCCATCAGCAGCGGGGTGGCGGCGCTGGCGCTATGCCCTTCGCTCCACATCATCGCGCCGGTGGACAGCAGCGACATGCCCAGCATGCAGCTGAACACCAGGGCGCCGAAGCGGCGCCGGCCGGTGAACGCGCCGATCATGAAGATCACCGCCATCGGCACCAGCAGGATGCCGACGATCTCCAGCGCGTTCGACAGCGGGGTCGGGTTCTCCAGCGGGAAGCTGCTGTTCGGGCCATACCAGCCGCCGCCGTTGGCGCCCAGCTGCTTGGCCGCGACCATCGCCGACACCGGTCCCAACGGCAGTTTCTGTTCGGCCATGCCAGCGCTGGCATCGATCGGCGTGGCCTGTGGCCCACCGGCCATCGTCGACGGCACGCCCTGACTGGTCAGCACCAGCGTCCACACCAGGCACAGCGGCAGCAGGAAGCGCACGCACAGGCGCACCACGTCCACGTAGTAGTTGCCCACCGCCACCTGGCGGTCATCGCCGGCCCTGGTGGTCGCCGCAGCCTGCGGCGCACGCGAGAACAACGCGCGCAGCGTCGCCACCGCCAGCGCCAGGCCCATCATCGGCGTCACCACCTGCAGGCCGGTGATGCCGGTCATCTGCGAGAAGTAGGACAGCTGCGCCTGGCCCGAATAGTGCTGCTGGTTGGTGTTGGTCAGGAACGAGATCATCGTGTGCAGCGCGGTGTCCCAGCGCATGTTCGGGATCTGGTCCGGGTTCAACGGCAACCAGGCCTGGGTCATGAACACCGCCTGGGTCAGCACCGCGACCACCACGTTGCTCAGCACGAAGGCCAGCACATAGCCGCGCCAGGACATGGCGCGCGATGGATCGACGCCAAGCACCTTGTACAGCGGCTTCTCGATCCAGTGGAACAGCACGTCGACCTTCATCGGCGTGCCGCGCATCACGCGCGCCAGGTACAGGCCCAGCGGCCACGCCAGCAGCAGGCTGGCGGCAATAATCACAAGCATCTCAGTCATGGCCGGCTCCGCTCAGAACGACTCGGGCCGCAGCACGACATAAAGGAGATAGGCGGCGGCAACCAGCACCAGCACGCCACACAACAACGACAGCCAGGGGGACATTGCAATAGCGTCCTGGTGGAACCCCTCCACCTCAGGCCGCCATCGTCGTCCTACCCCCCATAAACGCACTACGCGCTGGACCGGGCCGACGCGTAAAGAGTGCATAAATTCCGTGGGCCAACCCGTAACCAGGCCCGGGGTAGCGCCGGGCCATGCCCGGCGGAGGCAGCGCCGTCAGCCCGCCGGAGCGTCCGCTGGCACCAGCCCCTTCAGCTCGCGATAGCGCTGCAGGGTGCTGTCGATCTCGGCCTTCAACGCCTGCTGCTGCTGCACCAGCCCGGCCTGCAGGCGCTGCTGCGCCTGCAGCTGCGCATGCCGCTTGCGGATCGCCTCGGCCTGCTTGTCGGCCACCTTGGCGCCGGCCAGCTCGCGGTCTCCCGCCGCCGACAGCAGCGCCACCAGCGACTCACGCAGGCTGGTGACGTTGTACTCGGCTGTCTTCAGGTTGTTGTCCAGCACTTCCTGGCGCTCGGCAAACACCCGGCGCAGGTCGGCCTCGCTGCCGTAGGTGGACAACATGGCCTGCTCGGTGCGCTGGCGGGTCTGCTCGGCCATCAGGTCCAGCTGTTGCTGCTGCGCAGCGGTGCTGGCAGCGGCACGCTCCTCGTCGGTCAACGCGCGCTGGACCTGCGCATTGCGCAGGCCCGTGCTCGCATTGAATTCCTCGCGGGCATGGTTGACCGCGTCGGCCGGCAGCGAATCACTGCAGATCCGCTCCTTGCCCTCGTTCCAGCAGTACAGCTTCTTTTCCGCCTTGCCGCTGTCGCGCGACTGCGCCGGTACGGTGAACGGCACGACCAGCAGCAGGCCGGCGAAGAGGACAGCAGGAACTCGGGACATGACCTTTCCCCTGGGTCGGTCAGCGGATCGAACGAACGCCGTACTGGGCCCGGTAGGCTTCCAGCGGCTGCCGGTAACCCACAAGTTCCGGGTTGCCGGAGGCGAAATCAAGCAGATCGGCCAGCGATGCCACGGCGATCACCGGGATACCGGCTTCTTCGGCCACCGACTGCGCGGCAGAACGGCGGTCGGTCTCCGAAGCGATCTCCTGGCGGTCCAGCGCCACCACGATGCCGGCCGGGGTGCCACCGGCGGCGCGGATGATGCCCAGCGCTTCGCGGATCGCGGTACCCGCGGTGATCACGTCGTCGACGATCAGCACGCGCTTGCCCTGCATGTCGGCGCCGATCAGCTGGCCACCCTCGCCATGGTCCTTGGCTTCCTTGCGGTTGAACGACAGCGGCAGGTCGCGGCCGCGCTGGGCCAGCTCGCAGGCCATCGCGGTGGCCAGCGGGATGCCCTTGTAGGCTGGGCCGAACACCACGTCGTACTTGATCCCGCTGGCATCAATGGCATCGGCATAGCACGCGCCGAGCTGGGACAGCAGCGAGCCGGAGTCGAAGCGCCCGGCGTTGAAGAAATAGGGGCTCAGCCGGCCGGACTTGAGGGTGAACTGGCCGAAGCGAAGGGCGTCGGCGGTCAGGGCCAACTGCAGGAAACGGTGGCGGTGGTCGCTCATCAAAACTCGATTCATCTTCATTTGGAGCACAAATCCTAATCCAGCTGGGCGTTTCGCGCTCGTCCGGCCCCGTGTGAAGGCGCTGGCGGGCCCACCCGGCGGACTGCGCAGCCCTGCAGTCAACCGGTATGCTTGCCCGGTTTCCCGCCGTAGGTCTTCCGCATGCGCATCATCAGTTTCAACGCCAATGGCATCCGTTCCGCCGCGACCAAGGGCTTCCTCGACTGGTTCCGTGCCCAGGATGCCGATGTCCTGTGCATCCAGGAAACCAAGGCCCAGGAAGACCAGCTGAGCGACCCGATGTTCCGCCCGGACGGCCACCACTGCTTCTACCGCGACGCCATTACCAAGAAGGGTTACAGCGGTGTGGCGATCTACAGCAAGCGCGAGCCGGACCAGGTCATCACGTCGCTGGGCTGGGCCCCGTTCGACGACGAAGGCCGCTACATCGAGGCACGCTACGGCAACCTCAGCGTGGTCTCCTTCTATATCCCGTCCGGCAGCTCGGGCGACCTGCGCCAGGGCTTCAAGTTCGAAGTGATGGAATGGCTGCGGCCGATCCTGGAGGAGTGGGCGCGCAGCGGCCGCGACTACGTGCTGTGCGGCGACTGGAACATCGTGCGTTCGGCGCTGGACATCAAGAACTGGAAGTCCAACCAGAAGAATTCCGGCTGCCTGCCGGAGGAACGCGACTGGCTCAACGCCCTCTGCGCCGACCACGGCCAGGCCACCGATGTCACCGCCGGCCGCGGCTGGGCCGATGCCTACCGCCTGCTCAACCCCACCGGCGAGGACTACACCTGGTGGAGCAACCGCGGCGCCGCCCGTGCCAACAACGTCGGTTGGCGCATCGACTACCAGTTCATCACCCCGGGCCTGCGTGACCGCCTGCGAAGCTGCTCGATCTACCGCGACGAGCGCTTCTCCGACCACGCCCCGTTCACCGTGGACTACGACCTGTGACCGAGGCTGCCAAGCCGCGCCGACCGTGGCAGCAGGTGTTGTCCAACCTGAGCCAGCGCAAGGTGCTGGCGATGCTGCTGCTCGGCTTCAGTTCCGGCCTGCCGATCTATCTGGTGGGCAACACGCTCGGCTTCTGGATGCGCAAGGAAGGCATCGAGCTGAGTACGATCGGCTTCCTGTCATGGGTCGGGCTGGCCTACACCATGAAGTTCCTGTGGGCACCGATCGTCGACAAGACCGACGTGCCTCTGTTCGGCCGCTTTGGCCGCCGCCGTGGCTGGATGCTGCTGTCGCAGCTGGTTGTGGTGGTGGGCCTGGTCGGCATGGCGCTGGTCCAGCCCAAGGGGGGCCAGATCCAGTTCCTGGGTATCGCCTGGCAGCACATCGTCGTGTTCGGCGTGATGGCCGTGATCGTGGCGTTTGCTTCGGCCACCCAGGACATCGTCATCGATGCCTGGCGCATTGAAAGTGCTGACAACAGCGAGCAGCTTGGACTGCTGACCTCATCCTCGGCACTGGGCTACCGCACTGCATTGCTGGTCACCGATGCGCTGATCCTGATCATCGCGGCCCGTGTCGGCTGGCAGGTCTCGTACGAGATCATGGCCGTGCTGATGGCGCTTGGCGTGGTGGCCGTGGTCATGGCCAGGGAACCCGCCAGGGAGGTGGCTGCCGTGCAGGCGCAGGCGACCTCGCTGTGGACACCGCGCGGATTGTTCGACGCCGTAGCAGGACCGTTCATCGCCTTCGTCCGCGAGCACCGCAGCGGCGCGATCCTGATCCTGGTGGCCATCAGCGTCTATCGCATGGCCGACTTCGTCATGGGGCCGATGGCCAACCCCTTCTACGTCGATCTCGGCCTGGACGAGGACACCGTGGGCGCGGTGCGTGGTTCGGTCGGGCTGGTCGCGACCTTCGTCGGTATTGCCGCAGCGGGCCTGGTCTCGGTCCGCTGGGGGGTGCTGGCGGCGCTGATGGTAGGCGCTGTGCTGGGGCCGGCCTCCAACCTGGCGTTTGCCTGGCTGGCCTATTCCGGCCCGGACACAACCCATTTCGCCGTGGCCATGGCAATCGACAACTTCGCCAGCGGCTTCGCCGGTACGGCGCTGATCGCCTACATGTCGAGCCTGACCAGCATTGGATACACCGCCACCCAGTACGCACTGCTGAGCTCGTTCTACGCGATGCCCGGCAAGGCGCTCAAGGGGCTCTCGGGGTGGTCGGTACAGACGCTCGCACAGGGCCGGACGCTGCTGGAAGGCTACGCGCTGTTCTTCGTCGGTACCGCGCTGGTGGCGATCCCGGTGGTGATCCTCTGCGCCCTGCTGATCCTGCAGCAGCGCCGTCGCCAGGCCGCCGGCTCGACCTGATTGCCTGCCCGCCCGGTCTGCGGGATCATCGCCCCGACGCGCCGAGGGGGCGGTGCCTTGCGAACGGGGAAGTGAGCATGGCCGACGTTGTGCTGCGGGACCTGGACCCGCTGCTGCTGGAACGTATCAAACGCGTCGCGGTCGCCCGCGGCTGGACCCACGAACAGACCTGTGCCGCCTTGCTGGAGCAGGGCCTGTTCAGCAGTGAACTGGAAGTCCGCTCCGGCTTCGGCGATCCGGAAGTGGATGCCCTGTCCGATGCCATTGCCGCCCTGCAGGCCTTGCCCGCAGGGCAGGGCTTCGATTAGCGGCCGCGCCGCAATGCTGTAGAGACGAGCCCACGCCCGGCTGCCCGGTAGATCCACGCCACGCGTGGATGGCGCCACCTCACGCCAGGTGGATCGCACCCAGGATCCGCGGGCCCTTAGCTCCGGTCACGCTTGGCAGGTTGCCGGCCAGCCCGTCCATCGTCCGCTGCGCCAGCCATGCAAAGCCCATTGCCTCCACGTACTCCGGGTCCAGCCCGTGCACGGCGCTGGATTCCACCTGCACGTCCGGCAGCCGGGCCGCGAGGCGCTTCATCAGCTGTCGGTTGCGTACCCCGCCGCCACAGACCAGCAGGCGGCGGGTCTGCGGCTGCTGCGCCAGCAGCGCGTCGGCCACCGTTGCCACGGTCAGCTCCAGCAGGGTTGCCTGCACGTCGGCCGCCGCGTACTGGCCCTCGGCCATGTGCGCCTCGGCCCAGGCCAGGTGGAACTGCTCACGGCCGGTGCTCTTCGGCGGCGGCAGCGCGAACCACGGGTCCGAGCGCCAGCCCGCCAGCAGGCCCTCGTCCACCGCGCCGCTGGCGGCGTACGCGCCGTCGGCATCAAAGGTGCGGCCGGTGTGGCGCTGGCACCAGGCATCCATCAGCGCATTGGCCGGGCCGGTATCGAAGCCACGTACCGCACCTTCGCGCGGAATCAGGGTCAGGTTGGCGATACCGCCCAGATTGAGCACGGCGCGGTCTTCGTCGGTCGTGCCCAGCATGGCCAGGTGGAAGGCCGGCATCAGTGGCGCACCATGGCCCCCGGCCGCCACGTCGCGTCGGCGGAAGTCGGAGACCGTGGTGATCCCGGTCAACTCGGCGATGCGGTTGCCGTCGCCCAGCTGCACGGTGAAGGCGGGGTCGGCCAGCGGCCGGTGACGCACGGTCTGCCCATGCGAGCCGATCGCGCGCACCTGGCTGCGGTCCACGCCAGCCTCGGCCAGCAGCTGGTTGGCGGCCCCGGCGAAGCTGATCGCGATCCGGGCGTCCAGCTCGCCCAGCTCCTCCAGCGAATCCAGTGGACCACCTTCGCCCAGCGCCACCAGCCGTGCACGCAGCACCGGCTCCCAGCGGGCGGTCAGGCCGTGCACGAAGCGGCAGCCTCCGCCGGCAGGAAACTGCACCAGCGCGGCATCGATGCCGTCGGCACTGGTGCCCGACATCAGGCCAAGGTACAGGGGGGCGTCAGTGTCGGCAGTCGTATTCATGGCAGGCATAAAAAAAGGACGCGGCAAGCTTGTGCTGCCGCGTCCTTCTTCGTCAACGCAGGGGCTCAGCCGCGCTTGCGGCCGGTGCTGCTCTTGTCCTTGGCGCTGGCCACCTCGGGGGCGGCCTCGTCGCGGCTGGTCGGTGCCGGGCTGGCATCGGCGTAGATCAGCTTCTCCATGCCCTGGATGCGGGCCATCGCCGGCGCGGTCTGCGCGCGGAAGGCGACCAGCTCGGCGCCCTTCAGCGGCTCCGGCGGCGGCATGGTCACGGTCAGCGGGTTGCGGTGCTCGCCGTTGACGCGGAATTCGTAGTGCAGGTGCGGGCCGGTGGCCAGGCCGGTCGAGCCGACATAACCGATCACCGTGCCCTGGGCCACCCGCTGGCCGGTCTTGATGTTCGCAAAGCGCGACATGTGCCCATACAGGGTGGTGTGGCCACGGCCGTGGTCGAGGATCACCACGTTGCCGTAACCGCGCTGCACGCCGGCGAACTGCACGCGGGCATCGCCGGCGGCCATGATCGGGGTGCCGGTGCGCGCGGCGTAGTCCACGCCCTTGTGCATGCGCATCTTGCCCAGCACGGGGTGCTTGCGCGCACCGAAGGTCGAGCTCAGCCGCGCGAACGGGATCGGCATGCGGATGAAGCTCTTCTTCAGCGAACGGCCGTTGATGTCGTAGTACTCGGACTTGCCGTTGCGGTCGAAGCGGAAGCCGGAATAGGTCTTGCCACCGGTGGTGAAAGTCGCCGCCAGAATCTTGCTGGTGTCCACCTTCTCGCCTTCGCGCCAGGTTTCATCCATCACCACGCTGAAGCGGTCGCCCGGCTGCAGGTCCTTCGAGAAGTCGATGTCGTACTTGAAGATGTCGTCGGTCATCGTCGCAATCGCCGACGGCGACAGCCCGGCGCGGCGGGCCGCGGCATACAGCGAGCTGGTGATCTCGCCACTGGTGACCACCGTGCGCGTGGAGGTCTCGCGCTTGGTCACCTTCTCCTTGATGTCGTCACCGGCCAGGCTCAGCTCCACCCGGTTGTCGGCATCGCGGTCGAAGCGGATGCTGCGCAGGTCGCCGGACAGCGGCATGTCGAAGGCGATCTCGGCGCCCGGGCGAAGCTTGGTCAGCGCCTCGCGCGCGCCCGGGTGGTCCAGTACCCGGTGCAGGGTGGTCGCCGGGATACCGGCCTTGTCGAACAGATCGCTCAGGGTCTGGCCGCGTTCCACGCGCAGCACCTGCCAGCTGTCACCGGGCACCTGCTGCTGGCGGGCCATGGCCAGCGGCGGCAACGGCAGTGCCAGGCTGGTATGGCTGTCGGCAAAGGGGGCGTCGATGGTGTGCGAGAAGCCCGGCACGATCGTCGCCACCAGGGCGCCGATGGTCGCGAACAGGCTGGCATGCATCCAATGGCGCCGGGTCCAGCGCTCGTTGAAGGCTGCGGGAAGATGTTGCCTGAGCTTCCGATGCAGGGCGTTGTCGTGCAGGACGTGGAGGCGTTCCTGGAAGCGCTGCTTGCGTGCGCGCCCTTGTTCGGAATTGTGCATCGGCGGTTTTTTCCTGGTGGCCCGGGAGCGGGGGCCTGATCGCCGGTTACCATAGACACCTGAGAAAACCGCGTCAAACCCTTGTGCCCATTGGCTTTTGTGAAGCCAATCGGGTTAACTTTGCTTTAACACCCCACACAAGAATCGGCGTTGCCGGGAGTAGTCACGTGTCCTCGATTGAAGAAGCCCTTGCCCAGATCGGCCGTGGTGCCGACGAGATCCTCAAGCTCGAGGATCTGCGTGCGCGCCTGCAGGAGGGCCGCCCGCTGCGGATCAAGGCCGGCTTCGACCCCACCGCGCCCGACCTGCACCTGGGCCACACGGTGCTGCTGAACAAGATGCGCCAGTTCCAGGACCTCGGCCACCAGGTCATTTTCCTGATCGGCGACTTCACCGGCATGATCGGCGACCCGTCCGGCAAGAGCCTCACCCGCAAGCCGCTCAGCCGCGAGGACGTGCTGGCCAACGCCCGTACCTATGAGGAGCAGGTGTTCAAGGTGCTGGACCGCAGCCGTACCGAAGTCCGCTTCAACTCGGAGTGGTTCGGCAAGATGGGCGCGGCCGACATGATCCGCCTGGCCGGCCAGCACACCGTGGCACGCATGCTCGAGCGCGACGACTTCGCCAAGCGCTACGCCGCCCAGCAGTCCATCGCCATCCATGAGTTCCTGTACCCGCTGGTGCAGGGCTACGACTCCGTGGCCCTGGAGGCCGACGTGGAGCTGGGCGGTACCGACCAGAAGTTCAACCTGCTGATGGGCCGTGGTCTGCAGGAGCACCACGGCCAGAAGCCGCAGGTGGTGCTGACCATGCCGCTGCTGGAGGGCCTGGACGGCGTCAACAAGATGTCCAAGTCGCTGGGCAACTACATTGGCATCAGCGAACCGGCCATCGACATCGTCACCAAGACCATGAAGGTGGACGACACCCTGATGTGGCGCTGGATCGAGCTGCTGTCCTTCGACATCAGCCAGGCCGAAGCCGTGCAGCTGCGCGAGCAGGTGGCCAATGGCGGCCTGAACCCGCGCGTGGTCAAGCTGCGCCTGGCGCGTGAACTGGCGACCCGCTTCCACGACGCCGCAGCGGCCGAGCAGGCGATCGCCGGCTGGGAAGCGGCGGTGACCGGGCAGGGCGATATCACCCAGCTGCCGCTGCAGGACGTGGCGATCCCGGTCGAAGGCCTGCGTATTGCTGCGCTGCTGACCGCGGCCGGCCTGACCCCGAGCAACTCCGAAGCCAACCGCAAGCTCAAGGAGCGCGCGGTCAAGGTGGACGGCGAGGTGGTCGAAGACGGCCAGCAGGTGCTGCAGCCGGGCTTCGAAGGCCTGTTGCAGGTCGGCAAGCGCACCTTCGCCCGCGTACGCCTGGTCGCTGCCTGAGACAAAGGAAGGGCCGGCGCAGCCGGCCCTTCCTTATGCTCTTGTAGAGCCAAGCCCACGCTTGGCTGCTCTTCGGGCGGTCCTCCCGCAGCGCGACGGATGAACGGATGCAACATCCGGTGAAAAAAATCGCCACACCCCCTTCACAAACGATGGGAATAGGGACATACTTCTCCTCCCCCGTCGCAGGGGTCGCCACCAAGGGGCTTCAGCGACAACAGGGCGCCCACCACCGCCGAACGAGATGATCGAACGAAGGTGTTGACGGACTGAAAAAGTCTGGCATAATGGGCGGCTCGCTACGAAGGAAACTTCGCAGCACATGGGAGCGGCGCTGAGGCCACTTCCCTCGATCTTTGAAAGTATGCGCAGGTATCTTGTGAAGGCGCCTGCAGGAAGGATGATTGTCCATCTTGCAGACGTTTGATCAAGCAACTATTAATTGTTTTAAAGCAAGCGATACGTTGCCA
>NZ_JCAFUR010000010.1:0-111871 GCF_059371575.1 Stenotrophomonas sp. YJH_SMC_4
CCAGCGCAATTCCGTGCTGACCCAATGGCTGCACCACTACAACTGGCACCGCCCTCACATGGGGATCGGTGGCCAGCCACCTATTTCCAGAGTCCTGCTGAACAACGTGGTGGGTTTACACAACTAACAGTCGACTCTACCCGCGCCCAGCCACGAGGGGCTCCGCCGTTGGCTGGAACCCATCATTCCACGACGGAATTGGCGCGCTGGCCCCGCTGGGCCTACCATCGGCGGTCCCCACCCCCACCGCCCCTTCCATGTCCGCTCCCGCTTCCGCCGCACCGCGTCGCTGGTTCGTCGCCGGCGACTTCAACGGCTTCTTCGGCCTGGTCGTCGACAACCTCTCCATCCTCGGCTTCATCGCCATGGCCCTGGTCGGGATCTTCCAGTTTCCCGCCGACGTGGTGTTCGGCCGCATGTTCCCCGGCACCGCCTTCGGCGTGCTGGTCGGTAACCTGCTGTACACCCTGATGGCGCTCCGGCTGGCCGCGCGTACCGGCCGCGACGGTGTCACGGCCATGCCGCTCGGTCTGGATGCACCGACCAGCATCGGCATGGCGCTGCTGGTGCTCGGCCCGGCCTTCATCGCGTTCAAGCAGCAGGGCATGGACCCGCACGCTGCGGGCATCGCCACTTGGCAGCTGGGCATGGCCGCGCTGGTCATCATGGGCGTGCTCAAGTTCGTGCTGTCGTTCTTCGGCGAAGCGGTCACCCGCGCGCTGCCGCGAGCCGCGCTGCTGGGTTCCATCGCCGGCATCGCGCTGGTGCTGATGGGCCTGCTGCCGCTGCTGGAAACGCTGCGCTCGCCGCTGGTCGGCTTCACCACGCTCGGTTTGCTGCTGTACGTGCTGATCGCCAAGGGCAAGCTGCCGGTGCGTGGCCCGGGCGTGCTGCTGGCCTTCGTGTTCGGCACCGTGCTGTATTACGGCCTCGGCCTGGCCGGGCTGGGCGCACCCGGCTTCCATGTACCGGAGTGGGTGCCGCCGCAGGTGGTGCTGCCGCTGCCGACACTGGGCTTCCTCGACGGCCTGCCCACCGCGATGACCTACCTGCCGCTGCTGCTGCCGTTCGGCCTGCTGATGGTGGTCGGCGGCATCAACGTGTCTGAAAGCGCGCGCGCAGCCGGCGACGACTACCGCACCCGCGACATCCTGCTGGTGGAAGCGGTGGCCACGCTGGTGGCCGGCGTCTGTGGCGGCGTGGCGCAGACCACGCCCTACATCGGCCAGCCGGCCTACAAGCACATGGGTGCGCGCAGCGGCTACACGCTGCTGACCGGCCTGTTCGTCGGCATCGGCGGCATGCTCGGCATCATCTCCGGGCTGGTGCAGTGGCTGCCGCTGGCGGTGCTGGCACCGATCATCGTGTACGTGGCCATCGATATCACCACCCAGGCCTTCCAGGCCACGCCGCGTCACCACACCGGTGCGATGGTGTTCGGTTTCCTGCCGTCGGTGGCGTACCTGCTGGCGATCAAGGCACCCGGCTGGATCGCGCCGGACCAGCTGCCGCAGCTGCTGACCAAGCTCGACGGCCATGGCCTGCCCGAGCTGGCGGTGATCTTCACCCTCGGCAACGGCTTCATCATCACCTCGATGCTGTGGATTTCGGCGGTGGTGGCGATGGTCGATGGCCGCCTGCGCCGTGCCTGCGGCTTCCTGCTGGTGGCTGCGGTGCTGACCCTGTTCGGCCTGATCCACTCGGTGGATCCGCGTGGTGGCATCTACCTGCCGTGGGAGCTGGACGGCCTGGCGCGCATCATCAGCTGGCAGTTCGCTGGTGCCTACGTGGCACTGGCGTTGCTGCTGGGGTTGCTTTCGCTGCAGAAGCAGCCGGTGCAGCCGCTGGGTGAAAACAACTGACCCAACGGTAGTGCCGGCCGCTGGCCGGCATCCTCATGGGCTTCGGCCGGATCGTGCAGCTGCCGGCCAGCGGCCGGCACTACCGTTCGGCGTCCAGTTCCGGGTAGTGGCGGAAGATGCCGTTGGTGTTGAACGGCAACCGCCGCTCCGAGGCCAGATAGGCGGCGATGTTCGGCCGCTTTGCCACCCGCTCCTGCAGCGCACGCAGCAGGGGCAGGGTCGGCGCCAGTGCCTGCATGCGGCGCGGGAACATGTAGTCCAGTCCGCTCAGCAGCTGGAACAGCGACAGATCAACATAGGAATGCTCGCGCAGTGCGTGGCGGCCACCATTGGCGGCCAGCACCTGCTCGAAGTAGCCGAGGAACTTCGGCAGCCGTTCGCTGCGCAGTGAGGCGGCCCGTGCCTTGGCTTCGGTCTTTTGCTCTTCGTAGTACTTCGATGCGGCAATTGGATGGTGGGTGTCGTGCACCTCGGCTACCAGGTCGGCGATGGTCAGCTGCAACTGCAGTGCCTGCACCCGCCGCGAGGCCGCCTGCGGCACCAGGTCCAGCGTCGGGCCGAGGAAATCCAGGATCGCGGCGACCTGTGCAATGACCTGGCGGCCCGCCTTCAGGAATGGCGGTGCGAAGGGCTGCGCACCTTCACTGCCGCCATCGAGAAACGGCTGCATCACCGCATCGCCGTGCACCCGCGCCATGTCGATGTAGTCGGCACCGGCGTCCTCCAGCGCAAGCCGCACGAACTCGCCACGGCCCTGGATGCCGGTCCAGTAATACAGCGCGTACTGCATGGCAGTGCCTCCACAGAACAAGGCTCACAGCCTCGCGCGCTGCATGCAAAGCAAGTGTGAGCACGGCCTTGCTGCAGGCCTCAACCCGAACGGCAGCGGAACAGGCGGGGAACCGGCTGCAATCGGTGGGGTCACACCTTCACCATGCGTATGGAACGAGGTGCTGCATCATGCAGAGTGGAAAGGCGGTATGGCCCTGGGTGTTGGGCGTGGTGGTGATCGGTGGTGCCGGTGGTTGGCTGTTCCGCGATCAGCTGAAGCGCCTGGCAGACGGTGTTTCGGTGCCGGTGCAATCAACCCCCGCCAGTACCAGCGCGCCGCCACAACCGCAGGCGGCCGCGGAACCCGCGCCAGCACCGCCCGCGATCAAGCATCCGCTGGATACCGAGGCCGCCGCCGATCCGGCGCTGCCCAAGCTGGCTGACAGCGATACGGCCGCCTGGGGTGCATTGAGCCAGCTGTTCCAGGGCGAGGGGCCACTGACCCTGCTGCTGCGCGACCACCTGATCCAGCGCCTGGTTACCCAGCTCGACAACCTGGACAAGCCCAGCGTGCCGCCGACCGCGCTGGCCGCGCGGCCGCTGCCGGGCAGCCTGCAGGTCGAACCCGCCGAGGGCGGCGAACGCATCGCCGCCAGCAACGCGGCGCGCTATGCGCCCTACGTGCAGGCCTTCACCGCGCTGGACCCGGCGGCAACGGCTACCGCCTACAAGCGCTTCTATCCGCTGATCCAGCAGGCCTATGTGGACCTGGGCCGGCCCGACGGGTACTTCAACCACCGCCTGGTCGCGGTGATCGACCACCTGCTGGACACCCCGGAACTGGCCCAGTCCCCAGTGGTACAGCGCGATGAACGCGGCCGCTACCGCTTTGTCGATCCCACCCTGCAGTCGCGCTCGATCGGGCAGAAGGCGCTGCTGCGGATGGATGCCGCCCAGGCGCGGGCGGTCAAGCAGCAGCTGCGGGCGATCCGCAGCGCGATCACCCGCTGAGCCCGTTCACCGCGTGGAACTGATCGGGATCAACGCGCCGACCACACCGGTTCCGGCATGCTGGCCGAAGCCTGACTGGCCTCGGGGTGCAGTCGCAGCCACCCTTGAAACCGGGTGGGGCAACCGCATCTTTCCAGCATCGCCGGCGCGGGCCGGCCCTGATGACCGATGAGGATTCGCAATGCGGATGGACAAGCTCACCTCGCGTTTCCAGCAGGCGCTGGCAGACGCACAGTCGCTGGCCGTGGGCCGCGACAACAGCATCATCGAACCGGTTCACCTGTTCAGCGCGCTGCTGGACCAGCAGGGCGGCAGCACGCGTCCGCTTCTGGCCCAGGCCGGGGTGAACGTGCCGGTACTGCGCGAGCGCCTGACCGAGGCGCTGGATGCGCTGCCGAAGGTGTCCGGCCAGGCCGGCAACGTCTCGATGGGCAACGACCTGGGGCGCCTGCTGAACCAGACCGACAAGCTGGCCCAGCAGCACGGGGATGCCTTCATTGCCAGCGAGTGGTTCGTGCTGGCGGCGCTGGACGACGGCGGCACGCTGGGCATGGCGCTGCGCGCCGCCGGTGCCGACAAGACGCGCCTGCAGGCGGCCATCGACAAGCTGCGCGGCGGCGAGAACGTGCAGTCGGAGAATGCCGAGGAACAGCGCCAGGCGCTGGAGAAATACACCATCGACCTGACCGCGCGTGCCGAGAGCGGCAAGCTCGACCCGGTGATCGGCCGAGACGAGGAGATCCGCCGCACCATCCAGGTGCTGCAGCGCCGGACCAAGAACAACCCGGTGCTGATCGGCGAACCCGGCGTGGGCAAGACCGCGATCGTGGAAGGGCTGGCCCAGCGCATCATCAACGACGAAGTGCCCGAAGGCCTGCGCGGCAAGCGCGTGCTGTCGCTGGACATGGGCGCGCTGATTGCCGGGGCCAAGTTCCGCGGCGAATTCGAGGAGCGTCTGAAGGGCGTGCTCAACGACCTGGCCAAGAACGAGGGCCAGATCATCCTGTTCATCGACGAACTGCACACCATGGTCGGCGCCGGCAAGGCCGATGGCGCGATGGATGCCGGCAACATGCTGAAGCCAGCGCTGGCACGCGGCGAGCTGCACTGCATCGGCGCCACCACGCTGGACGAATACCGCAAGTACATCGAGAAGGATGCTGCGCTGGAGCGTCGCTTCCAGAAGGTGTTCGTGGGCGAGCCGTCGGTGGAGGACACCATCGCGATCCTGCGCGGCCTGAAGGAAAAGTACGCCGTGCACCACGGCGTGGAGATCACCGATCCGGCCATCGTCGCGGCTGCGACGTTGTCCAACCGCTACATCACCGACCGCCAGCTGCCGGACAAGGCCATCGACCTGATGGACGAAGCCGCCTCGCGACTGCGCATGGAGATCGACTCCAAGCCGGAAGAGCTGGACCGCCTTGAGCGCCGGGTGATCCAGCTGAAGATCCAGCGCGAGATGCTGAAGAAGGAGAAGGACGAAGCCTCGCGGCAGCGCCTGGCCGACCTGGAGAACGACATCGACGGGCTGGAGCGCGAGTTCTCCGACCTCAATGAAATCTGGAAGTCGGAGAAGGCCGCGCTGCAGGGCGCGACCAAGATCAAGGAACAGGTCGAGCAGGCCAAGCTGGAGCTGGAGGCCGCGCAGCGCCGCCAGGATTTCGCCAAGATGAGCGAGATCCAGTACGGGCTGCTGCCGCAGCTGGAAAAGCAGCTGGCCGCGGCCCAGGAGGCCGAGCACAAGGACTTCAAGCTGGTGCAGGACCGCGTGACCGACGAGGAGATCGCCGAGGTCGTATCGCGCTGGACCGGCATCCCGGTCAACAAGATGCTCGAAGGCGAGCGCGACAAGCTGTTGCGCATGGAAGAGGTGCTGCACAACCGCGTGGTCGGCCAGGAAGAAGCGATCAAGGTCGTCTCCGATGCCGTGCGCCGTTCGCGTGCGGGCCTGTCCGATCCGAATCGCCCGGCCGGCTCGTTCCTGTTCCTCGGCCCGACCGGCGTCGGCAAGACCGAGCTGTGCAAGTCGCTGGCCGAGTTCCTGTTCGACAGTGCCGACGCGATGATCCGCATCGACATGAGCGAATTCATGGAGAAGCACAGCGTGGCCCGCCTGATCGGCGCGCCTCCGGGTTACGTGGGCTACGAGGAAGGTGGCTACCTGACCGAGGCCGTGCGTCGCCGTCCGTACTCGCTGATCCTGCTGGACGAAGTGGAGAAGGCGCATCCGGATGTGTTCAACATCCTGCTGCAGGTGCTGGACGATGGCCGCCTGACCGATGGACAGGGCCGTACCGTGGACTTCCGCAACACCGTCATCGTGATGACCTCGAACCTGGGCTCGCACCAGATCCAGGACATGAGCGCCGACGACAGTCCGGAGGCCTACACGCAGATGAAGGCGGCGGTGATGGGCGTGGTACAGGCGCACTTCCGTCCGGAGTTCATCAACCGCCTGGACGACATCGTGGTGTTCCACCCGCTGGACAAGCAACAGATCAAGCAGATCGCGCGCATCCAGATGCGTGGGCTTGAAAAGCGGCTGGCCGAGCGCGGGTTGAAGCTGGCGGTCTCCGATGCGGCGTTCGACCTGCTCGGCAACGTCGGCTTCGATCCGGTCTATGGCGCACGCCCGTTGAAGCGTGCAATCCAGTCGCAGCTGGAGAATCCGCTGGCACAGCAGATCCTGTCGGGTGCTTTCGTCAACGGCGATACCATCGAAGTCGGAAACGACGGCGGCCGCCTGGTATTCGCCAAAGCGTGATTCACACGGGGCGCCGCCTGGCCGCAGCGCCCCGTTTCCTGCGGAGTATGCCGGGCCATGCCCGGCGCTCACTCAGAAGCGGTGCGTATAGCCGCTCATCAAGCCGAACTGGTTCGCCTTCTGCACGATCGGGCTGTCGGCGGCATCACCGAGCAGGCGCGTGCCTTCGGCCGAGATGTACCAGTTGCCGTTGCGGCCCACGCGGTGGCTCCACTTCAGACCGACACCGGCACTGACCAGGCCGGCCTTTGGCTTGTGCTCGGCAAAGCCGGTACGCGCCGCCTGTTCCGGGCTGACGCCGTACCAGGTCTGCATGTAGCCGCGGTTGCCGTAGTCGGTGGACACGCTGCCGCTGACCACGCCGCCGGCCAGGTCGAACAGCGGCATGCTCAGGTTCAGATGGATCTGCTGGGTGGCCAGGCCGTTCTCGGCCTTGTCCTCGTCCTTGCGGGTGAACTGCCAGGAGCCGCTCAGCACGGCTTCGCCCAGCGTATAACCAGCCGAGATGCCGACCAGGGGACGGGTATCGATATCACCCATGCCGCGCAGGAAGTCGGAACCGCCGAGCAGCGAGTCCTTTTCCTTGCGGATGCCGCTGGCGCCGACATACGCGCGCACGCGGGTGTGCTCGCCGATGGAGGTGCCCCAGCCAATGCCACTGGTGCCCAGAAACCATCCACCCGGCGAGGTGACATCAAAGGACAACGACGGCGTCGCACGATACTCCTCGCTGCCGCTGTAGCGCGGCGCCACGCCACCGCCGGCAGCGACCTCGAAGGTCCAGTGGTCATCCTTGGCGTGGGCGATCGGTGCGGCGAACAGCGGCAACAGGGCCAGGCAGAGCAGGGCGGGGGAACGGCGAAGCTGGGACATGGAAACTCTCGACAATGGGAGGAAGGCAGCACGCGCATCCGGCGAGTGCTGCAGGGTCGCTAGCGTGGCGATACGCCGGCGACCGATCCGTCCGCAGTTGTGCGGGAGTTGTAATCAACTGTAATCGCGCCCAGGGGCGTTCAGCTGGCAGCCAGCGGCCAGTGCATTTCCATGCGCGCGCCGCCCAACGTGGCGCGGCTGATGCGAAGCTCGCCGCCGTGGCGGACGGCAATGCGGCTGACGATGGCCAGGCCCAGGCCGAAGCCCCCCGTATCGCGGCTGCGGCTGTCATCCAGGCGGGTGAACGGGCGCATCACCTTCTCGCGATCGGCTTCGGCAATGCCGGGACCGTCGTCATCCACACGCAGGCAGGCGCGGCCGCTGACACCGACCAGCGAGACTTCCACCTGCGAACGCGCATGGCGCAGCGCATTGCCCACCAGATTGCTGAGTGCCAGCTGCAGCAGGCGTGGTTCGGCATCCACCCGCGGCAACGCACTGGGCTGCACGCGCAGTACCACCCCGGCACGTTCGGCATCGCGGCGCGCATCGGCCAGGCAGGCCTGCAGCCAGTCGTTGGCTTCGATGCGCTGCATCGGCTCGCCCTCGCTGGGATGCTCCAGCCGTTCGTAAGCCAGCAGTTCGCTGACCAGCCGGTTGAGTTCGGCCAGATCGCCGTGCAGGCCCCGCGCCAGCCGTTCGCGGCGTTCGCGGTCATCGCTGTCCTGCATCAGGTCCAGGCCGAAGGCCACGCGCGCGATCGACGTGCGCAGCTCGTGCGAGATCGCATGGGTCAGGTCGCGTTGGCGCTGCACCAGTTCGGCCACGCGTGCCGCCATGCGGTTGGAGTGGTCGACGATGACCCGGATCTGCGAGCGTGGCGAGACCTGGGCACGTGCCTGCAGATCGCCCGAACCGATGCGGTCGGCATGCCGGCGCAGCGCTTCCAGGTCGCGCCAGAGCAGGCGCACCCACGCGTACAGGCTGGCGCCCACCAGCAGCAGGATGCTGAGGTAGGCGGCGATGGTCATGTACGTCGTCATCTGCACCGCGCCAGGCAGGCGCAGGTGCAGCCAGCGGCCATCGCTGCCCTCGATGGGCAGCAGGACCTGCTGGTATTGATCGCGCACGATGAAACCATCGGCCTTCACGGCCACCTGTTCCTGCGCGTCGAGTGCGGGAGGTTTGTCGAGCAGGGTCAGGGCGATGCCGTAGTGTGGCTGCCACTGCTGCAGGCGCTCACGCTGCTGGTCGGCATCCAGGCCGGCCAGGCCACTGCGCAGGGCGTACACCTGACCACGCACCTGCTGGACGAAGACGCGATCCTGCACGGGCGTGTAGATGCCGTCCAGGATGTGGTTGAGGAAGAACACCGACACCAGGAAGCAGGCACCCGTGATAAACCACAACCACAGGAACAGCCGCTTCATGCCGTCCAGGCCGACGGATTGAACTGGTAGCCACGGCCCCACACGGTCTTGATCCGCCGCGGTTCGCGCGCATCATCGCCGAGCTTGCGGCGCAGCTTGCCGATGCTGACATCGACACTGCGGTCCAGGCCGTCAAAGCCGATGCCGCGCACCGCCTGCAGGATCTGGTCGCGCGAAAGGATCTGCCCCGGCTGGCTGGCCAGCAGCCACAGGATCTCGAATTCCGTGGTGCCCAGCTCGACCGGCTGACCGTGCAGGTGCACTTCGCGCTGCATGCGGTCGATCAGCAGTTCGCCATGCATCAGACGGCTGGGTGTACCGGTGTTGCTGCTGCCATGACGGCGGCGCAGCAGGGCGCGCAGGCGGGCCAGCAGCAGGCGCGGCTCGATCGGTTTGTGCACATAGTCATCGGCGCCCGATTCCAGGCCCAGCACCTGCTCGATGTCGTCTTCGCAGGCGGTCAGCATCAGGATCGGCACGTCGGAGAAACCGCGGATCTGCCGGCACACGTCGATGCCGCCGAGGCCGGGCAGCATCAGGTCCAGTACCACCAGCTCGGGCGCATGCTGGCGGCAGGCCGCGCCGGCAAGGTCACCGCGCGCCACATGCTGCACGGCGAAACCATGTTCGTGGAGATAGTCGCTGACCAGTTCGGCCAGGCGACGGTCGTCCTCCACCAACAAGACCTGGGTCGGGGTACCGTTGGCGGTGGGTGTCCAAGGGGATGGCTGCATGCGCGTGGGGCCTCCGTGCCCGGGCAGGAGCGCCCGGCGGCGAAGCCTATCAACGCCCCGTGACCGCTGCCTGAATCGCGGCCAACCTGATAACCCCCGGTATGGACGTCATCGCCAGCAGCTTTCAGCGGCCGGCGACGGCTGGCCTATGGTGGCGGTTTCCCCGGATGGAGCCTGGCGCAATGAGCGACCCGCAGTGGCAACTGGAAACCCTGGCCGTACACGGCGGCTACCGTCCCGACCCGACTACCCGCGCGGTGGCGGTGCCGATCTACCAGACGGTGGCGTATGCCTTCGATGACACCCAGCACGGCGCCGACCTGTTCGACCTGAAGGTACCGGGCAATATCTATACGCGCATCATGAACCCCACCACCGACGTGCTGGAGCAGCGCCTGGCCGCGCTGGAAGGCGGCATCGGTGCGCTGGCGCTGGCCTCGGGGCAGGCCGCGATCACCTATGCCATCCAGACCATTGCAGAGGCCGGCGACAACATCGTTGCCTCCAGCGCGCTGTACGGCGGCAGCCTCAACCTGCTGGCGCACACGCTGCCGCAATACGGCATCCAAGCGCGCTTTGCTGATCCGGCTGATCCTTCTGCGTTCGCCGCGCTGATCGACGAGCGCACCAAGGCGGTGTTCGTCGAATCGATCGGCAACCCGCGCGGCAACGTCACCGACATCGCTGCGATTGCGGAGGTCGCGCACGCCGCTGGCGTGCCGCTGATCGTCGACAACACCGTGGCCACGCCGTTCCTGCTGCGCCCATTCGAGCACGGCGCCGACATCGTGGTGCATTCGCTGACCAAGTACCTGGGCGGCCACGGCACCAGCCTCGGCGGCGCGATCATCGATTCCGGCCGCTTCGACTGGACCGCACAGCCCCAACGCTTCGCGCGGCTCAACCAGCCCGACCCCAGCTACCACGGCGTGGTCTATACCGAAGCCCTGGGGCCAGCGGCCTACATCGGCCGCGCGCGGGTGGTGCCGCTGCGCAATACCGGCGCTGCGTTGTCGCCGTTCAATGCGTTCCTGATCCTGCAGGGCATCGAGACCCTGGCCCTGCGCATGGAACGCATCAACGCCAACGCACTGGCCGTCGCGCAGTTCCTGAAGTCACACGCAAAGGTGGCGTGGGTGCGCTATGCCGGGCTGGCCGACGATCCCGAGCACGCCGCCGCGCAGCGCTATCTGGGTGGGCACGGCTCGGGCGTGCTGACCTTCGGCCTGCCGGGCGGGCGCGAGGCAGGCGCACGTTTCCTTGACGCGCTGAAATTGTTCACCCGCCTGGTCAACCTGGGCGATGCGAAGTCACTGGCCACCCATCCCGCCTCGACCACCCACCGCCAGTTGGATGCGGCGGAGCTGGCCAAGGCCGGCGTCAGTGAAGACACCGTGCGGCTGTCGATCGGCATCGAACATATCGGCGACCTGCGTGCCGACCTGGAGCAGGCCCTGGCCGGCGCCTGATAGCCACACGCTTGGTCGTCATCGCCACAGGCGATCACCACCGGCGCCGCGATGGGTTACGGTGGAACTGCCTCTCCAAGGCGTGGCAACGTGGCGATCCAGATCCCCGGTCGATGCGGGTCGACCGGGGATTTTTTTGTTTCCGGGGTCAGATCCGTTTTCCTGTGGAAAACGGATCTGACCCCATGCGCCGCCGTGTCGACCAAGGTCGACACCCACCAACAGCAGCCGGGACGCGCCCCGCCATCCAACGGAGAGTGAGCTTTTGCCGTTGCCGTTGACGTTGATTCGGCAGGTGCAGGGCTGCAAGCCCTGCCGCACGCACACCCCTCACACCACCGGAATACTGTGCTGGCCCAACCCGCGATACGGCGGCGTGGCCATCACCATCTCCGCCAGCGAATACGCCAGCTCACGTTCGGCCATCACCGTGCCATCCGCACCGTGTTCCAGCAGATGCTTCACCTCGGCGTCGCTGTGCGCACGCGCCAGCAGGGTCAGGTCCGGGTTGATCGCCCGCAGCTTGGCCAGCGCCTCACCGGCTTCCAGCGGCTGCGGAATCGCCAGCACCGCGATCTTGGCCCGCTCAGGATGGGCCTCGGCCAGCACCCGGTCGGCAGCGGCACTGCCGCGGATCGCCGCCAGGCCCTTGGCGTGCGCCTGCTCGACGTGTTCCTTGTTGTCATCGATCACCAGCACCGGCACGCCACGGTCGCGCAGCACCTGCGCCAGTTCGCTGCCCACCCGGCCATAGCCGATCACGATGGCGTGGTCATGCAGGTCGCGCGACGGGCCGATCGCTTCGGGCGGCTCGGGTACCTGCGGAGACTGCTCCTGCTTGGCCTGCCAACGGTCGAGCAGGCCGAACACCAGCGGGTTGAGCATGATCGACACCAGTGCCCCGGCCAGCACCAGCGACTGGCCTTCCTTCGGCAGGATCTGCAGCGCCACGCCGAGGCCGGCGATGATGAAGGCGAACTCGCCGATCTGCGCCAGGCTGGCCGAGATGGTCAGCGCGGTGCTGGTCGGGTGGCCGAACGCACGCACGATGAAGAACGCGGCGGCCGACTTGCCGAACATGATGATCAGCACCGTGGCCAGCACCTGCCACGGGTGCTGCACGATGATGTTGGGGTCGAACAGCATGCCGACCGACACAAAGAACAACACCGCGAACGCATCGCGCAGCGGCAGCGAATCATGCGCGGCCTTGTGGCTCAGCTCCGATTCGTTGAGCAGCATGCCGGCAAAGAACGCGCCCAGCGCGAACGAGACGCCGAACAGCATCGCCGAGCCGAACGCCACGCCCAGCGCGATCGCCAGCACGGACAGGGTGAACAGCTCACGCGAACCGGTACCGGCGATGCGTTCCAGGATCCACGGGATGACCCGGCGCCCGACCACCAGCATCACCGCCACGAACAGGCCCAGCTGCACGAAGGTCCAGCCGATGTCGGCCAGCACGCTGCCCAGCGAGTGCGATTCCTTGGCCGCGTCGGGGCCGAACACGCCGGCCATCACCGGCATCATCACCAGTGCCAGCACGCAGGCCAGGTCTTCGACGATCAGCCAGCCGACCGCGATCTTGCCGCGCATCGTCTCCAGCAGGCGGCGTTCTTCCATCGCCCGTAGCAGCACCACGGTGCTGGCGGTGGCCAGCGAGAAACCGAAGATGACGCCATGGATGGCCGGCCAGCCCATCAGCGAGGCCACGCCCCAGCCGAGCAGGGTGGCCACTGCGATCTGCCCAATGGCACCGGGAATGGCGATGGCCTTGACCGCCATCAGGTCCTTCAGCGAGAAGTGCAGGCCGACACCGAACATCAGCAGCATCACGCCCAGTTCGGCCAGCTGGTTGGCCAGCGCCTGGTCGGCGACGAAGCCGGGGGTGAACGGACCTACGCAGATGCCAGCAACCAGGTAACCGACCAGGGGAGACAAGCGGAGCTTGTTGGCCAGCGCGCCGAAGATGAAGGCGAGCCCCAGGCCAACGGCCACGATGTTGATCAGGTCGGTGTCATGGTGCATCGGCACTCGCAGAAAGCAGGGGGATACCCCGATTTTCACCGAAGCGGCCAGATACGGCAAACCCGCCGTCCACGTGCCGTGGCCGGAGGGTTTGCCCACGCATTTCTCTTCTACCCCCGCCTTCGGAGCGCCCCTTCAACAAGAAGGGGCTCTCCTCCAGATGCGGCGAGGGGATGCCGGCCAGCGGCCGGCACTACCAGAGCGGCGCCGGGCAGGGCCCGGCACGCCCGTTACCGCTTACCAGGTGTACTTGATCCGCCCGTACACATACGCGCCGTTGAAGCCGAACGGCGAGTAGTTGCTGTACGGCAGCATGCCGAAGGTCGAGTTCTGCAGGTCTTCGGTGCGGTCCGGGTACTTGTCCAGCAGGTTGTCGGCGCCCACGGTCAGGGTCCAGTTGCTGCTCGGCTTGTAGCTGGCCGAGGCATCCACCACCCAGGCGTCGCCGTAGGTCTGGTCACGCAGCGCGGTGGCCGAGTTGCGCACGGTGAATTTGCCGTAGCGGGTGGCGGCCAGGCCCAGTTCCCAGTGGTCCGAACGCCAGGTGCCGCTCAGGATCGCCTTGTCGCGCGGGTAGCTGTCCTCGATGCGGCCAATTTCGTCGCGACCGATCAGCGACTGGGTCAGGCCCAGCGTTCCGAACACCGCCGGGGTGCCGCCAACGCGGCGCACTTCGGTGTCGTTGTAGCTGTATGCAGCGGTCAGCTCCAGGCTGCTGGCGTTGAACGGCACCGTATAGCTGGACACGAAGTCGACGCCACGGGTGCGCGTATCCAGGCCGTTGGTGAAGTAGGAGAACGCGGTCACCTGCGGCAGGCCCAGGGTGCCCAGCAGCGCGCTGGTGGCCGCGTTGGTGGTGATGCTGGACGACAATGCGATGCGGTCATCGATGTCGATCTGGTAGGCGTCGACGGTGATGTACAGGCGGTCGACCGGCTGCAGCACCAGGCCCAGGCTGTAGGAGGTGGAGGTTTCGGCCTTCAGCGGCGAGGCGCCCAGCGCCTGTGCGGCCGGGCTGGTGGTCGGGAAGGTACCGCGCTCGACGAACACGCCATTGAGGAACTGGCTGGTGACCGCCTGGTAGCCCTGCTGCGCCAGCGACGGTGCACGGAAGCCACTGGAGGCGGTGGCCCGCAGCGCGACCTTGTCGGTGAATGCATAGCGCGCCGACAGCTTGCCGGAGAAGCGGTCGCCGAAGTCCGAGTAGTCCTCGTAGCGGCCGGTGATGCCGGCCGAGAACTTCTCGGTCAGGTCCGCTTCCAGGCCAGCATAGACCGCGTAGTTGTGGCGGTCGGCATGCACTTCATTGGTCGGGGTGAAGCCCGCGAAGCCCTGCGCGCCGCTGCCGGTGTACGAGTTCAGTTCGCCCGGGTTCTGGTCCCACTTTTCCTTGCGGTACTCACCACCGAAGGACAGCGTGACCGGGTAGGCCAGGCCCCAGTCCAGCGACTTGGTCAGGTCGGCATTGAAGATGTCCTGCTGGTACTTCAGCGTGCCGTCATAGAACGAGCGCGGGCTGGTTGCGCCGAGGCTGTAGTTGATGCTGTTGCGGGTGTGGAAGTCGAGGGTGTTCTCACCGTGGTTCAGGCTCAGGTCCCAGGTCCAGCCGTTGTCGGTGTTGCCCTTGACCCCGGCCACCAGCGAGCGGTCCTTCGAATACTGGTTGATCTCCGGCACGAAGCCGTCGGGGTAGGTCTGTGCCAGCAGCGCGCTCTGTCCGCTGTGGTTGCGCGAACGGTAGAACGCGAACGAGGTGATGTCGCGGTTGCTGAGCAGCGCGCTGGCGTAGCCGGTCACGTGGTCGCTGAAGTCGAAGCTGGCGTTGGCCGACGCGGCGGTGGCATCCACGCGCGGGTCGCCGACGATGAAGGTCTTCTGGCCGATGCTGGGGAAGTTGCCGGTGTTCGGGGTGGTGCCGCGGTACGGGCCGGCGCGGTTGCTCTCGTCCTGCTGGCTGATCTGGCCAGCCACGTGCACGCGACCACGGCCGTTGCCGAACTCGACGCCGGTATCGCCGGAGAGCTGGTACTTGTTGCCGTCACCGGCCGAGTACTGGCCGTAGTCCACGGCCAGGCTGCCGCCACGGCCGCTGCCCTTGAGCACGATGTTGATGACGCCTGCAATGGCGTCCGAGCCGTACTGTGCCGACGCACCGTCGCGCAGCACTTCCACGCGCTCGATGGCGGCGATCGGGATCGCATTGATGTCCACCGCCGACGAGCCACGGCCGATGCTGCCGTTGACGTTGATCATCGCCGAGGTATGGCGGCGCTTGCCGTTGACCAGCACCAGCACCTGGTCCGGCGACAGGCCGCGCAGCTGCGCCGGGCGCACGCCACTGGTGCCGTCGGTCAAGGCCGGGCGCGGGAAGTTCAGCGAGGGCAGGGCGCGTGACAGTGCGGTGGCCAGTTCACCGGTGCCGGTGGACTGCAGCACTTCAGGGGTGATGATGTCGATCGGCGACTGCGATTCGGCGACGGTGCGGTCGGCCACGCGGGTGCCGGTGACGATCACCGTGTCCAGGGTGTTGGCGGCGGTGCCGGCCTGCTGGGCAGCGGCAACGAACGGAGAGCCACCGAGTGCGACAGCGACGGCGGCGGCGATCAGGCTGGTCTTGCGGGTCATCGGGATGGGGCTCCGGTTGGCGGGGGTGGCACCGGAATCGACATCACGGGGGTGAGGCGGACGGCGGTTGTTGCGGTGCGCAAGGCAGGAATTAACGGGATATTCAGTGCCTGTCAAATGGTTGCAACAGGAAAAAACGTTGCAGCAGCAACCATTTAGCGGCAGAGGGCAGCGGCGGGAGGTGGGGCCCGGGGGCTGCGCGGGGCCGACGAGGGAGAGAGTTGGCCTGCCGCCGCGCATCCCGGGGCGCGTCAAGTATTCGTTAACGCTAGAATTACGTCGCAGGAACAGTGCTCACCAGCACATTCCATCCGGTTATATGGACCCCTCCCCCGATGATCTCCCTTCGTAATTTCGCCTTGCGCCGCGGCGAGCGGCTGCTGTTGTCCAATGTCGACCTGACCCTGCACGCCGGTTACCGGGTGGGCGTGGTCGGCCGCAACGGTGCTGGCAAGTCCAGCCTGTTCGCGGCGGTGAAGGGCGAGCTGGAGGCCGACAAGGGTGACGTCGACCTGCCCGGCAAGGTCCGTATCGCCAGCGTGGCCCAGGAAACCCCGTCGCTGCCGGACCCGGCGCTGAGCTTTGTGCTGGGCGGGGATACCGATGTGGCTGCGGTGCTGGCTGAAGAGGCTGAAGCAACCGCGCGCGAAGATTGGGAGGCGGTGGCCAACGCGCACACGAAGATGGCCGAGATGGGGGCCTACGACGCCGAAGCGCGCGCCGGCAAGCTGCTGCACGGCCTCGGTTTCCCGGCCGAGACCCACCACCGCGCGGTGTCCTCGTTCTCCGGCGGCTGGCGCGTACGCCTGAACCTGGCCCGCGCGCTGATGATGCCCAGCGACCTGTTGCTGCTGGACGAACCGACCAACCACCTGGACCTGGACGCGGTGTACTGGCTGGAGCAGTGGCTGCTGAAGTACCCCGGCACCCTGCTGTTGATCTCGCATGACCGCGAGTTCCTCGACAACGTGGCCACCCACACCCTGCACCTGCACGGCGGCGGCGCCAAGCTCTACCCGGGCGGTTATACCGATTTCGAGCGCCAGCGCGCCGAACAGCTGCGCCAGCAGCAGATCGCGCACGAGAAGGAACAGGCCGAGCGCGCCCACCTGCAGAGCTTCATCGACCGCTTCAAGGCACAGGCCAGCAAGGCCGCGCAGGCGCAGAGCCGCATGAAGCGCCTGGCCAAGCTGGCCGGCACCGAAGCAGTGCGCGCCGAGCGCGAGTTCCGCATCGAGTTCGCGCCGCCGGCCAAGCTGCCGTTCTCGCTGATCCGCCTGAACCATGTCGAGGCCGGCTACGGCAAGGATGCAGTGATCCTGCACAACGTCGGCTTTGGTCTGGAAGCGGGCCAGCGCATTGGCCTGCTCGGCCCGAACGGTGCCGGCAAGACCACCCTGGTGAAGACCCTGGTGGGCGAGCTGGCGCCGATCGTCGGCGAGCGCATGGCGCACCCGGACCTGAAGATCGGCTACTTCGCCCAGCACACGGTGGAGTCGCTGCACGAAGGCCAGTCGCCGATGGAGCACTTCCGCGAGATCGCCCCGGACGCACCGAACCAGTCGTTCCGCGACTTCCTCGGCAAGTGGAACTTCCCGGGTGACCGCGCGTTCGAGCCGGTCGATGGCTTCTCCGGTGGCGAGCGCGCACGCCTGGCGCTGGCGCTGATCGCCTGGCAGCAGCCGAACGTGCTGCTGCTGGACGAACCGACCAACCACCTTGACCTGGAAATGCGCGAAGCGCTGGCCGAAGCATTGGCCACCTTCGAAGGCGCGATCGTGATGGTCTCGCACGACCGCCATCTGATCGGCCTGGTCTGCGATACCTACTGGCGCGTGGCCGATGGCGTGGTCGAGCCGTTCGATGGCGACCTGGATGCCTACGCCGCGTGGCTGCGTACCCGCCCGCAGGCGCAGGGCACCAAGGCGCGCATGGAACAGGTGGAAGAGCCGGTGGTGGTCAAGACCGCCCCGGTGGCGCAGGTGGTGCAGAAGAAGCCGGTGAACCCGCACAAGCTGGCCGCCGCTGAAGCCAAGGTGGCCGAGCTGGAAGGTGCCCTGGCCGAGCTGGACCGCCAGCTGGCCGACCCGGCCAACTACGCCGATGCCACGCGCATGGCCGTGCTTGGCCGCGATCGCGAAACCGCCGCCGCGCAGCTGGAAAAGGCCGAAGCCGCCTGGATGGAACTGCTCGAGTCCTGACCGGTAGTGCCGGCCGCTGGCCGGCAGCGCGATGCGCCCACAACGATCAAGGGATTGCCGGCCAGCGGCCGGCACTGCCTACCCGCCCTGTGCCTGCAGCCATTCGCGAAAGCGCCTGGCCGGCTCACGTTCGGCACGCGATCGCAGCCGCGTCAGCCAGTAGCGCCCCAGCTCCAGCGTGGTGCTGAACGGCTGCAGCAGGCGACCCTCGGCCAGTTCCTGCTCGAACATGCGCAGCGGCAGCAAGGCCACACCGGCGCCACCGGCGGCCGCCATCGCGACCGTCAACGAGGAATCGAATACCGGCCCGCGCGCTTCCACGCCGCTGACCCCGGCCGCCTGCAGCCAGCGCGGCCATTCGTCGCTGCGGTAGGAACGAAGCAGCGGCAGCGTGCCCAGGTCGCGTGGCTGTTTCAGGCGCCGCGCCAGCGCCGGTGCGCACAGCGGTGCAAACGGCGCGTCGAGGATCGCCGTGCACGCCTGGCCCTGCCAGTCGCCATCACCAAAGCGGATCGCCAGGTCCAGCCCTTCTCCGGCCAGGTCGATGCGGTTGTTGTGGGTCTGCAGGCGCAGCTCGATGTCCGGGTGCGCTGCCTCGAACGCGGCCAACCGTGGCAGCAGCCAGCCGGTGGCGAAGGTGCCGACCACGCCCAGGGTCAGCACTTCACGCGCAGGTCCGCCGGTGTAACGCGCGATGCTGGCGGAGATGCGCTCGAACGATTCGTTGAGCACCGGATACAGGGCCGCGCCTTCATCGGTGAGCGCCACGCCGCGCGGGAGGCGATGGAACAGGCGGATGCCGAGCCGGTCCTCCAGCCCACGGATCTGGTGGCTCAGTGCGGCCTGGCTGACACACAGCTCCAGCGCGGCACGGGTGAAGTTCTGGTGGCGGGCGGCGGCCTCGAAGGCGCGCAGCGCGTTCAGTGGCAGGGTAGGGTGCAACATCGCGCAGTCGTGAGCTGGAGTGATGGATGATCCTAACGCTTCAACGAGACATTTCGGAAAATTAAGGGGTTGAATGCGTCAGGCATTAATTGAACTAATGTCTCTCGCAGATTTTTTGCGCTGGTCGCCCCCGATCAAGGCTTCAATAATCGAGCAGTCCCCCAGGAGAACCCGCATGCTCGCCCGTCGCCGATTCCTGCAGTTCAGTGCTGCCGCCGTGGCTTCCTCGCTTGCCTTGCCGCTGCTGGCACGTGCAGCGGGCAAGGCCACCGCCAACGCACCCACCGATGCCGCCATCACCGCCGCCAGTGATTTCGCCGCGCTGGAAAAGGCCTGCGCCGGACGCCTCGGCGTGACCCTGCTGGACACTGCCAGCGGTCGCCGCATCGGTCATCGCCAGGACGAGCGCTTCCCGATGTGCAGCACCTTCAAGAGCATGCTGGCGGCCACCGTGCTCAGCCAGGCCGAACGCATGCCGGCATTGCTGGACAGGCGCGTGCCGGTGGGCGAGGCCGATCTGCTCTCGCATGCACCGGTCACCCGCCGCCACGCCGGCAAGGACATGACCGTGCGCGATCTGTGCCGTGCCACGATCATCACCAGCGACAACACCGCCGCCAACCTGCTGTTCGGCGTGGTCGGTGGCCCGCCCGCAGTGACCGCGTTCCTGCGCGCCAGCGGCGACACGGTGAGCCGCAGTGACCGCCTGGAGCCGGAGCTGAACAGCTTTGCCAAGGGCGACCCGCGCGACACCACCACGCCGGCGGCGATGGCCGCGACCCTGCAGCGCGTGGTGTTGGGCGAGGTACTGCAACCGGCTTCGCGGCAGCAGCTGGCCGACTGGCTGATCGACAACGAAACCGGCGACGCCTGCCTGCGCGCGGGCCTGGGCAAGCGCTGGCGCGTGGGTGACAAGACCGGCAGCAATGGTGAAGACGCGCGCAACGACATCGCCGTGCTGTGGCCCGTAGCCGGGGGCGCCCCGTGGGTGTTGACGGCTTATCTGCAGGCAGGTGCGATCAGCTACGAGCAACGCGCTAGCGTGCTGGCACAGGTGGGGCGGATTGCCGACCGGTTGATCGGATGAGGTAACCGGGGTCATTCAAACGTGGCTTGCCGGATCGGTTCGGCGCGCGCATCCTGCGCGCGTTCGAACCACACGGAAGTCCCCCATGAGCCATGAACTGATCTACCTGCTGCTGATCTTCGCGCTGCTGGTGATCCCGCGCGCGCTGCAGCGTTTCAGCCTGCCCGCGCCGCTGACCTGCCTGCTGTTCGGCATCATCGGCATGCTCTGGCTGGGCGACCAGGCCCATGATGCGGTGATCGGCCTGCTGGCCACGCTGGGCATTTCCTCGCTGTTCCTGTTCGCCGGCCTGGAAGTGGACCTGCAGGCGCTGCGCCGTGGCATGTGGCCGCTGCTGGCGCACCTGGTGATCCGTACCGGCACGCTGTTCGGCGTGGGCTGGCTGGCCTGGCGTTATGCGGGGCTGCCGTGGCAGGCCGCCGGCCTGCTGGCGCTGGCGCTGCTGACGCCGTCCACGGGCTTCATCATGGACTCGCTGTCGCGGCTGGGCCTCAGCGAAGACGAGCGGTTCTGGGTGACCAGCAAGGCCATCGCCGGTGAACTGCTGGCGCTGGCGGCGTTGTTCATCGTGCTGCAGGCCGGTGATCCAGGGCACATGGCGTTGTCCAGCCTGGCACTGCTGGCGATGATGATCGGCCTGCCGCTGCTGTTCATCGCGCTGGGCCGCTGGGTGGCACCGCACGCGCCGGGCTCGGAATTCTCGCTGCTGGTGATGGTCGGCATGGTGGCGGCCTACATCACCTACCTGCTGGGCGTGTACTACCTGGTTGGCGCGTTCATCGCCGGCCTGGTCGCGCGCCTGCTGCACCAGCGCATGCCGCTGCTGGCCTCGCACGAGAACCTGCACGCGCTGCGCCTGTTCGCCTCGTTCTTCGTGCCGTTCTACTTCTTCAACGCCGGCACCAAGGTGCCCGCCGAAGCGCTGAGCTTCGAGGCGCTGGGGCTGGGCATCGTGATCACCCTGGTGGTGCTGCCGCTGCGCATCGGCGTGGTCTGGCTGCAGCGCCGGGTGATGTTCGGCGAGAGCTTCCGCAGCAGCTTGCGGGTCTCGCTGGCGCTGGCACCGACGCTGATCTTCACCCTGGTGCTGGCGGCGATCATGCGTGAGCGCTTCCAGATTCCGGCGGTGCTGTTCGGTGCGCTGCTGCTGTACGCGGCGCTGACCACGCTGCTGCCGTCGCTGGTGTTCCGTACACCGTTTGACGTTGATCCGGTGGAGCAGGAGCCGGCCGGCGAGGGCGAGGCCGCACCGGTGGCGGCGACCGAAGCACTGCCGGCAGCACCGTCTGCCGAGCGCTGAGCGGGACTGGCGCGCGGTTTGCGCCCATCGTCCATGGCCGTTAGGGTTGGGGCATGAGACCGATTGCCGTTGCCACTACCGCCGCCCTCCTGCTCAGCCTCGCTGCGTGCACGCAGCGCTCCGATACAGTCGCTCATGACCTGGCGACCGCACCGGCCGATGCGTTCATGGCCGCCGTCGCCGCACATTGCGGCCAGGCCTACGTCGGCAAGGTGGTGGAGGACACGCCTGCACCGACCTCCAAGGATCCGTTCGCCGGGCAGCGCCTGGTCATGCATGTGCGCGGCTGCGCCGACCCGGCGCACGAGCTGCGCATCCCGTTCCATGTCGGTGATGACCACTCGCGGACCTGGGTGCTGACCCGCACGCCGAACGGGCTGCGGCTGAAGCACGACCATCGCCACGAAGACGGCAGCCCCGACGCGATCACCCTGTACGGTGGCGACAGCACGCCGCCGGGCACCGCCGAGCGCCAGCAGTTCCCGGCCGATGCCGATTCGGTGGCGATGTTCCGCCGTGCCGACATGCTGGCTTCCACGCACAACACCTGGGCGATGGAGATCGATCCGGACCAGACGTTCGTCTACGAACTGACGCGCCCGGATGGCCGCCGCTTCCGCGTGCAGTTCGACCTGAGCAAGCCGGTCGACCTGCCGCCTGCACCGTGGGGCGACGACACAGCACCCGCGCCGTGATCCCGGGGTCGGATCCCTCCTGCGGAGGGCTCTGACCCCAACCCTGCACTCATCGCGTGCCGAAGCGCGCCCGGCAGCCGTTGCTCACCCACACCTGGCCACGCGAATAGCCCCAGCTGCGGCCTTCCTGGCAGGCGCTGCCCGACAGCTGCTGCTGCAGCACCGGCCGGCCCTGGCGCTCGTCCCAGTCGCAGGTCTGCGAGCGGTTGTTGTTGCTGCTGCAGGTGATCGAATAGTTGCTGTTGCCGCCTCCCCAGCCACCGCCACCACCGCCCCAGCCGCGGGCTTCGGCGAACTCCGCGCGGCAGCCGCTGCTGACCCACACCGCGCCGTTGCGCACGCCCCAGGTGCGGCCTTCGTCGCAAGGGCTGCCGGACAACTGGCGGACCAGGCGGGCATTGCGCCAGCCGACCGGGCAGCTGCGCTCGCGGTTGTTCTGGCTTTCGCAGCGGATGGTCTCGCCGGGCCGACCGTTGTTGCCTCCCCAGCCACCGCCATTGCCGCCGCCCCAGCCACCACGGGCCTCGACGAACTCGGCGCGGCAACCATTGGTGACCCAGATGCTGCCATTGCGGCTGCCCCAGGAGCGCCCTTCCTCGCAGGGGCTGCCAGACAACTGACGGACCAGCTGCGCGCCGCGCCAGCCGGTGTTGCAGACCCGTTCGCGGTTGCTCTGGCTTTCGCAGCGGATCACCCCGTTCTGCGCAGAGGCGGACGGGGCGGGCAGGGCAAGGGTGCCCAGCGCACCCAGGCTGAGGGTCACGGCCAGGCTGGCCAGGGACAGCGGTTTCATGTCGGCATCCCATACGGTGGCAGGTGCCCGACTATAGGGAGGGGGACGATCAAGCCGGTGTGACTGGCCGGATTTGCCCCAGCCGGGGCCTCGGCCGCAGAATACGAGGCTTTCCGGCCCCCATCCGGTGCCGGCGTTCTCCAGCGGAGCTTCCCCCCATGCGTACCCACTTCTGCGGCCTGGTCGACGAGACCCTGATTGGCCAGACTGTCACCCTCGCCGGCTGGACCGACGTGGCCCGTAACCAGGGCGGCGTCTGCTTCATCGATCTCCGCGATCATGAAGGCATCGTGCAGGTGACGGTGGAGGTCGACAATGCCGAAGTGTTCGCGGTGGCCGCGTCGTTGGGCTACGAGGATGTGCTGCAGGTGGAAGGCGTCGTGCGTGCCCGCCACGCGGTGAACGACAAGATGCGCACCGGCAAGGTGGAAGTGATCGCCACCGCCATCACCGTGCTGAACAAGGCTGCGCCGCTGCCGTTCCACGCCCACGAGAACCCGGGCGAGGAAACCCGCCTGAAGTACCGCTACCTGGACCTGCGCCGCCCGGAAATGCAGCGCATGCAGCGCACCCGCATCAAGCTGGTGCAGGCGCTGCGCCGCCACCTGGACGAAAAGGGCTTCCAGGACATCGAAACCCCGATCCTGACCAAGGCCACCCCGGAAGGCGCACGCGACTTCCTGGTGCCGGCGCGCATGCACCCAGGCGAGTTCTACGCACTGCCGCAGAGCCCGCAGCTGTTCAAGCAGATCCTGATGGTGGCCGGCTTCGACCGCTACTACCAGATCGCGCGCTGCTTCCGCGACGAGGCCCTGCGTGCCGATCGCCAGCTGGAGTTCACCCAGCTGGACATGGAATTCGCCTTCGTCCGCGAGCGCGACGTGCAGGATTTCGTCGAGGACATGATCCGCGCCATCTTCAAGGAAGTGGTGGACGTGCAGCTGGACGCCAGCTTCCCGCGCATGACCTGGGCCGAGGCCATGCGCCGCTACGGCTCGGACAAGCCGGACCTGCGCATCGCGCTGGAGCTGGTGGACGTGGCCGAACTGGTCAAGGACAGCGAGTTCCCGGTGTTCACCGGCCCGGCCAATGATGCCGAGGGCCGCGTTGCCGCGCTGCGCATCCCGGGCGGTGCGTCGCTGTCGCGCAAGCAGATCGACGAATACGCCGCGCATGCCGCCAAGTACGGCGCCAAGGGCCTGGCCTACATCAAGATCGCCGACAACGGCGAAATCAGCTCGCCGATCCAGAAGTTCTTCAGCGAAGCGTCGTTCGCCGCGCTGGTCGCCCACGTCGGCGCCGGCAACGGCGACATCGTGTTCTTCGGTGCCGGCGGCTACAACAAGGTCTCCGACTTCATGGGCGCGCTGCGCCTGAAGGCCGGCAAGGACTTCGGCATGGTCGCCGACGGCTGGGCGCCGCTGTGGGTCACCGACTTCCCGATGTTCGAGTGGGACGAGGAAGAACAGCGCTACGTCGCCCTGCATCACCCCTTCACCGCACCGGCCGTGGACGACATCGCCGACCTGCGCGCCAATGCCCGTACCGCCGTTTCGCGCGGCTACGACATGGTGCTCAACGGCAATGAGATCGGCGGCGGTTCGATCCGTATCCACCGTCCGGACATGCAGAGCGCGGTGTTCGAGCTGCTGGGCATCGGTGCCGAAGAAGCCCGTGCCAAGTTCGGCTTCCTGCTCGACGCGCTGAACTACGGCGCGCCGCCGCACGGTGGCATCGCCTTCGGCATCGACCGCATCGCCGCGCTGATGGCCGGCACCGAGTCGATCCGCGACGTCATCCCGTTCCCGAAGACCACTGGTGCACAGGATCTGATGACCGACGCGCCGTCGCCGATCGTCGACGCGCAGCTGGCCGAAGTGCACATCCAGGTTCGCCCCAAGACCAACTGATCAGGAGATCCAGGCAATGACCGAGTTTGCGTTTTCGCTGGAGTGGGAAAAGCTGGGCAATGAAGGCTCCGAGGCCAACCTGGTCACCGAGCGTGCACGCGTGTTCGGCGGTTGGCTGGTCCGCGTCGGTACCAACCCGGCCGCGATGGCCCTGACCTTCGTCGCCGACGGCGAAGGCCGTTGGGATGGAGAAGACTTCGGCGTCGAGGATTACGAGGACGACGAAGAGGAAGAGTACGACGAGGACGAGGAAGGCGAAGAAGACGAGGACGAAGAGGAATACGAGGAAGAGGACGAGGAAGACGAAGAAGCGGAATCGTCGGAAAAGGCTTGACCGCCCCTCCGCGCTGACGTCAACTTGCTGCATGTATTCCATCCGCCGCGCCACCGTGGACGACGCGCCGACCCTGTCGGCGCTGGCCGCCCGCACGTTCACCGAAACCTTCGGCCATCTGTATCCGCCGCAGGACCTGCAGGCCTTCCTTGAGGAGGCCTACACGGTCGAGCGCCAGCGCGTGATCCTGGCCCACCCGGATTACGCGGTGTGGCTACTGGAGCTGGACGGGGAGGCGGTCGGCCATGCCGCCGCCGGTCCCTGTGGCCTGCCGCACCCGGACGTGAAGCCCGGTGACGGCGAACTCAAGCGCCTGTACCTGATCAAGACGCAGCAAAGCTGCGGCTGGGGCAGCCGCCTGCTGGAAACCGCGCTGGCCTGGCTGGAACACGAGGGCCCGCGCACCCTGTGGTTGGGCGTGTGGTCGGAGAACTTCGGCGCACAGCGCTTCTACGCCCGCTACGGTTTCGAGAAGGCCGGCGAATACCTGTTCCCGGTGGGCGACACGAACGATCTCGAATTCATCCTGCGCCGCGCACCGCGCGCGGCCTGATGTTCACTGCCGCTTGCTGCGCGCGCGTGTTCAATCACCGTACGTTCCTGCCCCGCTGACCGCCAGGCTGTTTGCATGATTCCCCCCGTATTGCTGCTGCATGGCATCTGGAATGCCCGCGCCTGGGTCGGGCCGCTGGCCTGGCGCCTGCGCGCGCGCGGCTTCCAGGTGCACGCGTTTGGTTATTCCTCGGTGTTCGGTGGCCCGGACGTGGCCGTACCGCAGCTGCTGGAGCGGCTGGCCGACGCCGGCCCGCTGAGTTTGGTCGGCCACAGCCTGGGCGGGCTGCTGGCGCTGGAAGCGCTGCGGCGCAATCCGCAGCTGCCGGTGCAGCGCGTGGTCTGCCTGGGCTCGCCGCTGCGCGGCAGTGGCACCGCGCGCTCGTTGTCCGATCATGGCTGGGGCCTGGCGCTGGGGCGCAGCAGCGAGCTGCTGCTGGACGGCCTGCCGGACTGGCATGGCAAGGCCGAGGTCGGGCTGATCGCCGGTTCGGTGCCGCATGGTCTGGGCAGCCTGCTGGGCGCGATGGACGACGCCTCCGATGGCACTGTGGCCCTGGCCGAAACCCGCCTGCCGGGCCTGACCGATCATTGCGTGGTGCGCACCAGCCACAGCGGCCTGGTCGTGTCGCCGGATGCCGCGCGGCAGACCGCGCATTTCCTGCGCCACGGCCAGTTCGACCACAGCCGCGACGCCGCCGCCGCGTAATCTGGTAGGGGCGACCGCCCTGGCTCGGTGGGTGCGAACCGTCCTGCCCTAGTGGGTGCGAACCGTTGGTTCGCACGCGCTTCGCCGGGCCATGCCCGACGGCATCTCTCCGCCCTAGACACGGTTGCCGCCCCCGATCAGGTAGAATCCGCGCCTTGATCCTGAAGCAGCCAGACGGTAGCACCCATGGGTAGAGGCCCCTCCATCGAAGCCCGCAAGAACGCGTCCGACGCGAAGCGCGGCAAGATTTTCACCAAGATCATCCGCGAGATCGGCGTTGCCGCGCGCGGCGGTGGAGGCGACCCCAACAACAACCCGCGCCTGCGCGTGGCGGTGGACAAGGGCCTGGCCGTGAACATGTCCAAGGACGTGATCGAGCGCGCCATCAAGAAGGCCACCGGTGAACTGGAAGGCGTCGACTACGAGGAAATCCGCTACGAAGGCTACGCCCCGGGTGGCGTGGCCGTGATCGTCGACTGCCTGACCGACAACCGCGTGCGCACCGTGGCCGATGTCCGCCATGCGTTCAGCAAGTGCGGCGGCAACATGGGCACCGAAGGCTCGGTGGCCTTCATGTTCAAGCGCCTGGGCGTGCTCAGCTTCGCCCCGGGTGCCGACGAGGAAGCCATCACCGAGGCGGCAATCGAGGCCGGCGCTGATGACATCGTGGTCTATCCGGACGATGGCTCGATCGATGTGGTCACCAGCCCTGACGCGTTCAGCGCAGTCAAGGACGCGATGGCCGCCGCTGGCCATGTCGCCGACCACGCCGAGATCACCTTCCGCGCCGACAACGACATCAAGGTCGAGGGCGAGGTCGCCCTGCAGGTCAAGAAGCTGCTGGACATGCTGGAAGACCTGGACGACGTGCAGGACGTGTATTCCAACGCCGAACTCGGCGCCGACGCCTACGCCTGAGCCGTCTTCGACGGCCTGGGCGCGGGCCGTTGAACGGTCACCGCGGACAGTCATGAGCCCATACGCCTGCCAGCGCATTCCGTTCCGCCCCGCCAGGAGTGCAGCATGACCCGCATCCTCGGCATCGACCCCGGTTCGCAGCGGACCGGGGTCGGCATCATTGATGTCGATGCCACCGGCCGCGTCAGCTACGTGCACCACCAGCCGCTGGTGCTGCTGGGCGCTGACGACTTCCCGCAGCGCATGAAGCTGCTGGTGCTGGGCCTGGCCGACCTGTGCCGCGAGTATGAGCCGCAGGAAGTGGCCATCGAACGCGTGTTCATGGCGCGCAACCCCGATTCGGCGCTGAAGCTGGGCCAGGCCCGTGGCGCGGCGATTTCCGCCGTGGTGCTGCGTGACCTGCCGGTGCACGAATACGCCGCCAGCGAGATCAAGCTGGCGGTGGTCGGACGCGGTGGCGCCGAAAAGCAACAGGTTCAACACATGGTCGGGCTCATGCTCAACCTGAAAACCAAGCTGCAGGCCGACGCGGCCGACGCGTTGGCAGTGGCGATCACCCATGCCCACGTAAGGGCAACGGCCAACCGCCTGGGGCTCAGTGCCCGCCAGGCGTGGGGCCGCAAATGAGGAGCTGCACGCAATGATCGGTCGACTGCGCGGCATCGTCGCCTACAAGGCGCCGCCGTGGCTGGTGGTGGACGTGAACGGAGTGGGCTACGAGCTGGAGGCGCCGATGAGCACCTTCTACGACCTGCCCGAGCTCGGCCGCGAGGTCACCCTGTACACCCATTACTCGCAGAAGGAAGACAGCGTCTCGCTGTACGGCTTCCTGCGCGAAGGTGAGCGGCGCCTGTTCCGCGACGTGCAGAAGGTCAGTGGCATCGGCGCGAAGATCGCGCTGGCCGTGCTGTCCGGCGTCACCGTCGAGGAATTCGCGCGCATGGTCCAGGCCGGTGACATCACCGCGCTGACCCGCATTCCGGGCATCGGCAAGAAGACCGCCGAGCGCATGGTGCTGGAGCTGCGTGACCGCGCGGCGCAGTTCGGTGCCGGCGGCGCGCTGCCGACCGGCAGCGGCCCGGCCCCGGCCGATCCGCTGTCCGATGCCACCGTGGCCCTGCAGCAGCTGGGCTACAAGCCGGCCGAAGCGGCGCGCATGGCCCGCGATGCCTTCAACGAAGGTGACGAAGTGGCCACCGTGATCCGCAAGGCGCTGCAGTCGGCACTGCGCTGACCCGCCTTCCTTTCCCCAACCCACCGCCTGAGCTTCGCCAGGAGTCCCATGTCCAGCAGTCAAACCCCGCACGCGGCCGCCCCAGGCGGTCATGGTCACGCCCCTCCAGCCGGAGGCCTCGCGCTGATCATCGGTGCGATCGGCGTGGTCTTCGGCGATATCGGTACCAGCCCGCTGTACACCCTGAAGGAGGCGTTCTCGCCGCACTACGGGCTCAACAGTGACCACGACACCGTGCTGGGCGTGCTGTCGCTGGCATTCTGGGCGCTGAACATCGTGGTCACGTTGAAGTACGTGACCATCATCATGCGCGCCGACAACGACGGCGAGGGCGGCATCATGGCGCTGATGGCGCTGACCCAGCGCACGCTGCGCAACGGGTCGCGCTCGGCCTATGTGGTCGGCATCCTCGGCATCTTCGGTGCCTCGCTGTTCTTCGGTGATGGCGTGATCACCCCGGCGATCTCCGTGCTTGGCGCGGTCGAGGGCCTGGAGGTGGCCGCGCCCGGCCTGCATGCCTTCATCGTGCCGATCACGGTGGTGGTGCTGCTGATGGTGTTTGCCGCGCAGCGCTTCGGTACCGAAAAAATCGGCAAGGCATTCGGCCCGATCACCTCGGTCTGGTTCATCTCGCTGGCGGCGATCGGCATCTACAACATCGTCGACGCACCGGAAGTGCTGAAAGCCTTCAACCCGTGGTGGGCGATCCGCTTCTTCATGGAACACAGCTGGCACGGCATCTTCATCCTTGGCGCGGTGGTGCTGGCGGTGACCGGTGGCGAGGCGCTGTACGCCGACATGGGTCACTTCGGCGCCAAACCCATCCGCCACGCCTGGTATTTCTTCGTGCTGCCGTGCCTGGTGCTGAACTACCTGGGGCAGGGCGCACTGGTGCTCAACCACCCCGAGGCGCTGAAGAACCCGTTCTTCGAGGCGGTGCCGCCGTGGGCGCTGTACCCGATGATCATCCTGGCCACGATGGCGGCGGTGATCGCGTCGCAGTCGGTCATCACCGGTGCGTTCTCGGTCTCGCGCCAGGCCATGCAGCTGGGTTACATCCCGCGCATGCGCATCAAGCACACCTCGCACGACACCATCGGCCAGATCTACATCCCGGGCATCAACTGGGGTATCGCGGTGATGGTGATCGGCCTGGTGCTGGCCTTCCGCAGCTCGTCGAACCTGGCCGTGGCCTACGGCATCTCGGTGTCGGCCACCATGCTGATCGACACCCTGCTGCTGGCCCTGGTCGCGCGTTCGCTGTGGCCGAAGGCCCGCAAGTGGATACTGCCGCTGTGCGTGGTGTTTTTCATCATCGACCTCGGCTTCGTCATCGCCAACGGCGCCAAGCTGCTGCAGGGCGCCTGGTTCCCGGTGGTGCTGGGCATCTTCCTGTTCACCATGATGCGCACCTGGCGCCGTGGCCGCGAGCTGCTGCGCGACGAGATCCGAAAGGACGGCATCCGCCTGGACACCTTCCTGCCGGGCCTGATGCTGGCACCGCCGGTACGCGTACCGGGCACCGCGGTGTTCCTCACCGCCGACCCGACCGTGGCCCCGCACGCGCTGATGCACAACCTCAAGCACAACAAGGTGCTGCACGAGCGCAACGTGTTCCTGCACGTGGAAACCCTGCCCATTCCCTATGCGATGGAAGGGCAGCGGCTGAAGATCGAGTCGGTGGGCGACGAGTTCTACCGGGTCTATGTGCGCTTCGGTTTCATGGAAACCCCGGACGTACCGCTGGCGCTGATGCGCTCGTGTGACCACGGTGGCATCTACTTCGACCCGATGGACACCACCTTCTTCGCCAGCCGCGAAACCATTGTGGCCACCGCCAACCGCGGCATGCCGATCTGGCGCGACAAGCTGTTCGCGCTGATGCATCGGAATGCCGCGCCCGCGACCGGCTTCTTCCGGATTCCGGGCAACCGCCTGGTGGAACTCGGCGCGCAGGTGGAGATTTAATCTCCGCCTGCGCTACGTCCCACACGCATTCCACCTTACTCCCCGCCTATCGGCGCGCCTCCTTGAAACGCAGGCGCCGTTGGCGCCGGCGTTCCGCGCATTCCACCTTATCCCCCCGCCAGTCGGCGCGCCCCCTTGAACAACAAGGGGGTTTGGCTTCCCGAAGTGTTCCGCGCCAGCAGCTGGGCATCGCTCGGCTGCACCGTTCCATCCACGCATGGCGCGGATCTACCGTGTCGACCAAGGTCGACACCTACCAGATCCGACCCCGTGCCGACCAACGGTCGGCACCCACCAAAGCAGAACGTCGTTCCGACAGGCCGCAGAAAACTGTCGAAGGCGGGGTGGGTCCGGTTGCGGGGGTGTCCGCGGCATGGATGCCGCGGCCAAGCCCCCAAGGACGGGTTCACGGCGTCCCCCGCGACCGGACCCACCCCGCCATCCCCAGTAGATTCGCAATTGACGTTGACGTTGACGTTGACGTTGACGTTGCCTCTGCGGGTGCCGGGCGCAGCCCGGCCGAAACGCGCACTTTTGCCGCATAATCAGCACATGACCGACGACCGCATCATCGGCGCCGGCGCCACCCGCGAGGATGACGCCGCCGACGCCAGCATCCGCCCAAAGCGCCTTGCCGACTACCTCGGCCAGGTGCCGGTGCGCGAGCAGATGGAAATCTACATCCAGGCGGCCAAGGGGCGTGGCGACGCGCTCGACCACGTACTGATCTTCGGGCCGCCGGGCCTGGGCAAGACCACCCTCAGCCATGTCATTGCCAACGAACTGGGCGTGGCCCTGCGCGTGACCTCCGGCCCGGTGATCGAAAAGGCCGGCGACCTGGCTGCGCTGCTGACCAACCTGCAGCCGCACGACGTGCTGTTCATCGACGAGATCCATCGCCTGTCGCCGGTGGTCGAGGAAGTGCTGTACCCGGCGATGGAAGATTTCCAGATCGACATCATGATCGGCGAGGGCCCCGCCGCCCGCTCGATCAAGATCGACCTGCCGCCGTTCACCCTGATCGGCGCCACCACCCGCGCCGGCCTGCTGACCGCGCCGCTGCGCGACCGCTTCGGCATCGTCCAGCGCCTGGAGTTCTACAGCGTCGAGGAACTGACCCGTATCGTGCGCCGCTCCGCCAGCATCCTCGGCATCGACTGCACCGCCGATGGGGCAGGGGAGATCGCGCGCCGCGCGCGTGGTACCCCGCGTATCGCCAACCGCCTGCTCCGACGCGTGCGCGACTATGCGCAGGTCAAGGCCGGTGGCCACATCGACGAGCCCGTGGCCCAGGCCGCGATGAAGATGCTCAAGGTCGACCCGGAAGGCTTCGACGAGCTTGACCGGCGCCTGCTGAAAACGATGGTGGACTACTTCGACGGAGGCCCGGTCGGCATCGAATCGCTGGCCGCGGCGCTGTCCGAAGAGCGTGGCACCCTGGAAGACGTGGTCGAGCCGTACCTGATCCAGCAGGGCTTCCTGGTGCGTACCGCGCGTGGCCGCATGGCCACCCACAAGGCCTACCGGCACATGGGTCTGAAGCCGAAGAACCCGCCGCAGGACCTGTTCGCGGAGGTTCCCGATGTCGGTTGAGCCACTATTCAGTTGGCCGACACGCATTTACTGGGAAGATACCGACGCTGGCGGCGTGGTCTACCACGCCCGCTACGTGGCCTTCATGGAACGGGCCCGGACCGAATGGATGCGTTCGCTCGGCTACGGCCAGGAGCGCATGCGCGCCGAGCACGGGATGGTCTTCGCGGTGCGCTCGATGCAGATGGATTTCATCAGGCCGGCACGGCTGGATGACACCCTGCAGGTGAGCGCCCGTTTGGTCCAGCTGAAGAAGGCCAGCATGGTCTTCGACCAGCAGATCCTGCGCGACGGCGAATTGCTGCTGTCGGCCCAGGTCCGCATCGCCGCACTGGACGCGGCCAGTTTCCGCCCGCGTGGCATGGACGAGGCCGTCCTTGCCGTGCTGCAACCCCACCTCCACCCCGAATCCGAACACTGAGGAACAACGGATGATCGCAACGCTCCTGGCCCTGCAGGCCACGGTCACCGAGGCACTGCCGGCCGACGTCAGCAACGCCGCGACACAGACCCTTGCCCAGGCCACCACCGGCGGCGGCATCAACTACCTCGAACTGATGGCCAAGGCCAGCCTGCCGGTGAAGATCATCGTGCTGCTGCTGCTGGTCGGCTCGTTCGTCAGCTGGGTGATCATTTTCCGCAAGGCCCGCGTGTTCAAGCAGGCCACCCGCGAAGCCGACGAGTTCGAGAACCGCTTCTGGTCCGGCGCGGACCTGGGCAAGCTGTACAGCGCGGCCACCGACCGCAGCCGCAGCGTGACCGGCCTGGAAGCCATCTTCGAAGCAGGGTTCCGCGAATACACCCGCCTGCGTGACAAGCGCCGCCTGGATGGCCGCGCCCAGCTGGAAGGCGCGCAGCGTGCGATGCGCACCACCTATACCCGCGAAGTGGACCAGCTCGAGCGCAACCTGGAACTGCTGGCCAACATCGGTTCGACCGCGCCGTACGTGGGCCTGGTCGGCACCGTGTTCGGCATCATGGTGACCATGCACGACATGATCAGCAGTGGTGCGCAGGCTGGCATCGCCGCCGTCGCGCCGGGCATCTCCGAGGCACTGTTCGCTACCGCCATCGGCCTGTTCGTGGCGATCCCGGCGGTGTGGGCCTACAACCGCTTCACCACGCGCGTTGAGCGCATGTCGGTGCGGTTCGAGACCTTTGCCGAAGAGTTCAGCTCCATCCTGCAGCGCCAGAGCGCTGGCGACGAGTAAGCGCCTGACCCGGGAGTCCAAGCCATGTCCGCTGCCATCGGTCGCCGCAAGCGCCGCAAGCTGAAATCGGAAATCAACGTCGTTCCCTACATCGACGTCATGCTGGTGCTGCTGATCATCTTCATGGTCACCGCGCCGCTGCTAACCCTGAGCTTCGACGTCGACCTGCCGCAGTCCAACGCCAAGGCGCTGGAGAGCAAGCAGGACCCGGTGATCGTCTCGGTGCGGCAGGACGGCCAGCTCAGCCTGAAGCTGCCCGATGCCAAGGAACCGACCGCCGTGTCGGCCGAGGAACTGGAAGGCCGCCTGGCCGGCATCGCCGCCCAGGACAAGGGCGTGCGCGTGATCGTCGCCGCCGACCGTGCCGTGGCCTATGAAAAGGTCATCGCCGCGATGGATGTGATCAAGCGCGCCAAGGTAGACAAGGTAGGCCTGGCCACCGATGCACGCTGACGCCCTGCCACCCCCGCATCAGCGCGAACCCGGCTGGGGCCTGCCCCTGGCATTGGCGTTGCTGGTGCACCTGCTGGTCGCGCTGGTCTTCATCGTGGCCTGGTTCTGGTCGCCCGAGCGCAACACCGACGCCGCCGCCGGTGATCCGTCGGTCGAGGCCAGCCTGGCGCTGTCCGCGTCGGAGGCTTCCGCTGCGCGCCAGGCCCTGCGCCAGTCGGAAAAGCTGGAAGACCTGCCGCCGCCGGTGGCCGAGCCCATCCCGGTGCCGGAAGACACCATTCCGCCGCCGCAGCCGATCCCGGAACCGCGCCCGCAGGACGCGCCCACGCCGCAGCAGCAACAGGCGCAGGAGCGTGTCGCGCAGCCGGATACCAAGGACCAGGAAGCGGTGAGTGCGCTGGCCATCTCCCAGGAGAAGGCCAAGCAGGAACAGGAAGCCAAGCGCCGACAGGAACAGATCGACCTGACCGAACGCAAGCGCCAGGAAGAAGCCGAGCAGAAGCTGCGCCTGGCCAAGCAGCAGGAAGCGGACGAGAAGAAGAAGCAGGCCGAGCAGGAGCGCGTGGCCGCTGACAAGGCCGAGGCCGAGAAGCAGAAGAAGATCGCCGAGATCCGTGCCCGCCGCGAGCAGGCCGAGAAGGAAGCCAAGCTGGCCGAGCAGAAGCTGCGCCAGGTGGCCGCCGCGCGCAATGCCGCCGGCAGTGCCGCTGCCGGTTCCAGTGGTGCCTCGCAGCCGGCCGCCGGTGGCGGTGGCAACAGCGACGACCTTTCGGCCAAGTACGCAGCCGCCATCCAGGCCAAGGTGCTGTCGCAGTGGGTGCGCCCGGATACGGTGCCGTTGGGCCAGCGCTGCCAGATCACCATCACCCAGATTCCGGGTGGTACGGTGATGCAGGCCAAGGTCAGCCCGAACTGCCCGTACGACGAGGCCGGCAAGCGCTCGATCGAGGCCGCCGTGCTCAACGCGCAGCCGCTGCCGTACCGCGGCTTCGAGTCGGTGTTCGCACGCACGCTCAACTTCACCTTCACCGCCCAGGATCGCTGAGGCGGGCAGGGCAGGGTGGCTCTCCGCTGCCCGCGTCCACGGATGTCGCGCTTGCCTCTGGCAGGCCAGGTCTCGGCCGGGCAGGCTGTGGGCTGCTGTCGGACACCGCCCCGCAGGGCGGCGTGACGGGGCACATGGGCGCGATGTTAGCCACGACGTTAACGGTGCGTGAGAGGACGGGCTGGAACTGACCCGGAATTCACGTACCCTTGGTTCATGATTGCGAAGCGGTTCACTGCCGCTTTGTTATCCCTCGTTCCGGTTTCCCCCTATTGAGCGCTCCATGAAAAAGATGCCTCGCTGGCTTGCCGTGTTTGCGGCCCTGTTGCTGCCCTTTGCTGCCGTCGCGCAGCAGAAGGGGCTGGATATCGACATCATCGGCGGCAATGCTTCCGCGCTGCCGATCACCATCGTGCCGATGCCTTACCAGGGGTCGTCGGCTGCACCGCAGACCGACGTCGCCGGCGTGGTCCGTGCCGACCTGGAGCGCTCGGGCCAGTTCCGTACGCTGCCCGAAGCGCAGATCGTCGAGAAGCCGGTGCGCGGCGGCGACATCCAGTTCGCCACCTGGCGCGCGCTGAAGCAGAACTACATCGTGGTCGGCCGCGTGCTCGACGCCGGTGCCGGCGCCTACCGCGTCGAGTACGAACTGTTCGACGTACCCAAGGGCGAGCGCCTGCTGGGCCTGGCGATGACCGCCCGTGGCAACGCCATGCGCGATGTTGCCCACCAGATGGCCGACGCCATCTACGAAAAGATCACCGGTGTGCGCGGCGCCTTCTGGACCCGCATCGCCTACGTGACCGCCAGCGGCAAGGGCGACGCCATGCGCTACGCGCTGATGGTGGCCGACTCCGATGGCTTCAATCCGCAGACCATCGTGCGTTCGGCCGAGCCGCTGCTGTCGCCGTCGTGGAGCCCGGATGGCAGCAAGCTGGCCTACGTCAGCTTCGAGCGTGGCAATTCGGCCATCTACATCCAGAACATCGGTACCGGCGCGCGTGAGCTCGTCACCAGCTTCCGCGGCATCAACAGCGCCCCGGCGTTCTCGCCGGACGGCCGCAAGCTGGCCCTGACCCTGTCGCGTTCGGGCAACCCGGAAATCTACGTGATGGACCTGGGCAGCAAGCAGCTGACCCAGCTGACCAACCACTTCGCCATCGATACCGAGCCGACCTGGGCGCCGGACGGCAGCGCGGTGTACTTCACCTCCGACCGCGGCGGCCGTCCGCAGGTCTACAAGGTCGGCGCGGGCGGCGGCAGCGCCGAGCGCGTGACCTTCCAGGGCAACTACAATGCCAAGCCCTCGGTGTCCTACGACGGCAAGAAGATCGCCGTCGCCCAGGGCTCGGGCAACAGCTACAAGATCGCGGTGATGGACAGCTCGCTGGGTTCGCCGCGCTGGAGCACGCTGTCCCCGGGCTCGCTGGATGAATCGCCGAGCTTTGCGCCCAACGCGAGCATGGTGTTGTACGCCGCCCGCGAAGGTGGCCGTGGTGTGTTGTATGCCGTCTCGGCCGATGCGCGGGTTCGCCAGCGCCTGGTCCTGGCCGATGGTGATGTGCGCGAGCCGGCATGGTCCCCATACCGTACCCAGCGCTAAAAGAGTGTTAATATTTTCGTTGTCTTGAACCCCTCATCGGCCTAGGAGCCACAAAGGTATCGCCATGAACAAGTCCACCCGCGTTCTGCTTGTTTCCCTGCTGTCTGTGGCCGTCCTGGCCGGTTGCTCGAAGAAGGTGAAGGAAGAGCCGGCAGCCCCGGTCGACACCGGCACCTCGACCACCACCCCGACCGGTCCGTCGACCTCGGGCCTGTACGGCCCGGGCGACCTGGATACCGACGCTTGCCTGCGCCAGCGCGTTGTCTACTTCGACCTGGACAAGGAAGACGTGAAGCCGGAATTCCAGGCCATCATGGCGTGCCACGCCAAGTACCTGCGTGACCGTCCGTCCTCGCGCATCACCCTGCAGGGCCACACCGACGAGCGCGGTTCGCGCGCGTACAACCAGGCCCTGGGTGAGCGTCGTGGCAACGGCGTCAACTCGGCCCTGCAGGCCAACGGTGGCTCGGCTTCGCAGCTGACCGTCGTTTCCTACGGTGAAGAGCGTCCGGTCTGCACCGAGTCGAACGAGTCCTGCTGGTCGCAGAACCGTCGCGTCGAAATCGTCTACACCGCGCAGTAATCCATGCGCATTGGCATCAAACTGATGCTGGTCGTTGCGGCAGCCCTCGTGGCTGCCGCACCGGCGCATGCACAGCGACAGAGCCTGGCTGACCGTGTCGGCGCGCTCGAGCAGCAGATGTACAACAACAGTGCCAACCAGGACCTGTTGAACCAGATCAACCAGCTGCGGCAGCAGGTCACCAGCCTGCAGGCCTCGATCGAGCAGTTGCAGCACGACAACGCCCAGCTCAAGCAGTCCGCCCAGGACCAGTACCTGGATCTGGACAGCCGCCTGAACCGGTTGGAAGGGGGCAATGCCGCCCCGGCCCTGCCGCCCGTTCCGGCGAGCGCGCCGAAGGCCGCACCGGCCCCGGCAAAACCCGCAGCGGCGGCCACTTCCGAGCGGCCGCCTTCCGTCCATGGTGATGCCGGCAGCCTTGCCGCCACTGGCGACGAGCGCACCTCCTACAACGTCGCCTTCGATTCGCTGAAGGCCGGCAAGTACGATGATTCGGCGCAGCTGTTCCTGAGCTTCCTGCAGCTGTACCCGAACGGCGTCTACGCGCCGAACGCGCTGTACTGGTTGGGCGAGAGCTACTACGCCACCCGCAATTTCCCGATGGCCGAGACCCAGTTCCGTGAACTGCTCGCGCGCTATCCGACCCACGACAAGGCCGCTGGCGGCCTGCTCAAGGTTGGCCTCTCGCAGTATGGCGAGGGCAAGGTCGACCAGGCCCAGCAGACGCTGGAGAGCGTCGTGGCGCAGTACCCGGGCTCGGACGCCGCGCGCACCGCCCAGGATCGGCTGCAGTCCATCCGCCTCGGCAAGCAGATCCGTTGATCCGCTGACCGGGCGTACAATGCGTACCCTGGCGCCGGGCTGATTTCCGGCAGCCTCCTGTAGAGCCGAGCCCATGCTCGGCTGCTTTCGTTTCCGGCGCCGATAAATCGGTCGCCTGTCCCATGAAGAATTGTTTGCCATGACCGCCGTTACCCCGTCCAACGCCGTCGCCACCCCCAGCGACATCGTGCAGTCGCCGCTGCCGCGCCTGAAGATCACCGAGATCTTCACCTCGCTGCAGGGCGAAGCCGATACCGCCGGCTGGCCGACCGTGTTCGTGCGCCTGACCGGCTGCCCGCTGCGCTGCCAGTACTGCGATACGGCCTATGCCTTCCATGGCGGCACCTGGAGGGACATCGACGACATCGTGGCCGAGGTGCTGGCCCAGGGCGTGCGCCACGTCTGCGTGACCGGCGGCGAGCCGCTGGCGCAGAAACGCTGCCTGGTGCTGCTGCAGAAGCTGTGCGACGCCGGCATGGACGTCTCGCTGGAAACCTCCGGCGCGCTGGACGTCAGCGCGGTGGACCCGCGTGTATCGCGCGTGGTCGACATCAAGACCCCGGGGTCGGCCGAAGCGGCGCGCAACCGCTGGGAAAACCTGCCGCTGCTGACCGCACGCGACCAGATCAAGTTCGTCATCTGCAGCCGCGGGGACTACGACTGGGCCAAGGCTCTGGTCGCCGAGCACGAGCTGGTGAAGCGCTGCACCGTGTTCTTCTCGCCCAGCAAGGGCGAGATCACCGCGCGGCAGCTGGCCGACTGGATCGTCGAAGACCGCCTGCCGGTGCGCTTCCAGATGCAGTTGCATAAAATCCTGTGGAACGACGAGCCGGGCCGATGAGCCCGCGCGGCGTTCCCTGATGTAGCTCCGGCGCGGGACAGCGTGCTGGCTTTCCCCTCCCAACCGGATGTTTTACCCATGAAGAAGGCAGTCGTGCTTCTCTCCGGCGGCATGGATTCAGCCGCCGTCATCGCCATGGCCCAGGAACAGGGCTTCGCCGTGCATGCCCTGAGCGTGCGCTACGGCCAGCGCCATACCTCCGAACTGGATGCTGCCGCCCGCGTGGCCAAGGCCCAGGGCGTGGTCGCGCACAAGATCGTGGACGTGGACCTGCGCAGCATCGGCGGCTCGGCACTGACCGACGACATCGACGTGCCCGAGGCCGGCGGTGCCGGCATTCCGGTCACCTACGTACCGGCGCGCAACACCATCATGCTGTCGCTGGCCCTCGGCTGGGCCGAAGTGCTCGGTGCCAACGACATCTTCTGCGGCGTCAACGCCGTGGATTATTCCGGCTATCCGGACTGCCGCCCCGAGTTCGTGGCCGCGTTCCAGGCGCTGGCCAACCTGGCCACCAAGTCAGGCGTGGAAGGTGCGGGCATCAAGGTACACGCGCCGCTGCAGTTCCTCAGCAAGGGCCAGATCGTCAGCGAAGGCGTGCGCCTGGGCGTGGACTTCGGCCTGACCGTGTCCTGCTACAACGCCGACGCCAACGGCGCCGCCTGCGGCCACTGTGATGCCTGCCGCCTGCGCGCGCAGGGCTTCGCCGAAGCCGGCGTGCCGGACCCGACGCTGTACGCCTGATCGCCTCTGGTAGTGCCGGCCGCTGGCCGGCTTCCCTGATGGGTGTGAATTCCCAGATGGTGGGTGCGAACTGCTCCTCGGTGGGTGCGAACCTTGGTTCGCACTCCCCGACCCGCCGGGTAGGTCTGACTCTGGTGGGTGCGAACCGTTGGTTCGCACTCCCTGTCCCGCCAGGCATGGCCCGGCGCTACCGCTGCCGCAGCCACCCCGACGCTTCAATAAACATCCGCACCGCCTTCGGATCGGCATAGTCCAGCTCGATCATCCGCGCGACACCGGCTTTCTCGTCGGCTTGCTGGCGCATGTACTCCTGCGCGATGCGGTAGCCGGCGTAGTACCCCACATCACCCACCCCGAACGGATTACGGGCGCTGTTGTACAGCCAGTTGTCCAGATCCCCGCCGTCCATTTCAGCGACGAAACGCGTGCGGATTTCCGCTTCGTGCGCGGGCCCGTAGCTGTACAGCGGCAACGCCGGCCGACGCCCGCTCAGCCGTTCGGCCACATACTCCGCCACGCCTTCGCGCACCGCGTACTGCGCCAGGCTGCCGGTAGTCTCGCGCTGCTGGGTATGCACGTACTCGTGCAGGTTGTTCTGCGCGTTGTTCGCCCCCGGACGGCTGTCATAGAAGATCCGCAGGCGATCGCGCATTTTCGCCGGCAACTCGCTCACGTCCACGCGCTCATCGCCCAGCGCCATCTCCGCACCGATCAGTACCTTGTCACCCAGCGTGGTCCCGCCAGTACGCAGCACGCCCACGGCATAGGTGATGGTGGCCGGGCGCAGGGCGGGGTAGAGCGTGCGGAAGGCGGCCAGGTCCCGTTCCAGTGTGGCGCTGGCCTGCTGCGCGTTGGCGGTCAATGGGCGTACCGACGTCCAGAAGCGCGGCCACGCACGCATGGCCTCGGCGTATTCGCGGGCGGTGTAGTTACGGACCTGCATCAGCGCATGCAGGCCGGGGCTGCCTGGATCGATGTAGCGCTCCTGCACCAGTGCGACCTGGCGTTCAACGTCGGGCTCGGCGCGCACAGCGTCATAGGTGGCCCAGAAGCGGCCGATGTCGTCGGTGACGACCTGGGATGGGGCGGCCAGTGCCGTACAGGGCAGCAACAGGGCGGCAATGAGGCAGAAGGGCAGGCGCATCCGTGGCTCCGGGCAGGAATCACAGCTGGGATGCGCGTGAGGCCCATAAGGTTTAAGCGGGCTCACCAGATCGGGTAGTGCCGGCCGCTGGCCGGCAACCTCGACGCACCAGGGTTTCACTCGGCCCGGTAAAGTAGGGTAGAATGCCCACCCCGCCGAAAGGCTGGGGCAGTGCAATGGGCCGTTAGCTCAGTCGGTAGAGCAGAAGACTTTTAATCTTTTGGTCGAAGGTTCGAATCCTTCACGGCCCACCATTGCATCCAATGACCCATGTCATTCAGAAAGGCACCGTAATGCGGTGCCTTTTTTGTTGCCCTGGTCCGTGGCCTCTACTTCGCCCGCACTCCCTTGGCTTTTGCGGCCGCCGCGTCGGCAGCTTGCTGTGCGGCCGTCGCTGCCGCATTCGCGGAACGCACGGCTTCCGCTTGAGCCGCGTCAAAGTCAGCCCGGCGCTGCGCGCTGATCCGGCGTTCCAGTTCTGAATATGCGACGTAGCTCTCCGGATGCTTCGCGACGCAGGCCTGCTGCAGCAGCGGGATCGCGTGGTCGGACAATCCCGGTTGGAGGTGGGCGAGCAGGCAGTCCGCATACGCTGCGGATGCTGGCGGAGTGCTGCTGGACTGCGGTGAGGCGGCGGCAAGGGTGGTGGCGATCAATACACTCAACATGGGAACCTCCTTGTGGATATGAGCGTGGCGGCGACCAGTCTTTGAGCCAAGGTGCCCGTTGCATGGCCATCACCGGCTCCATGGTGCTCCAGTTCCGGCAGATCGGCAAAGTGCCGCGAACGACAGTGCCTCCGGCGGTCTATGCTCGGCATCTTTTCCAGGATGGGCCGTCCCATGCGTCTGATCATGCTGTCGCTGTTGTTGTCCGTCGTCTCCGCCGCGCCGCTGATGGCCGCCGAATCCGCGTCGCCCGCCGCCGCCACGCCGCTGGTCATCGGCGAGACCTTCACCATCGAGTCGAAGGCGCTGGGCGAGACCCGTCGTATCAACGTCTATCGCCCGCAGCCGTGGGGGCTGGACCCGAAGGCACCGCTACCGGTGCTCTACATGCCCGACGGCGGCATCGGCGAAGACTTCCTGCATGTGGCCGGGCTGGTGCAGGTGCTCAGCGGCAACGGCAGCATGCGTCCGTTCCTGCTGGTTGGCATCGAGAACACCGAGCGCCGCCGCGACATGACCGGCCCCAGCAAGGACCCTCAGGACCAGAAGATCGCGCCGCGCATCGGCGGCTCGGCGGCCTACCGTACCTTCCTGCGCGATGAACTGATGCCGCAGGTGCGTCAGCGTTACCCGACCACCGAGGAGCGCGCGCTGATCGGCGAGTCGCTGGCCGGCCTGTTCGTGGTCGAGACGCTGCTGCAGGAGCCTACGCTGTTCAACAGCTATATCGCGCTGGACCCCAGCCTGTGGTGGAACCGTGGTGCAATGCTGGCCGGGGCGGCCAGACAGCTGCCGGCGGTGACGCGTGCGCAGCCGCGCGTGTTCCTGGCCAGCAGTGGTCAGCCGGAGCTGGCGGCCTCTGCCGCACAGTTGGCCACGCTGCTGCAGCAGGCGTCGCCGTCGCCGCTGGTGAAGTACCTGCCGCTGCCGGAGGAAACCCACGCCACCATCTATCATCCGGCCGCGTTGCAGGCGCTGCGCACGCTGTTCCCGGCGCCGCCGCCGGCCTCGCCCTGACCGCACTGGTACCCGCCTGTACACCATGCAACGATGCGGCAGCGGCGCCATCGGGTGCGCCGCCCGCAACGGGAGCGTGTGGATGCAGCGTGTGCGTGGATGGAGTGTGGCGGCCTGCCTGGCCATGAGTGGCTGTGCGATGTCGGTGGCGCCGCCCGCAATGCAGAGTGAAGCGAAGGACAGTGCGCCGACTGCCACGCCGGGTGTGGTGCTGCCGGACACCGAAGCGCTGCGCGTGCACGACCCGGTCGGCCGCGACTATCCGGTCTGGGTGGCGCTGCCGGCCGACTATGCGGCGCATCCGGAAAAGCACTACCCGGTGCTGTACGTGACCGATGCGCTGTACAGCTTCCCGCTGGTGCGCAGCGTGCGCAACATGGTCGGGCAGAGGGGCGTCAACATCGAGGATTTCATCCTGGTCGGGCTGCCGCCGCAGGAAGGCCTGACCTCCAAGCAGAGCCGCTCGCGCGATTACACGCCCAGCGACCCGGCGCGTACCGATCCGCGTGATTACAGCGATGACGTCAGCTACGGCGGCGCGGCGCACTACCGCGATTTCCTCGCTGGGCAGGTACTGCCGATGATCGATGCGCGCTACCGCACCGATCCGGCGCGGCGTGCCTATGCGGGTCATTCCTATGGTGGCCTGTTCGGCGCCTATGTGCTGACCACGCGCCCGGACATGTTCCGCACCGACATCCTGTCCAGCCCATCGCTGTGGTTCGACGACCATCGGGTGCCGCGCATGCAGGCCGAAGCCAAGGCGCCGGCGCAGTCGACCACGGTGGTGCTGTCGGTGGGCAGCTTTGAAACGGTCAAGCCCGAACCGCGTTACTTCACCCGCAACGACATGCTGCGCCACAACGCCGAATTCGCCGAGCAGCTGCGCAGCAGCGGGCGATCGTTGAAGGTGGAGAACATGGTGATCGATGACGAGGATCACTTCACCGTCTACCCGGACATGATCACCCGCGCACTGCTGAAGGTGTTCCCGGGTACCGGACCGTACAGCAGCGGTTGATGAATGCCTCAGGCCGCCTCTGCATCCGGCCCGGTCAACACGCCCACATCGGCGTGCCGGAAGCACAGCCGGATGGCATCGAGCAGCTCGCTCATGTTGTACGGCTTGGGCAGGAAATGGATGCCGTCGCGCAGCTGCGGCAGCACCTGGTGCTGGTCCATGCCCGACGTCACCAGGATCGGCAGCTGGGGATACAGGCCGCGGACCCGGTTGGCGGCTTCAATGCCACTGATCGCGCCCAGATTCACGTCGGTGAACAGCAGGTCGAAACGCTCACCGGCGGCCAGCAGGCCCAGCGCCGCTTCGGCAGAGCTCACGCCCACTACGTGGCACGCTTGGCTTTCCAGCGCCAGCCGGCTCAGTTCGCGGGTTTCCTCGGCGTCCTCGATAAGCAGGACGCGGGGTTCAACGTGGCGCTTGGACAGCAACATGACGCGACAACTCCGGACAGCAACGGTGAAAAGGCGCGCAAGTATGCGCAAGCCGGTAGTGATCCCGACGTGCACGGCAAGCTAAGCGGGCGTTACAGGCTTCTTTGGCGCCGAAGCCGCACGTGCCAGGCCAGCACCGCGACCGCGAGCAGGGCGGTGCCGATGCGCAGGCTGGTGGCCTGCCAGCCCAATGCGAGGGCGTCATCGAGGCTGAACACATTCCAGGCCAGGTTCATCGAAACATGCAGGACCAGGCCGCACCAGAGCGTGTTGCCGTCAAGGTGGTCGAGCCAGGCGAAGATGAAGCCGCCCACGGCGATCACCGCGCCGACGAACAGCGCGATGCCGCCGCCGTCGAACCCGCCGAAGCCGAGCCAGTGCACCATGCCGAACAACAGCGCCTGCGGCAGTGCAAGCCATGGCCAGGGGCCGCGCACGATCTTCACCAGCAGCACGAAGCCCAGGCCGCGGAAGAGCACTTCCTCGGCCAGCGGGAACAGCACCGCCAGCATCGTGGCATCCAAGACGGTCAGCGCGGTGTTCGGCGTGCCGAGCAGCGCCAAGCCGAGCCAGCAGGGCAGGCTGGCCAGCAACACCCACATTGGACCGTTCCAGCCGTTTGTGCGCAGCCCGAGGCTGGCCAGCAGGCTCATGCCACGGTGCCGCAGCAGCGCGGCCAGCAGCAGTGCCACCAGTACCGCCAGCGCGTTGTCCAACAAGCTGCCGCCATAGGGGATGGGCAGTGCGGGAATCGGTGTGCCGATGGCCGTGGCGATATCGCGCAGGTTCAGGCCAAGGCCGACGCCCAGCAGCACCAGCAACAGGCGTGCGGTGGTGGGCAGGCGGGACAACACGGTCATGTACGCATTCCCTGCGGAACAAGGACGCAGCGTGCCACGCGGTATGCATGTGGACACGCGCCGGAAGTCCCTGTGCCATCGGTCACGCGTTGCCGCACAGTCATCGCGGTGCAGGTACAGTCGAAACCAGACCGACAGGAGCAATGCCGATGCTGTGCCCCGTGTGCAAGACCCAGACGCTGCAGATGGCCGAACGCCATGGCATCGAGATTGATTACTGCCCGAGTTGCCGCGGTGTGTGGCTGGATCGTGGCGAGCTGGACAAGATCATCGAACGTGCAGGCGCCGGTGCTGCAGTACCTCCGCCAGCGCCCGTGCAGGCTCAGCCGGCGTCCGCGCCGCCACCGGTGACGCACCGTGATACCCGCCACCTCGGCCAGCGCTACGAGGACAACCGGGGACACGGCTACAAGAAAAAGAAGAAGGACAGCTTCCTGTCGGAGTTGTTCGATTTCTAGTTTGTAGCGTCGAGCCATGCTCGACGTTTGGCGCTAACAGTCGAGCAAGCTTGACTCTACATGGGGCGCGTGATCACGGCCGACGCAGGATGAACTCGCGGTCGTGGGTATCGCCCACGATGAAGTCGTACTCGCCAACCTTGCTGCAGCCATAGCGCGCGTAGAAGCGCTGCGCGCCGAAATTCTCTTCCCACACGCCCACCCACAGGGTGCGGCGCTGCGGCTGGTCCAGCCAGGTCATGAACGCATCCATCAGGCGCGCGCCGTGGCCGCCGTTCTGGTGTGCAGCCAGGATGTAGAACCGCTTCAGTTCGATGTCGCCCTCGCGTGCATCCGTGTGCGGCAAGGTGTTGGCACCGGCGGCCAGATAGCCGACCACGGCATCACCTTCCATCAGCAGCCAGATCGCGCTGCGTGGGTCGGACAGTTCGATGCGCTGCGGTTCGCTGCTGTAGTGCGCCTGCAGGAAATCGTGCAGCTCCTGCGGCGGATAGGAATCGCCCCAGGTTTCGTTGTAGGTGGCAATTGCGATGGCCGACAGCGCGTCGACATCGGCAAGGGTGGCGCGGCGGATCTGCAACGACATGGCGGTGCCTGCAATGGAGCGTGGCGCAGTGTAGCCGGCCCCGGCGGCTGCTGGGGCTGGCCATTGCTCACGAACCGCTGCTCAGAACCACATGCGCACGCCCGCCACCCAACGCGTGTCGCGCGCGTGGTCACCGGCATAGTCGGCGGTGTCGCCAAACGTACGTTCGTGGCTGATGCTGATGTACGGCGCGAAGCGACGGCTGAACTCGTAGCGCAGGCGCAGGCCGGCCTCTACCTTGTTCAGGCCACGGCCGATGCCGTACTCCTGCTCGTCCTTGGCCGCAACGGTAGCTTCCAGCAGCGGCTGCAGGATCAATCGGTTGGTCAACAGCACGTCGTACTCGACCTCGGCCTTGGCCAGCACCTGGCCGCCGGAGCCCATGTACAGCGTGGCCGAGCTTTCGAACTTGTACGGCGCCAGACCCTGGATGCCGATGGCCGCCCATGTGCGCGAGTCGGACGGGCGGAAGTCCTGGCGCACGCCGACCAGCACGTCCCACCACGGCGACACGCTGCGACCATACAGTGCTTCCAGTGACGACGATTCGGTGCGGCCGCGGCTGCGTTCGCCATCGGTGCGCAGCCACAGGCGGTTGATGTTGCCGCCGACCCAGCCGGTGGCCTCCCATGCCTGGCCGTTGCTGCTCTTGCCATCCCAATGCTCAAGCCGGTCGATCAGCAGCAGGCTGTTGATCTCCGGCGCGTGTTCCATCGCACCGTGCGCGATCGGCGGGAAGGCGGCGGCGCGGTCGGCATCGGTCGGGACCGGGATCGGTTCGCGCGGTTCGGTGGGTGCAGGCGTGCCGTGGCCCATCGCCCCGTGGTCCATCTGCGAATGGTCCATCGCCGCTGGCTGCATCGAGCCATGGTCCATCTTCGAGTGGTCCATCGTGGGGTGGTCCATGCCGGCCTGATCCGCCGCACCCATGTCCATCTCCGAATGATCCATCTTTGAATGATCGACCGGTTCGGCCGGGGTCTTCGCGCTCTTCGCAGGCACGTTCATCGCGCCCATGTCATGGCCGGCGTGCGACTGCGCGAACACCGGCAACGCGGCGGCGAGGCCCAGGGCCAGCAGGCTGGGGGAAAGCAGTGAGCGGCTCATTCTTCGATCCTCACTTCGCGCATCATGCCCGCTTCCATGTGGTACAGCAGATGGCAGTGGTAGGCCCAGCGGCCGAGTGCATCGGCGCGCACGCGATAGCTGCGGCGGGTGCCCGGCGGCATGTCGATGGTGTGCTTGCGGACCTGGAACTCACCTTGCGCGTTTTCCAGATCGCTCCACACGCCGTGCAGGTGGATCGGGTGCTGCATCATGGTGTCGTTGACCAGCACGATGCGCATGCGCTCGCCGTAGTTCAGCCGCAGCGGCTCGGCGCTGGCGAACGGGACGCCATCGAACGACCACGAGAATTTCTCCATGTGGCCGGTTAGGTGCAGCTCGATCTCGCGGCTCGGCTCGCGGCCATCCGGGTCTTCGAACAGGCTGCGCATCGCGCCGTAGGTCAGCACCTGGCGGCCGTTGTCGCGCAGGCCGATGCCAGGGTCGTCCAGCTTCGGCTCGGTGGCCGAACTCTGCATGTCCATCAGCGGGTTGTTGCGCTCGCTGGCCGGATGCTTCGGTACCTTGCTGGCGGTACCGCCGCCGCCGCCGTGCGCACCGTGGCCCATGCTGGCGCCGCAGCTACCTTCCGTGCCCTTCATCGCGGCCATGTCGTGGCCACCATGACCACCACTGCCCATGTCGTGCCCCATGTCGCTCATCGTCAGCAACGGGCGTGGGTCGCGCGCGGGAATCGGTGCCTGCAGTCCGTGGCGTACCGCCAGCGTGCCGGCGGCGTAGCCGGTGCGACCCATGTCCTGGCAGAAAATGGTGAACGCATCCTGGCCGGTGGGTTCGACCAGCACGTCGTAGGTTTCGGCGGGAGCGATGCGGAATTCGTCGATGCTGACCGGGTGGATGTACTGGCCGTCAGCGGCCACCACGGTCATCTTCAAACCGGGGATGCGCACGTCGAAGTAGGTCATCGACCCGCCGTTGATGAAGCGCAGCAGCACCTTTTCGCCACTGCGGAACAGGCCGGTCCAGTTGCCGGCCGGGGCGGTGCCGTTCATCAGGTAGGTGTAGGTATGCGCGTTGATATCGGAGATATCGGTGGGCGTCATCCGCATCCGGCCCCACATGCCACGGTCGGACAGCGCCGCGGACCAACCGTCGCGTTTCGCGTCGCGCAGGAAGTCGGGCAGGGTGCGCTTGTAGTAGTTGTCGTGCTCGGCCAGCTTCTTCATGCGCCGGAACAGCGCGCCCGGATCCATGTCGGTCCAGTCGGACAGCATGATCACGTGCTCGCGGTCGTGGTGGTACGGCGCCGGTTCGGCCGGGTCGATGATCAGCGCGCCGTACAGGCCGGCCTGTTCCTGGAACATCGAGTGGCTGTGGTACCAGTAGGTGCCCGACTGCTTCAGCTGGAAGTGGTAGTGGTAGGTCTCGCCGGGGCCGATGCCGTTGAAGCTCAGGCCCGGCACGCCGTCCATGTTGGCCGGCAGCAGGATGCCGTGCCAGTGGATGGAGGTCGGGTGGCGTTCCAGCGTGTTGCGCACGAACAGGTCCACGGTCTGGCCTTCGCGCCAGCGCAGGATCGGGGCCGGCAACGAGCCGTTGACGGTGATCGCCGGGCGGGTGCGGCCGGTGAAATTGGCCAGCGATTCGCCGATGGCCAGTTCGATGCGGGTATCGCTGAGCACGGCGGGGGCACCGGCCAGCCGTGGGGCGGCAGTGGCGGCGGCGAGCGCGCGCTGCGGCACGCCGACAGCGGCGATGCCGGCGACCACGCCACCGGCGGCCAGGCCCTGCACGAACAGGCGGCGCGACGGCATGGGCACAGCGCCCGGACCGGGGGGATTGCGGGTATTCATGGTGGAGACTCCAGACACGGAAAGACGCCGGCAGGCCGCCGGCTCCGGTGCGCAGGGCGCACAGTGCGTGTGGAATCAGCCGATGGGAGGGCGTGAGATCGGCGGCAGCGGCGGCGACGGGCGGCCGGTGGCCGGCATCGGCTGTGGTGCCAGCGACAACGCCGGGCCGGCCATGAACGGCAACGCCTGCACCACCAGCAGCGGGTGCTGGGCGCAGCTGCGCACGCAGTCCTTGATCTGGCAGTTGGCGTCGTGGGCGGGGGCCTTGGCCTGCGGGGCCTGATCGGCGTGCATGGCGGCGTGGTGGTGGCAGTCGGCATCACCGCCTTCAAGGGCGGCTGCCGCGTGGGCCATCCGGCCCATTTCCTCGTGACCGCTGGCCATGGCCGCGTTCAGCCCGTTGAGCAGCAGGCTGAGCATGAGCACGACACGAAGCAGGGTCGAGGCGAGGGACATGGCGCTAATCTAGCCGCAAGCGGCCGTGGATGCACTTCCGGCTGAATGGCCGGTTCAAGGTTGGACCTGCACCAATGTAGAGCCGAACCCGCGCTCGGCTGCCTCTGCGGCCACGGCAGCCGAGCGTGGGCTCGGTGCTACAGGGAGCCGGGCGTTACCCTTCTTCGCGCACGATCTCGACCAGGCGCGGGCCGTAGCGGCTCAGCTTGGTGCCGCCGATGCCGCCGACCCGGGCCAGTTCATCCAGGCTGGTCGGGCGCTGCTCGGCGATGTTGCGCAGGGTGCTGTCGTGGAAGATCACGAAGGCAGGCACGTTCTGTTCGCGCGCCAGTTCGGCACGCAGGCCGCGCAGGGCGTTGAACAGTGCCAGGTCCTGCGGCAGTACCGACAACCCGGTGCGCTGCGCACTGCGCTCGCGTCCGCTGGTGCTGCTGGCCGGGTCGCGGCGCATGCTGATCTGGCGGCGGCCGGTCAGCACGTCACGGCTGGCATCGGTCAGGCGCAGGCCACCGTGGCCCTCGCTGTCCACTTCCAGCAGGCTGGCGGCGACCAGCTGGCGGAACACACTGCGCCAGCTGCGCGCATCCAGATCGCGGCCGATGGCGTAGGTGCTGAGCTTGTCGTGGCCCTGCTGCTTCACCTTCTCGTTCTCGCTGCCACGCAGGACGTCGATCAGGTGGCCGACGCCGAAGCGCTGGCCAGTGCGGTAGACACAGCTCAGTGCCTTCTGCGCCGGAATGGTCGCGTCCCACGAGGCCGGTGGCGTCAGGCAGTTGTCGCAGTTGCCGCACGGCTGGGGATAGGTCTCGCCGAAACCGGCCAGCAGCACCTGGCGGCGGCACTGCATGGATTCGCAGTAGCCCAGCAGGTGATCGAGCTTGCCCCGCTCCAGCTGCTTGCGTTCTTCGCCGGCCTCGGATTGTTCGATCATCTGCTTGAGCAGTACTACGTCGCCCAGGCCGTAGCACAGCCAGGCCTCGGCAGCTTCGCCATCACGACCAGCGCGGCCGGTTTCCTGGTAGTAGCCTTCCATCGACTTGGGCAGGTCGGTATGCGCGACAAAGCGCACGTCCGGCTTGTCGATGCCCATGCCGAAGGCGATGGTGGCGCACATGACGATGCCGTCCTCGCGCAGGAAGCGGCGCTGGTTGTTCGCGCGCACTTCCGGCGGCAGGCCGGCGTGGTAGGGCAGGGCGTTGAAGCCCTGGCCGCAGAGGAATTCAGCGGTCTCCTCGACCTTGCGCCGCGACATGCAGTAGACGATGCCGGCCTCGCCACGGTGGCCGCGCAGGAAATCGGTCAGCTGCTTGCGCGCGTTGTCCTTCTGCACCACGGTGTAGCGGATGTTGGGGCGGTCGAAGGAGCTGACGAAGTGGCGTGCTTCCTGCAGATCCAGGCGCTCGGCGATCTCGCGCTGGGTCGGCGGGTCGGCGGTGGCGGTGAGCGCGATCCGCGGAATCTGCGGCCAGCGCTCGTGCAGTACGGTCAGCTGGCGGTATTCCGGGCGGAAGTCGTGGCCCCACTGCGACACGCAGTGGGCTTCGTCGATGGCGAACAGGGCGATCTGGCTGCGCGACAACAGCGACAGGAAGCGGCCGGTCAGCAGCCGCTCGGGAGCGACATAGAGCATGTCCAGCTCACCCGCGAGCAGTTCGCGCTCGACGCGGCCGGCGGTCTCGGCATCCAGGGTTGAATTCAGGTACTCGGCACGCACGCCGAGCTGGCGCAGGGCTTCGACCTGGTCCTGCATCAGCGCGATCAGCGGCGAGATGACGATGCCACATCCGTCACGCAGCAGGGCCGGGACCTGGTAGCACAGCGACTTGCCACCGCCGGTGGGCATCAGTACCAGGGCATCATGACCGGCAGCCACATGCTCCACGATGTCCTGCTGCGGACCACGGAAATCGTCGTAACCAAAGACGCGTTGGAGCAGGTCGTGCGCGGGACGGGAAGCCATCCGGCTAGTTTACCCCGGCGGGGGAGTCGGGAGGGCTGCGCCCTGCACCTGCTACAAGCCAGAGCAACGTCAAAGGCAACAGCCGGCTCTGGGGTGTCTTCTGGCTGGGCGGGGCGGTGTGGGCTTGCAGGACACGCCGTAAACCGGTCCGTGGGGGCTCGATGGCGCCATCCATGGCGCCAACGGTCCTGCAAGCCCACACAGCCCCACCCCCGACAGTTTCCCGGTGACGGTGGATCCATCCACGCCATGCGTGGATGAAATCTGTCAGATATCGACAAACAAAATGGGGTCGGATCCGTTTTCCTGCGGAAAACGGATCCGACCCCAATGGCTTTGCTGGCAGATCGCGGAAAACTGTCGAAGGCGGGGTGGGGCCGGTGGCAGGGGTGTCCGCGGCATGGATGCCGCGGCCAAGCCCCCAAGGACGGGTTTACGGCGTCCCCTGCCACCGGATCCACCCCGCCAACCCTCAGGAAACCAGCTTCTGCTCTGGCTCTGGCCTTTGATTTAAGGCCTCGGCGGGTGCAGGGCGCAGCCCTGCCGAGCCCCCCAACTCTTACTGGAGCAGGGAACGCAGCATCCAGGCGTACTTCTCGTGTGTCTGCAGCCGCTGGGTCATCAGATCCTCGGTCGGGGCGTCGTCCCCCTTGGCCGCCACCTCCAGCACTTCACGTGCCGTACGGCAGACCGCTTCGTTGGCGACCACCAACTGGCGTACCATTTCACGCCAGTCCGCACTGTCGGTCAGGCCCGGTTCCTCGGCGATCGAGGTCAGCGCAGCGAATTCCCGGTAGGAGCCCGGGGCATTGAAGCCCAGCGCGCGGATGCGCTCGGCCACGTCGTCCAGTGCCGCCCACTGCTCGGTGTACTGCGTCTCGAACATGGTGTGCAGCGAGTTGAACATCGACCCGGTCACGTTCCAATGGAAGTTGTGCGTCTTCAGGTAGAGCGTGAACGCATCGGCCTGGAAGCGCGACAGACCGTCGGCGATCTTCTTGCGGTCGCCCTGGGTGATCCCGATATCGATGTTCGGTGCCGACGGTGCCGCCGCAGCAAGCTTCTGCTTGCCGGTCTTGGCCTTGGTCGTGCTCTTGGTCTTCGCCATGGGGTTCCTCCTTGTGGAATCGTTGGCCTTCACAATAAACCGGTCGTGATGACTGGTCGCTTTCAAAGTTTTGAACGAACCGATTGATGAACTCTATCGATAAAAATCCATCGCCCCGCCTGCGCCAACAGCGTGCCGCCATCGACGGCGCCATGAGCCGCGACCGGGGCCGTTTGCTGGGGATGCTCTCGCGTTGCCAGGCCAAGCCACAGGATGCGGCACTGGCCGCCACCTTCGAGCAGGCCTTGCAGGCGTCGGTGCAGCGCCGGCAGGTGCGGGCGCAACAGCAGCCGTCCATTACTCTGGACCCGCAGCTGCCGATTGCGCGTGAAGCCGACGCCATCATCGGGCTGATCCGCGAACATCAGGTGGTGGTGATCGCCGGTGAAACCGGCTCGGGCAAGACCACCCAGCTGCCGAAACTGTGCTTGGCCGCCGGCCGTGGCCAGGCCGGCATGATCGGCTGCACCCAGCCGCGACGGATTGCCGCACGTGCGGTGGCCAGCCGCGTGGCACAGGAACTGCAGAGTGAACTGGGCCAGCTGGTCGGCTACCAGGTGCGCTTCAATGACAAGGTCAGCGAAGACAGCCGCATCAAGTTCATGACCGACGGCATCCTGCTGGCGGAGATCGCCAGTGACCGCTGGCTGTCGAACTACGACACGATCATCGTCGACGAGGCGCACGAACGCAGCCTCAACATCGATTTCCTGCTGGGCTACCTGAAGCAGCTGCTGCGCAAGCGCCCGGACCTGAAGCTGATCGTCACTTCGGCCACCATCGACACCGAGCGCTTCGCCCAGCATTTCGACAATGCGCCGGTGATCAGCGTCGAAGGCCGGACCTATCCGGTGGAAGTGCGCTACCGCGCGCTGGAAGGCGAGGGCGAAGACCAGGGCGAACGCACCGTCAACGACGCCATCGTGTCGGCCATCGACGAGATCACCCGCCTGGATGCGCGCGGCGACGTGCTGATCTTCCTGCCGGGCGAGCGCGAGATCCGCGATGCGCACCAGTCGCTGGAACGGCGCAAGTACCGTAATACCGAGGTGCTGCCGCTGTACGCGCGCCTGTCCAACCAGGACCAGGACCGGGTGTTCAACCCCGGGCCGAACCGGCGCATCGTGCTGGCCACCAACGTGGCGGAAACCTCGCTGACGGTGCCGCGCATCCGTTACGTGGTCGATCCGGGCTTCGCCCGCGTCAAGCGCTACAGTCCGCGCAACAAGCTGGACCGCTTGCACATCGAGCCGATCTCGCAGGCCAGCGCCAACCAGCGCAAGGGCCGCTGCGGCCGTATCGCCGAAGGTATCTGCTACCGCCTGTACGCCGAAGCCGATTTCCAGGCGCGGCCCGAATTCACCGATCCGGAAATCCGCCGCTCCAGCCTGGCCGGGGTGATCCTGCGCATGCTGCAGCTGGGCCTGGGCCGCATCGAGGATTTCCCGTTCCTGGAAGCGCCGGACGAGCGCGCGGTAGCCGATGGCTGGCAGCAGCTGACCGAACTGGGCGCGATCGACGCCGAGCGGCGCATGACCACCATCGGCAAGCAGATGGCACGCCTGCCGGTGGACGTGAAGCTGGCACGCATGCTGGTCGCCGCGCAGGCTGCCGGCTGCCTGCGGCCGATGCTGGTGATCGCCTCGTTCCTGGGCATCCAGGACCCGCGCGAACGCCCACCCGAAGCGCGTGGTGCGGCCGACAGCGCGCACGCGCAGTTTGCCGATGGCCGCTCCGAGTTCGTCGGCGTGCTGCGCCTGTGGGATGCCTACCGGCAGGCCCATGAAGACCTGACGCAGTCCAAGCTGCGCGACTGGTGCGGACGTCATTTCCTCGGCTTCCTGCGCATGCGCGAGTGGCGCGAGCTGCATCGCCAGCTGCGGCTGCTGTGCGAGGAACTGGGCTGGAAGGAAGAGGCCAGCGAGGCGTCGATGGCGCCGTTGCTGGCCGGCAGCAGTGCGCCGGCGCCGGCGCGTGATGACGCGGCGGCGGTGAAAGCCACCCGGGGCCAGCTGCACCGCGCCGCGCGCTTGGCCCGCGAAGGCAAGGCGGAGACCGCACCGGCGCCGGTGGCCGTGCGCGCGCAGAAGGAACAGGCGCCCGCCGGCGGCGGCTTCAGCGAACGCATGCGCGCCGCCGCCTACCAGACCCTGCACCGCGCGCTGGTGGCGGGCCTGCCGACGCAGATCGGCCACCGCACCGAAAAGGGCGATTTCCAGGCGCCGCGCCAGCGTCGCTTCCTGCCGTTCCCGGGTTCGGCGCTGTCCAAGCGGCCGCCGCCGTGGCTGCTGGTGGCCAACCTGCTGGATACGCAGAAGGTGTGGGGCATGACCCTGGCCGCGATCGAACCGGACTGGGTGATTGCCGAGCTGCCGCACCTGCTGCTGCGCAAGCACTTCGATCCGCACTGGTCGCGCGCACAGGGGCAGGTGCTGGCGTCCGAGCAGATCAGCCTGTTCGGCCTGGTGCTGGCGCCGAAGAAGCCGGTGCATTACGGCCGCATCTCGCCGGGCGAGGCACATGACATCTTCGTGCGCCAGGCATTGGTGACCGGCGAGATCAACACCCGCGCCAGTTTCGTGGCCGACAACCAGAAAGTGCTGGAGGTCGCCCGCGAGGAGGAAGCCAAGCTGCGCCGCGCCGGCATTGTTGCCGACGAGGACTGGCAGGCGCGCTGGTACCTGGACCGGGTACCGCCGCAGATCCATTCGGCGGCGGGGATGGATACCTGGTGGAAGGGACTGGCACCGGAACAGCGCAAGGCGCTGCACTGGTCGCTCGCAGACTTGCTGCCCGGAGAGGGCAGTGAGCAGGAGCGCTACCCGAAATACCTGGCGCTGGGCCAGGCGCGGTTGCCGCTGCACTACCGCTTCGAGCCGGGTGCCGACGATGACGGCGTGACCCTGGACGTGCCGCTGCACCTGCTCAATGCATTGGACCCGGTGCAGCTGGGCTGGCTGGCGCCGGGCTTCGTCGCCGACAAGGCCTCGGCACTGATCCGCAGCCTGCCCAAGGCAATGCGCCGCAATTACGTGCCGGCGCCGGACTTCGGCCGCGCGTTCTACGAGGCGTTTCCGCAGCCCAGCGCCGATGCCATCACCGGCGAACTGGCGCGTTTCCTGTCACGTGCAACCGGTGCCACCGTGACCGCGCTCGATTTCGAGCCCGGTTCGATCGAGCCGCATCTGCACATGAACCTGCGGCTGCGCGACGAGCAGGGCAAGGTGCTGGCCACTTCGCGTGATCTGGACGCACTGCGCGCGAAATTCGGCGGTCGTGCCGGCGATGCCTTCGCTGCACGCGCTGGCCGCGAGATGGCGGCCGATGGCCTGCGCACGTTCCCGGCCATGCCGATACCGCTGCAGGTACCCGGTGAAGCCGGCGTTCCGGCCTATCCGGCGTTGCTGGACGAGGGTGACAGCGTGGCGCTGCGCATCTTCGCCGATCGGCAGCAGGCACAGGAGGCTCACCCGCTGGGCGTGCGCCGGCTGCTGGAGATCGCCCTGGCCGAGAAGGTCAAGCAGGCGCGCAAGCAGCTGCCGGTGGGCGCCAAGACCGGCCTGTTGTATGCGGCGATCGAGTCGCAGGAGCGCCTGCGTGGTGACCTGGTGGATGCGGCAATGAACGCGGTGTTGGCGGAGGGCCTGGAAGACATCCGCGATGCGGCGGCCTTCGAACAGCGCCGTGAGCATGCGGCCAAGGCCCTGTTCGGCGAGGCCATGTCGCGGCTGAAACTGGCCGAAACCATCCTGGCGCTGGTGGCGGAACTGAAGCCGATGCTGGAAGCACCGTTGATGGGTTGGGCGCGCGGCAACCTGGACGACATGGAAGCGCAGCTGTCCGGGCTGATCCACCCCGGTTTCCTGCGCGATACGCCGGCCGACGCGCTGGCGCAGTATCCGCGTTACCTGAAGGCGATGATCCTGCGCACCGAACGCGCCAAGCGTGATCCGCCACGTGACCAGGCACGCATGCTGGAACTGCATCCGTTCCTGGAAGCGCTGGAAACGGCAGAGCAGCAGGGCCTGCGCGATCGCCCGCAATGGCAGGCACTGCGCTGGGACCTGGAAGAGCTGCGGGTGTCGCTGTTCGCGCAGGAGCTGGGGGCACGTACCGGCATTTCGGCGAAGAAGCTGGCGCAGCGGGTGACGGCACTGCGCCAGGCCTCGTAACCCCCGACCGACCCCGCCGGACGATGACCGGCGGGGTACGGTGGGATGTCATCCACGCGTGGCGTGGATCCACTACTTGGAGCGGCGCACCTTGGGCTGGCTGTTCACGCCTTCCACCTTCATGTACCACACGCCCATCACGCCGGGCTTGATGCTGACCTTGGGCGATTGCTTGCGCACGCCGACCACGCTGGTGCTGTCGGTCTGCTCCCATTCCTGGCCGTTGTCCAGCACGTAGACGCGGCCCTTGCCGAAGCCACGGAACTCGCCCTGCAGCACGCCGGTGATCGGCTCGCTGCTGCCGAAATCGAAGAACCCGCGGTTCTTCACGATCACTTCCTGGCGGCCCTGTTCGCGGGCTTCTTCGCGTACCGCTGCCACAGCCTGGGTCGTCGCCGCTTCAACCTTGCCCTGCAGCCAGCGGTTGAGCGTGGCCAGTTCCTGCGCGCTCAGCTTGTCCAGGCCGGCCGCCTTGAATTCGGTCGGCGACATCTGCTGCTGCAGGTCACCGTCCACCACGCGCTGGGCCAGCGCAGGCGCCGACAGGGACAGCAGCAGTGCGGCGCAGGCCAGCAGCCGTGGACGGAAACGTGGGGCGATCGAGGGCATGGCGGAACTCTCCTGGGTTTGCCGGCGAGTGTAGCGGCATGTCTTCATGCCGGGTGATGGTGGCTGCGGTGATTGTCCCTGAACGGCGCCGGCGCTAGTGTAGGAACCTCTGTCTTGCCTGCTCGATGCTGTGAACCGCGCTTCTGTCCCCGGCCTGGATGCCTTGTTGAACCGTCCCTCCGCCGCGGTGCTGCCCGCTCCGCTGCGCCAAGCCCTGCGCGAACACTGGGAAGCACCGGAGTGCGACCACCAGATGCGCGCCAGCTGGTCGGTGCTGGGCGATACCCTCGATGCACTGTCGATGCTCTCGGCCGACGAAGGCGCGGTGGTTGCCGCGCTGTTGTTCGACCTGCCCGGCCTGCGCGCCAGCCTGGACCAGCTGCCGCTGGGCAACCACAAGGCGGCGGTGATCGGCCTGCTCGACGGCCAGGACGCCGCCGATCCGGTCTGGGCGCTGCATGCTGGCCGCGAGGCCGGGCGCAACAGCGAGGGCCTGCGCCGCCTGCTGCTGGCGATCATCCGCGACCTGCGCGTGGTGCCGATCCTGCTGGCCCGGCAGCTGGCGAGAATGCGCGCTGCCGACAAGCTGGACGACGAGCAGCGCCGGGCGCTGGCGCAGCTGACCCGCGACATCCATGCGCCGCTGGCCAACCGGTTGGGCATCTGGCAGCTGAAGTGGGAGCTGGAGGACCTGGCGTTCCGCCACCTGGAGCCGGAAACCTACCGCCGCATCGCGCGCGAGGTGGACGAAACCCGCGTGGCGCGCGAGCGCTACGTGCAGAACGTGAAGAAGCAGCTGTCGCGCGAGCTGGCCGCACAGGGCATCCATGCCGAAGTGAGCGGCCGCCCCAAGCACATCTACAGCATCTGGCGGAAGATGCAGAAGAAGCGGCTGGCGTTCGACCAGCTGTACGACATCCGCGCGGTGCGGGTGATGGTCGACGACGTCGCCGCCTGCTACGCCGCGCTGGGTGTGGTGCATGCGCTGTGGGCCCCGGTGCCGAGCGAGTTCGACGATTACATCGCACGCCCGAAGGCCAACGACTACCGTTCGCTGCACACCGCCGTGGTCGGCCCGGAAGGGCGCACGATCGAAGTGCAGATCCGCACCCACGAGATGCATTCCCAGGCCGAGCTGGGCGTGGCCGCGCACTGGAAGTACAAGGAAGGCGGCAAGGGCGCGGAAAAGTCGTTCGATCGCAAGATCACCTGGATGCGCCAGCTGCTGGAGCAGGCGCAGGACGGGCAGGGCAATGAACTGGCCGGGGCACTCGACGCCGAGCTGACCGAGGACCGGGTCTATGCGCTCAGCCCGAAGGACGAGGTGCTGGACCTGCCCCAGGGGGCCACGCCGCTCGATTTCGCCTACCAGGTACATACGATGGTGGGCCACCGCTGCCGTGGCGCCAAGGTCAATGGCCGCATCGTGCCGCTGACCTATCGCCTGCGCAGCGGCGACCGTGTCGAGATCCTCACCGGCAAGGAGGCCGACCCCCGCCGCGACTGGCTGATGCCCGCGCTGGGCTTCCTGGCCAGCAACCGCTCGCGCGAAAAGGTGCGTAGCTGGTTCCACAAGCTGGACCGCGCGCGCAACGTGCAGGCCGGGCGCGAACTGCTCGAGCGCGAGCTGAAGCGCCTGGGGCTGCAGCATTCGGATCTGGCGGTGGCGGCGAAGAAGTTCCATGCCGACAGCGTTGACGACCTCTACATCCAGGTGGCGCTGGGCGACACCGGCCCGAACCAGGTCAGCCGTACGCTGCTGGAGGCAGAGCGCGCGGCCAGCCAGCCGGCCCCTGCGCCGGCGCTTCCGCGCCCGACCGCCCGCCGCGAGAACCTGGGCAAGTCCAAGTTCACGGTGCAGGGCGTGGGCAATCTGCTGGTGCAGCTGGCGCGCTGCTGCCAGCCGGTGGCCGGCGAACCGATCGTCGGCTACCTCACCCGTAGCCGTGGTGTCACCGTGCACCGGGCAGACTGTGCCGCGCTGGCCCGGCTGGCGGCCACCAGCCCGCAGCGCATCCTGCCGGTGGAATGGGGCCAGGCCGGGGGCGGCTACGAGGTGGACGTGGTGGTCAATGCGGTCGACCGCCGCTGGCTGCTGAAGGACATCACCAACCTGATCGCCCAGGAAGACGCCTACGTGCTCGACATCCACAGTGACAACGTGCGCAACAGTGGCCGTGCCCATCTGCGCCTGAGGCTGAAGGTCAGCGACTACGACCAGTTGTCGAACCTGCTGGGCAAGCTGGACGCGCTGCCGGGCGTGAGCGAGGCGCGTCGCCTCGGCTGAGCTTCACGCCGCCCCGGCTACCCTGCACGCATGGAACGCGAGCCCCCGTATCGCCCGCATGGCGCTGAACACCCTGCGCTGGATCGCGTCCGCCGCGAAGGCCGCTGGTGGTGGCTGCAGGCACGTCATGCGCGGCGGGTCTGGCGATGGGCGCTGGTCGCGGCGCTGGCGGTGTTCGTGCTGCTGGTGCTGCTGCGCAAGCCGCTGGCCGACTGGTTCTGGGACGAGCCGCAGATCGAACAGCTGCTGGTCGAAGGCGATCGTGCGCTCGCCGCCGGCCGGCTGAGTGCGGCCGACGGCAGTGGTGCGCGGGAGCGCTACCAGGCGGTGCTGGCACTGGATGGCGATCGGCCGCAGGCGCGCCAGGGCCTTGCACGAACCGCCGCGGCAGCATTGCAGCAGGCCCGCGACAAGCTGCAGGGCGACGATCTGGAGGGCAGCGCGCAGTCACTGGCGCTGGCTCGCGAGCTGCAGGTGCCGCAGGGCGACGCCGACGCCGTGGCCCGCCAACTGCAGGCGCGGCGTAGCGCCGGCGCCGGTATCGGCGCATTGCTGGCCCAGGCCCGCAATGCGTTCGCGGCCGGCCGGCTGGACGATGGCGACAGCAGTGCGCTGCCGCTGTTCCAGCGCATCCTGGCACTGCAGCCGGACAACCTGCCCGCTCTGGAGGGGCGCGAGGATGCACTGAGCGATCTGCTGCAGCACGCGCGCGCCCTGGCCGGACGCGGGGAACTGGCCGAAGCCGCTGCGACGTTGCAGCGCGCGCGCCTGTTCGATGCAGGCCACGCCGATCTTCCCGCCAGCCAGGAGGCCCTGGCACGGGCGGTCGACGAGCGCTTGCGGCAGGCACAGCGCGCACTTCAGCGACAGCAGCTGGAACGTGCCGCAAAGGGGTTCCTCGCCGTGCTGGCGGTGGCGCCGGACGATCCCACTGCCCAGCGGGGCCGCGAGCAGGTGCTGCAGGCGGTGCTGGCGCGAAGCCAGATCCAGGCCGACGATTTCCAGTTCGAGGCGGCGCAGCGTGATGCCGTGCTGGCCGAGGCACTGGGCGCTTCGCAGGCGGCACGACAGCAACTGGTGCAGCGCCTGCAGCGTGCACGGCAGGCCCGGGAGGCACTGCAGCAGCCCGCAGTGAGCAACGCGCAGCGTGAACACGAGCTGCGCGATCACCTGCGCCGGATCGAACGCGCCGAGCGCGCAGGCCAATGGATCAGCCCGCCGGGGCACAGCGCATTCGATGCCCTTCGCGAAGCACAGGCGCTGGCACCGCGCGATTCACGGGTGAAGGCCGCGGCCGCGCGCCTGCTGCCTGCCAGTCGCCGTTGTTTCGACGACAACCTCCGGCAGAACCGGGTGCAGGCTGCAGGTGCCTGCCTGCAGGCCTGGCAGACGTTGTCTCCCACCGCTGGCGGCCTGCCTGCGGCCCGCCAGCGCCTCGCGCAGCGTTGGATTGCGATTGGCAGCGAACGATTGGGCAACGGAGATGTCGCCTTTGCCGAACGTGCGCTCCAGCAGGCGGGCGAGCTTGGCGTCGGCCCTTCCAGCAGCGAGTACCAGCAGTTGCGGCAGCGCCTGCGCGACATCGGGGTGTCGTTGCCCTGAGCCCGCCGCTGCCGGAGGGACCGCTATAGTAGCCACCCCTCGCAACATCCCCACGGAGTGCCGATGACCGTCCTTGTTTCCGGAGCCACCAGCCAGATCGGCCGGTTCCTGCTGCCGCGCCTGGTGCAGGCGCATGGGCGGGTACATGCGGTGAGCCGGCAACCGCAACCGGCACAGGACGGCGTGCAGTGGCTGTGCGGGGACCTGGCAGCTGCGCTGGACAGCGTGCCGTCTCCGGACTGGCAGGCGATTGCCAGCTTCGGCCCCCTTGAAGCATTGGCGCAGTGGTTGTCGCGGCAGACGGCGGCCCCCGCGCGGCAGGTCATCGCCACCAGTTCGATGAGCGTGCTGAGCAAGCAGAATTCCGAGCAGGCCGACGAGCAGGACGTCGTGGCGATGCTGCAGCGGGGCGAAGCGGGCCTGATCGCGCAGGCCGAGCGTCTTGGCATGGGCTGGACGATCCTGCGGCCGACCCTGATCTATGGGGCCGGCATCGACCGCAGCATCACCCCGATCGTGCAGCGTGCGCTGCGTCTGCGCCTGTTTCCGATTCCGCTGGTGGGAGGCCTGCGCCAACCGGTGCATGCCGACGATATCGCCCGCGCCGTGGTGGCCTGCATTGCCACCGGTGCAGCGTCGGCACGGGTGCTGGAAATCGGCGGTGGCGAGCGCCTGCCCTATCACGCGATGTTCCGCCGCGTGCACGCCAGCCTGGCACAGCCGACATTGGCGCTGCCGTTGCCGGGCGCGGCACTGCGGGGCCTGGCCGCGGTGCTGCCGCGGGCGCGTGGTCCGGTGTCACGCCTGCAGCAGGATCTGATTGCGGACAATGGCCCACTGCAGGCGCTGCTGGACGTACATCCGCGGCCGTTCCAGCCCGACGCGGACACGTGGCGACCGATGAGCGCGGCCCAGGCCGTGCAGCGGATCGCTGCGTATCCCGGCAACGGCTAGCCAGCCATCGTATCCATCCTCTTGGGAGGGGCTCTGCTACCATCCCCCGGCCCTTGTTTCCGCGAGTACGTTCGATGCCTGACGCGCCATCCCGATCGGCCCCTGCCGAGCGCATTGGCGTCGCGCTGTGCACCTACAACGGTGCGCGCTACCTGCAGGCGCAGCTGGACAGCATCCTCGACCAGGATCTTCCGGTGAACGAAGTCATGATCGGCGATGACGGTTCCAGCGACCAGACGCTGCAGCTGTTGCAGGCCTTCGTGCCGCGTGCACAGGCGCTGGGCATCCGTGTCGAGATCGTCCAGCACGCGCGCAATCTCGGCTATGTGCGCAATTTCGCCGATGCACTGATGCGTTGCCAGGCCGACATCCTGTTCCTGTGCGACCAGGATGATGTCTGGCATCCGGGGCGTGTCCGCCGCTATGTTCAACGCTTCCAGGCAGACCCGGCCCTGTTGCTGCTGCACAGCGATGCATGGCTGGTGGACGCGCAGGGCGCGCCGCTTGGCCAGCGGTTGCTGGAGGTACTGGTGGTCCATCCGGCCGAGGTCGAGCTGGAACGCTCGGGCCTTGCGATCGACGCGATCCTGCTGCGCAACTTCATCACCGGTGCCACCTGTGCGCTGCGCCGCGGGCTGCTGGCCGGATCGCTGCCGGTCCCGCCGGGCTGGAGCCACGACGAATGGCTGGCGGTCCACGCATCGCTGCGTGGAGGATTGGACATGCTGGCCGAACCGACCATCGACTACCGGCAGCATGGCAACAACCAGATCGGTGCCAGTCGCCGCGGTTTCCTGCAACGCCTGCGCCATCTCGATCTGTTCGATTCACAGGCGCGCCAGCGCACGGCCGGCCGCCTGCTGGCCCTGGCCGATCTGCTGGGGCAGCGCGGCGTGGTGGTGGCGCCGGAGCGCTTCCAGGGACTTCACGCGCTCGCCTGGCGCATGGCCTGGTCGCGCCTGCAACTGTATCGCCGCGTGGATGTGCCGGCAGGCTGGATCGCCCATGATGCGCCGCGGTTGATCGCACGCCTGGCCAACGTCTGCCTGGCGGGGGGCGGCTGGAAAGGGGGCTGGGCAGCGCTTGCGGGTGCGTGGGCCGGGTGGCGGGCGCCGCGCGCTGCTTGAACTGCAGTGAAACCGCGGGCCATCGCCTGCCAGCCACCGCGGCGCCTGCGTTAGACTCGCCAGACCCTACCTGCCTGCATGCCCGTGCCCCGACGCTACGATTCCGACGACATCGACGATTTCGACGACGACCAGCAGGACGACAGCCCGCTGTGGCGGCGTCGCCTGATCACCTGGAGCATGGCTGCGGTCGCGTTGGGATTGGGCTTCCTGATCCCTTATACGCTGTACCTGAACCAACAGGTGACCCAGCGCTTCGGTGAACTGCGCTGGCAGATCCCGACCCGGGTATATGCGCGGCCGCTGGTGCTCACACCCGGCAAGGCGATGGACGCGGCGACCCTGAAGACCGAACTCGCCGCATCCGCCTACCGCGATGACGGGCAGGGCAAGGAGCCGGCGACCTATGCGGTGAACGGCGGGCGCTTTGTCATTTCCAGCCGTGGCTACAACGATGTGGATGGCCGCGTCGCACCGCGTCGGCTGGAACTGTCGCTGGCAGACGGTGCGGTCGCGTCGCTGCGTGATGCCGACAACCGCAAGGCGCTGAAGGCTGCGCGCCTGGACCCGGCGCGTATTGCCACCCTGTACGGGCAGAAGCAGGAAGAACGCCGCCTGATCCGCATGGACGAGGCGCCGGACCTGCTGGTGACCGGCCTGCAGGCGGTGGAGGACAAGGACTTCAACCGTCACCACGGCATCGATCTGTCCGGCATCGCGCGCGCGGTGTGGGTGACGGTCCGTTCCGGTGGCCAGAGTCGCCAGGGGGCGTCCACGCTGACCCAGCAGCTGGCCCGCAGCGGCCTGCTCGGGATCGGCAAGGAACAGACGGTCACCCGCAAATTCAACGAAGTGCTGTACGCGCTGATCATGGAGGCGCGCTACGACAAGCGCACCATCTTCGAGGCCTATCTCAACCAGGTGTACCTGGGGCAGCGCGGCAGCCAGGCCATCCACGGCATGTCTTCCGGCGCCGAGTTCTGGTTCGGCCGTGACCTGCAATCGCTGGAAACCGAGCAGATCGCGCTGCTGATCGGCCTGGTCAAGGGCCCGTCCTACTACGATCCGCGGCGCAACCCGGAACGCGCGCTGGATCGCCGTAATTTCGTGCTGGGCAAGCTGCATGAGGCGACGCTGATCGACGATGCCGAGTACCAGCGTGCGCTGAAGGCGCCGCTGGGCGTGCCCAAGACGCCGGGCCTGGTGGCGGCCAACCGCTTCCCGGCCTATGTGGACCTGGTTCGCCGCCAGCTCGGCCATGACTATCCGGAATCGGCGCTGCAGGGCGCCGGCCTGAGCGTGATGACCGGCATGTCGCCGTCTGCGCAGGCCTATGCCGAAGGCGCGGTGACCCGCACCATCAAATCGCTGGAAAGCAAGCGCCGTCCCGAACTGCAGGCCGGCATGGTGCTGACCGACGTGCACAACGGTGACGTGCTGGCGGTGATCGGCAGCCGTGAGGTGTCCGAGGTGGGGTTCAATCGAGCGATCGAAGCACAGCGTCCTGTCGGCTCGCTGTTGAAGCCGTTCGTGTACCTGCTGGCGCTGGCGCAGCCGGACCGCTACTCGCTGGCCAGCTGGGTCGACGATTCGCCGGTGACGGTGCAGCTCGGCCGTGGCCGCAACTGGAGCCCGGGCAACGCGGACAACCGCAGCCACGGCACCGTGCGCCTGATCGACGCGCTGGCGCATTCCTACAACCAGGCCACGGTGCGCGTGGGCATGCAGGTCGGCCCCGAGCGTGTGACCCAGCTGATCCACGTGCTGGCCGGCATCAAGGCCGAAGCGAATCCGGCGGTGATCCTCGGTTCGACCGACCAGAGCCCATACGCGATGGCACAGCTGTACCAGTTCCTCGCGTCCGGTGGCGAAATCCAGCCATTGCATGCGGTGCGTGGCGTACTCGATCCGCAGGGCAAGCTGCTCAAGCGTTACGACAAGACCCCGGCACCGGCCCAGGAAGGCGATTCGATTGCCGCCAACCTGATCAGTGTCGGCCTGCAGCAGGTGGTTGCCAGCGGCACCGCGCAGCGGCTCAACGCCGATGGCCTCAGCCGCCTGCAGCCGGCCGGCAAGACCGGTACCACCAACGATGGTCGTGACAGCTGGTATGCCGGTTACACCGGGGATCACCTGGCGGTGATCTGGATCGGCAACGACCAGAACGAGCAGGCTGGCCTGTACGGTGCCACCGGCGCGATGCGGGTCTGGTCGGGCATCTTCCAGCGTCTTCCCAGTGCGCCGCTGCGGGTCAGCAACAAGGGCCTGGACTGGCAGTCGGTGGCCGCCACCGGCCTCAACACGACTGATGAGGGCTGCCCGGGAGCGCGCCGCTTCCCGTTCGTGGTCGGCTATGCGCCGGCCTATGCGCCCTGTGCACCGGCGGTGTCGCCGGACGGGCAGGGCGAGGCCGAAGGCGAGGGTGGCGGCTGGCGCAGCTGGTTCGGCCTGGACCGCAAGCCGGAAGCGCCTGCCGAACCTGCTGCGACACCCGCCGCCGCCACTCCTCCCCCGAGCCGATGATGCCGATGAACATGCGATCCCTGCTGCAGCCCCTGGCCCTGACCGGCCTCAGCCTGGCCCTGGCCGCTTGCGTGAGCAGTGCACCGCCGGTGGTCAAGCCGGTCGATACCACCACGCCGGCGCAGCGCCTGGCCGCAGTTGACGCAGCCGCTGGCCCGGATGACAAGGAGTTGTCGGTGCAGCCGTTGCGTGACTCGCAGGTGGAAGATCTGCGGGTGACCGCGCAGGCACAACGCTTGGCCAACGATCTGGCCGGCGCCGCCAGCAGCCTGGACCATGCGCTGGAGATCGTCGCTGGTGACCCGGCGGTGCTGCAGGAGCGCGCCGAGCTGGCGCTGCTGCAGGGGCAGTGGGCACAGGCGGAGGCGTTCGCGCGCAAGGCGGTCGACCTGGGCTCGAAGACAGGGCCGCTGTGCCGCCGGCATTGGGCGACGATCGAGCAGTCGCGCCTGGCGCGGGGCGAGAAGGAGAATGCGGTGTCGGCGCATGCGCAGATTGAGGGCTGCACGGTGCCGGGGATCAAGCGGTACTGAGGTATTCCACTCCATCGGGCGCTGCCCCCTCTGCGGCAAGCGCTCGCACTGATGGATGGTCGTGATGGGCCGTGTGGGTGGGGCGTGCAGGACACGCCGTAAACCCATCCCTGGGGGCTCGATGGCGCCATCCATGGCGCCAACGGTCCTGCACGCCCCACCCACCCGGTCCGCCATACATCGCGCGGGCCGCAGGCAAGAACAAAATCAAAATCAAAAGCGGGTCGCGCGCTGCGCGCGCTCGCTGCCATTTCTTTTCTTCTTTCCCCGTTACTCCCATCGCTTCTGAGCTGCCAGTCGAGCAGGCTCGGCTTTGCGAAGTCTGTCCCCTCCGTCACCGGGAAACTGTCGAAGGCGGGGGACTGTGGGTTTGCGGGGTGTCCGCGGCATGGATGCCGCGGCCAAGCCCCCAGGGACGGGTTTACGGCGTCCCCGCAAACCCACAGTCCCCCGCCAGTCCCCAGTACAACCCAGAGCCATGAACACCGCTGTTGCTGTTGCTGGTGCTCCGGCTTGAAACGGGTGCCGGGCAGCGCCCGGCCGGGTATCCTTTCCCTCTGATGTCCGACCTTGTCCATGCCAGCCGCGAAGCCCTCAGCGACGGCGGCGCGCTCGCCTCGCACCTGGATGCCTTCGTCCCGCGTCCGGCACAGCTGCACCTGACCGAAGCCATCGCCGATGCGCTGCAGCAGCGTGACCTGCTGCTGGCCGAGGCCGGTACCGGCACTGGCAAGACCTTTGCCTATCTGGTGCCGGTGCTGCTGTCCGGGCTGCGTACCATCATTTCCACCGGAACCCGCGCGCTGCAGGACCAGCTCTACCACCGCGATCTGCCACGGGTGCGTCAGGCACTGGGTGTCGGCCTGCGCAGTGCGCTGCTGAAGGGGCGCGCGAACTACCTGTGCCGCTATCGCCTGCAGCAGGCGCGCGGCGAGCCGCGTTTTTCCAGCCCCGAACAGGCGGCGCAGTTCCAGCGCATCCTGGCCTGGTCCGGTCGTTCGGAGTTCGGTGACATCGCCGAACTGGAAGGCCTGGCCGATGATTCGCCGCTGCTGCCGATGGTCACTTCCACTGTCGACAACTGCCTGGGTACCGACTGCCCGTTCTGGGACGACTGCTTCGTGGTGCGCGCGCGGCAGCGTGCGCAGGCGGCCGATGTGGTGGTGGTCAACCATCACCTGCTGCTGGCCGATCTGGCCCTGAAGCAGGATGGCTTCGGTGAACTGCTGCCGGGGGCGCAGGCCTTCGTCATCGACGAGGCACACCAGCTGCCCGAATTGGCCGCGCAGTTCTTCGGCGAAGGTTTCGGCATGCGCCCGTGGCAGGAACTGGGCCGCGACTGCCTGGCCGAAGCGCGTGGCGTCGGCGGCGCGCAGTCGGCGCTGCAGGAACCGGTCGACCAGTTGCAGCAGGCGCTGCTGGCCCTGCGTTCGGCGATGGAGGGACTGCCGCCGCGTGGCACGCAATGGCGCGCACTGGCGATGCCGCAGGTGCGCGATGGATTCGATACGGTGATGGCGGGGTTGGTGACGCTGGAGCAGGCACTGCAGCCGCTGCGCGAAGCCGCGGCGGGCCTGGATGCCTGCCATGCGCGGGCGCGCGAGGCGGTCTCGCGGCTCAGCCGCTGGCTGGGCGATGACGAACCTGCCCTCGATTTCGATACCGACCCGGCGGAAACCGCCACTGCCGCTGATGTGCTCTGGTACGAGCTCACGCCACGTGGTTTTCGCTGCCAGCGCACGCCGATGGATGTGTCCGGCCCGTTGCGTGAGCATCGCGAACGCAGTCGCGCGGCATGGATCTTCACCTCGGCGACGCTGACCGTGGGCGGTGGCTTCGACCACATCGCCACCCGCCTGGGCCTGGACGACCCGCATACGCTGGTCCAGCCAAGCCCGTTCAATTGGCCGGAGCAGGCGCTGTGCTACCTGCCCGAAGGCCTGCCTGATCCGGCTGCGCGGGGCTTCGGTACTGCGTTGATCCAGACCCTGCGGCCCGTGTTGCAGGCGTCGCAGGGCAGGGCATTCCTGCTGTTTGCCTCGCACCGTGCATTGCGCGAGGCCGCCGAGGCACTGCGTGATGGGCCATGGCCGTTGTTCGTGCAGGGCGAGGCGCCGCGCGCGACGCTGTTGCAGCGCTTCCGCGAATCGGGCAATGGCGTGCTGCTGGGCTCGGCCAGTTTCCGCGAGGGCGTGGACGTGGTGGGCGAGGCGCTGAGCGTGGTGATGATCGACAAGCTGCCGTTCGCGGCACCGGACGATCCGGTGTACGAGGCACGGCTGGAGGCGATCCGCAGCCAGGGTGGCAATCCGTTCCGCGATGAGCAGCTGCCGCAGGCGGTGATTGCGCTGAAACAGGGCGTCGGTCGCCTGATCCGCAGTGAGAGCGACCGTGGTGTGTTGGTATTGTGCGACCCGCGCCTGCTCAACCGTGGCTATGGCCGGGTCTTCCTCGATTCACTGCCGCCATTCCGCCGTACCCGCAGTCTGGCCGATGTGCAGGCCTTCTTTACGCCACAATGGGCGCCCGTGGCCGATGGTGCGGCTGCTCCGGCCGCCGTTGCGACCGGCCCCGAGCCGGCGCCCGGTGCCACGTTCCCCCTGTTCTGACCCGATCCGATGAAACTGCTCGCCTTTGAAACCGCCACCGAAGCCTGTTCCGTTGCCCTGCATGTCGATGGGCAGGTGCTGGAACGCTTCGAGATCGCCCCGCGCCGGCATGCCGAACTGAGCCTGCCGTGGGCGGAGGCGCTGCTGGCCGAAGCCGGCATCAGCCGCCGCCAGCTGGACGGTATCGCGCTCAGCCGCGGCCCGGGTGCGTTCACCGGCGTTCGCCTGGCGATCGCCATCGCGCAAGGCATTGCGCTGGCACTGGATCGGCCGTTGCTGCCGGTCTCGACGCTGCAGGTGCTGGCGCTGCGGGCACCGGCGGACGAAACGCAGATCCTGTCGGCGATCGACGCACGGATGGGGGAGTTGTACGTCGCGCGCTTCGAGCGTGTAGACGGCCTGCCGGTGGCACGCGATCCCGAGCGCGTGTGCGCACCCGCTGCGGTCGCGCTGCCGGAAGGGATGTCGGCCTACGGTGTCGGCACCGGTTTCGGTGCAGCCGAGGGGGCACTGGTGACCCAGCTGGGCACCGGCCTGCGCGGCTTTGATGCGACGGCGCTGCCGCGGGCGTCGGATGTGTTGGCACTGGCGGTGCCGGCGTTCGCTCGCGGCGAAGCCATTGCACCGGAGAAGGTCGAGCCGGCGTACCTGCGTGACAATGTGGCGCTGACCCTGGTCGAGCAGCAGGCCGCGCGCGAGGCGAAGGCGAAGGCCAACGGCTGAGCCCCTCGTGGCGGGGTTGGTTGATCGCATAAACCAAAAGCCGCGCTTGGCCGGGCGGGGTGGGTTCGCGGGGGACGCCGTAAACCCGTCCATGGGGGCTTGGCCGCGGCATCCATGCCGCGGACACCCCCGCGAACCCACCCCGCCCGACCTCTGACAGTTTCCGTGTGCGTCCGCCACGGAAAATCAAAAAAGAAAATCAAAGTCAAAAGCGGATCGCTTCGCTCGCATCCACGCGTAGCGTGGATGTGTGTCGACCAAGGTCGACACCTACCAATAGCAAAAATGCGCCGCGATCTGTCAGAGGTGGGGCGGTGTGGGCTTGCAGGACCGTTGGCGCCATGGGCCCGAGGCATGCCTCGGGCGGGTTGGGCAGGACGCCCAACCCCGGTCTTGCCGTGTGCGCAGGACAGCGCACACGAGCAAGGCGCCATCGAGCCCCCAGGGATGGGTTTACGGCGTGTCCTGCAAGCCCACACCGCCCCGCCAAACCCACAGCCCAACCGCCGCTGTTGCTGTTGCTTCAGTTGTTGCTGTTGCCTCCAGCGGGTCCCGGGCCGCAGGCCCGTGCAACAAAACCCTACCGGTCGTCGTGCAGGGTGCCGCCCGGCAGGAACACCCACGTACGGGTAACCTGCAGGATGTCGATCTCATCCTCGGTCTTCGGCAACGGCGGGAACGGCTGCGCCAGCTGCACCACCCGCAGGGCGGCCTCATCCAGCAACGGCGTACCGCTCGAACGCAGGATCCGGCTGCTCTCCACGCTGCCATCGCGGCGCACGCCCACGCTGATCACCACCTGGCCGCCGAGGCGGCGCTGCCGCGCCTCATCCGGGTAATTCAGGTTGCCTACCTTCTCGGCACGGTCGACCCAGGCGCGCAGGTAATTGGCATAGGCATACTCACGCGTGCTGGCCGACACGAACTTGCGGTTCGGGCGCTTGGCGTACTGCGCCGAGCGCAGATGTACTTCGGCAGCCAGCCGCGCCATCTCCACGTCGCGCTGTTCGCGTGCGCTCAAGGGCGCATCCGGTTCGGGCTGATCCGGCGTGGGGCGGGACTGCGCCTGCGCCACCACCTCTTCGCCATTGCGGCTGCTGACCACCCGTGCCTGTGGCGGCGGAACCGGCGCGGCCGATTGCTGCTGCTGTGGAACCGGGCTGATTCCGGACTGGGCCTGCGGCACGATGCCGGCCTGGCTGTCGCGCGGACGCTGTGCGCGGTCGTGCTCGCCACCGCCTTCCTGATTGGCCGCGGCCAGGAAATCGGCCTGCTTCGGGGTCAGCGCGGTGCGGGTCTGGCTGAAAATGACTTCCAGTGTCGGCACCAGCGGCGCATCGCCCTTCACGGCGAAGCCCACGCCCAGGATCAGCAGGGCGTGGACCAGCACCGACAGCGCGATGGTCGCCCCCAGCCGTTGCGCTTCGCGCGGCGGCGGGGGCAGGACGGCAGGTGCGGCAGACATCAGCGCAGGCCGGCCTCGAGTGCGTCGAACAGGGTGCCAGCGATGTTCAGGCCGTACTGCGCGTCCAGTTCGCGCACGCAGGTCGGGCTGGTCACGTTGACCTCGGTCAGGTAATCGCCGATCACGTCCAGGCCGACGAAGCGCATGCCGCGGCGCTTCATCTCCGGGCCGACCTGGGCGGCGATCCAGCGGTCGCGCTCGCTCAGCGGGCGGCCTTCGCCGCGGCCGCCGGCGGCCAGGTTGCCGCGGAATTCATCGCCCTGCGGGATGCGCGCCAGGCAGTAGTCCACCGGTTCGCCATCGACCAGCAGGATGCGCTTGTCACCGGCGGTGATGTCCGGAATGAACTTCTGGGCCAGCGCCAGCTTGCGGCCGCCGTCGGTCAGGGTTTCCAGGATCACGTTCAGATTCGGATCGCCCTGGCCGCTGCGGAAGATCGAGCGGCCGCCCATGCCGTCCAGCGGCTTCAGCACGGCCTGGCCGTGCTCCAGCGCAAAGGCCTTCAAGACCTTCGCGTCGCGGCTGACCAGGGTCGGCGGGCAGCACTGCGGGAACAGCAGCGCGGCCAGTTTCTCGTTGTAGTCGCGCAGGCCCTGCGGGTTGTTGACCACGCAGGCGCCGGCCGCTGCGGCCACGTCCAGCACCTGGGTGTCGTAGATGTATTCGGCGTCGACCGGCGGGTCCTTGCGCATCAGCACGATCTGGCCAGGGCCGAACTCGGTGCGGCTGAACGCGCCCAGCTCATACCAGCCGGCCGGGTCGTCGCGCACCTGCAGCGGCGCGGTCTGGGCCACCGCTACGCCACCCTCCAGGGCCAGGCCGCCCGGGCGCACGTAGTGCAGGGCATGGCCGCGGCGCTGGGCTTCCAGCAGCATGGCGAAGGTGGTGTCCTTGGCGATCTTGATGTGGGCGATGGGATCCATCACCACGATGACGTTCAACGGCATGGGCGCACCTGTCAGGCAAGGCGTTGATGGTAGCGGCAACGCCGCTCGCGCGCCTCCCCGCCGTCCTGCAACGCAGCGTCCGCCCGGCGGTCGCGCACGCATTGCGAAACCCGTCACGTTCAGGAGGGTGCCATGCCCCGCGCCATGGGGCGGCCTTGAAGCGGGCGCGGAAAGTGCGATATAGATACGCTTTCGTAGCGGCCCCCGCCAGAGATCGGGCCGTGCGCTTGGGGATAGGCAATGACTGAAAACACGACTGCGGGCGGGGAACTCGCAGGACTCCGGGTGATGGTCATCGATGATTCGAAGACCATCCGCAGGACTGCGGAAACGCTGCTCAAGCGCGAAGGCTGCGAGGTGGTCACCGCCACCGACGGCTTCGAAGCGCTTGCGAAGATCGCAGACCAGCAGCCGCAGATCATCTTCGTCGACATCATGATGCCGCGCCTGGACGGGTACCAGACCTGTGCGCTGATCAAGGGCAACCAGCTGTTCAAGGCGACCCCGGTCATCATGCTCTCGTCCAAGGATGGCCTGTTCGACAAGGCGCGGGGACGCATCGTCGGCTCGGAGCAGTACCTGACGAAGCCTTTCACGCGTGAAGAACTGCTGGGTGCCATCCGCACATACGTCAACGCCTGACCAGGGGGGAAAGGCACAATGGCTCGTATCGTTCTGATCGAGGATTCACCGACCGACCGCGCGGTGTTCACCCAGTGGCTGCGCCGTGCCGGCCACGAGGTGCTGGAGGCGGACAATGCCGAGGATGGACTGCAGCTGGTCCGCGACCAGGTGCCGCAGCTGGTGCTGATGGACGTGGTCCTGCCCGGCATGAGCGGCTTCCAGGCCACCCGCGCGATGGCCCGTGATGCGGCGATCAAGCACATCCCGGTGATCATCGTCAGCACCAAGGCGATGGAAACCGACAAGGCATGGGGCCTGCGCCAGGGCGCGGCCGATTACATCGTCAAGCCGCCGCGCGAGGATGAACTGATCGCGCGGATCAACGAACTGGTGGCCTGATGCGCTCGCCCTTCGACATTCTCGAAGCCTACGAACGGCGCAGCCTGGCCCATGCGGTGCAGCTGCCCGAGCGGCAGTTCGCCCAGGACCTCTGGCGTGGCGTGGGTTACCGCGTCGGCCAGCGCCGGCTGGTGTCCGATTTCCGCGAAGTGGTTGAAATCGTGCCGATGCCGCCGGTGACCCCGGTGCCGTGCGCGCAGCCGTGGCTGCTGGGCGTGGGCAATCTGCGCGGCAACCTGTTCCCGGTGGTCGACCTGAAGTACTTCCTGGAAGGCACGCGTACCGTGCAGCAGGAAGGCCAGCGCGTGCTGATCATGCGCCAGGCCGGCGGCGACGTCGCCCTGACCATCGATGAACTGTTCGGCCAGCGCAGCTTTGAACTGGACCAGCAGATCGCGGCCGGCACGCTGGCCGAAGGGCGCTACGGCCACTTCGTCGATCGCGCCTTCCACGCCGACGGCCACGACTGGGGCGTGTTCTCCCTCTCGCTGCTGTCGCGTACCCCTGAATTCCGGCAAGCCGCGGCCTGAGGCCGGGCATCGCCCCCTGCATTGAAGATCGAGGTTGAACGATGAGTACTGCTTCGGACGCCACCAAGACCGGCAAGCTGCGGCTGGGCGGCAGCAACCTCTGGCTGTTCCTGCTGCTGGCATCGATGATCCTGTTCGGCGTCAACACCGGCGTCGCCACCTGGCAGGGCAGTCGCCTGGCCGATGCCGGTTCCAAGGCGGCCGACCTGCAGGTGCTGTCGCAGCAGCTGGCCAACCAGGGCCGTGACGCGGTGGGCGGCAACGCGCAGGCGTTCACCGCTTTCAAGGCGACCCGCAACGCGATCGAACAGAACGTGTCGACACTGCAGGGGCGCTACGGCAAGGAGCCGGGCGTGTCCGGTGCCATCGCCACCCTGGGCGAGACCTGGGCGCCGCTGGGCAAGCAGGCCGGGCAGCTGGTCGCCAGTGAACCGGCGGTGCTGGCGCTGGCTGGCAACGCCAACAACTTCACCGGTGCGGTGCCGGGCCTGCAGGCCCAGCTGAACGAGCTGGTGCGTGCGATGTCGGCCTCCGGCGCGCCGTCGTCGCAGGTGTACAGCGCCCTGCAGCAGGTGGTGGTGGCCGGCTCCATGGCCCGTCGCGTGACCGAAATGCGCGCCGGTGGCAGCGCCGCAGCGACGTCCGGCGATGCACTGGCACGCGACATCACCGTGTTCTCGCAGGTGCTCGACGGCCTGCGCAACGGCAACGAGGAACTGGGCATCACCGCCGTGCGCGGTGCCGCCGCCGTCGCCGCACTGGAGCAGTCGCAGCAGAAGTGGGAAGCGATGAAGCAGGACGCTGACGCGATCCTGGCCAGCTCGCGCCAGCTGTTCGCGGCGCAGTCCGCCGCCACCGCGCTGGGCCAGGGTTCGGCCCACATGCTGGATGACAGCCGCAAGCTGTTCGACGCGTTCTCTTCGTTCGGCTCGGTGTCCGATACCCGCCTGTTCCCGAACTTCTGGATCGGCGTGGTGTCCGGCGCACTGTCGCTGATCGCGATCATCGGCTTCGTCTCCACCAACGTGCGCAGCCGCTCGCGCGAGCAGGAACTGCGCTACCAGACCCAGGTGGAGTTCAACAGCCGCAACCAGCAGGCGATCATGCGGCTGCTGGACGAAATCTCCTCGCTGGGTGAGGGCGACCTGACGGTGAAGGCCTCGGTGACCGAGGACATGACCGGCGCCATCGCCGACGCGATCAACTACGCCGTCGACGAGCTGCGACACCTGGTGACCACCATCAACGACACCTCGGCCAAGGTCGCGCTGTCCACCCAGGAAACCCAGGCCACCGCCATGCAGCTGGCAGAGGCGGCGGGCCACCAGGCCAACCAGATCACCTCGGCGTCGGACCGCATCGGCGAAATCGCGGCGAGCATCGAACAGGTGTCGCGCAACTCGGCCGAGTCGGCCGACGTGGCACAACGTTCGGTGGTGATCGCCGCCGAAGGTGCCGGCGTGGTGCGCGAGACCATCCAGGGCATGGACCAGATCCGTGACCAGATCCAGGAAACCTCCAAGCGCATCAAGCGCCTGGGTGAGTCGTCGCAGGAAATCGGCTCGATCGTGGAGCTGATCAACGACATTTCCGAACAGACCAACATCCTGGCGTTGAACGCAGCGGTCCAGGCGGCCTCGGCAGGTGAAGCGGGCCGCGGTTTCGCGGTCGTGGCCGACGAAGTGCAGCGCCTGGCAGAACGTACCTCCGGCGCGACCCGACGCATCGAGAACCTGGTGCAGGCCATTCAGGCCGATACCAACGAAGCGGTCACCTCGATGGAACAGACCACCGCCGAAGTGGTGTCCGGTGCACGCCTGGCCGAGGATGCCGGCACCGCTCTGACCGAGATCGAGCGCGTGTCCAATGCACTGAACACCCTCATCAAGAACATCTCCATCGCCGCCCAGCAGCAGTCGGCTGCGGCCTCGGACATCACCCGCACCATGGGCGTGATCCGGCAGATCACCGGCCAGACCTCGCAGGGTGCCGGGCAGACCGCCGAATCGATCGGCCACCTCGCGCAGCTGGCGGCCGACCTGCGTCGTTCGGTCGCCGACTTCAAGCTGCCGGCGTGACGCGGGCAGGGCGGCGAGCAAGGAACCAGTCGATGAAGCATTTCCATTCCCCACGCCAGAACTCGCGCGGCTTCCGCGCGGCGGCGAACGGAGCGCGTCCATGAGCAGTCTGCGCGATGCGATGAGCCACGCAGCGCTGGGCTGGGTCAAGCCCGAGCTGGACGAGACCCTGCGCCAGGTGCGCAACGAAGTCGAGTACTACGCGGAAGACCCGACCGACGCCAGCCGCATGCGCATCTGCGCCGGCTACCTGCACCAGGTACAGGGCACCCTGCGCATGGTCGAGCTGTACGCCCCGGCCATGGTGGCCGAGGAGCTGGAACAGCTGGCCAATGCCATCGGCGCCGGTGGCGTGGCCGATCGGGATGAAGCCTGCGCGACCCTGATGCGTGGCAGCGTGCTGCTGCCCGATTACCTGGAGCGCCTGCAGAACGGTCACCGTGACATCCCGATCGTGCTGATGCCGCTGCTGAACGAGATCCGTGCCGCACGTGGCGAAGAGGGCGTGCATGACAGCGTGCTGCTGGCATTCGCACCGGACAGCGTCACCGCCACCGAGGCCGAGCTGGACCATGCCCGTGGCAGCCTGAGCGGGCGCAACCGCGAGCTGCTCGATACCGTGGGCAGTGCAGTGAAGGAAGAACTGCTGCGCATCAAGGATGCGCTGGACCTGCACCTGCGTACCGGCGGTGCGCCGGAGCAACTGCAGACCCAGGCCAACGAGCTCGGTGCGGTCGCCGATACGCTGGGCATGATGGGCCTGGGCGTGGCCCGCGGCGTGGTCGTGCAGCAACGTGATGCCCTGCGTGGCGTGGTCGAGGGCCGCCAGCAGATCGACGAAAACCTGCTGCTGGATATCGCCGGGGCGCTGCTCTACGTGGATGCGTCGCTGGATGACCAGGTCGCCCACCTGGGCGCCGGCGGCAGTGGCCAGGACGATCCGAGCGCAGTGGAGAACCGGCGCACGGTAGAGGTGCTGGCGCACGAGGCCATCGCCAACTTCGCCGCCGCGCGCGAGCACTTCGTCGCGTTCATTGAAACCAGCTGGAACCATGCCGAGCTGCACGACGTGCCGCGCCTGCTGGGCGATGTGTCCGGTGCGCTGCGCATGCTCGACCTGGGTACCGCCGCCGATTACCTGCGCGGTGTGCAGCAGTACATCGAAGCCGAGCTGATCGGTCGCCAGCGCGTGCCGAGTGGCCGCCAGCTGGACACGCTGGCCGACGCCATGGCCAGCCTGGAGTACTACCTGGAAGCCCTGCGCGACCGTCGTCCGGGTCGCGAGGACATCCTCGACATCACCCGCAGCAGCCTTGAGGCGCTGCGCTATTGGCCGTTGCCGGACCACGATGCGGCTGAGCCGGCAGCGTCCGTGCCGCAGTCGATCGAGCGTGAGCCGGTCGTGCTGCAGGGCGAGGCACTGCAGCCAGAGCACATCGAGATCCCGGTACAGTCGGCCGCGCCGGCACCCGGTGAGGTGCCGGTACCGCTGCCGGACTTCACCTTCGATCCGCCACCGGCCACGCCTTCGCCGGCAGCGGCGGACAACAGCTTGATGTTCGGTGGGCTGGGATCCGTCGCCTCCGCGCCGCTTGCGCTGCGTGACGAGTCGGATGCACCGCTGGTCTTTGCCGCCTCCAGTGCACCTGCACCCGAGGTCCCGCAATGGGATCTGGCACCGTTCCATCCTGAGACCGATCCGCTCGCTCCAGCGGACGATGAGCGCAGTCCGACGTTTGCCAGCTTCGATCCGGTCAGTTTCGAACAGCTCGATGCAGGGCAGGGCGCCGCCGCCCATTGGACGCTGTCGGAGGCGGCTCTGCCAGTGCAGTCCGATGCGACAAGCGGCCTGGACGTAGAGGACGCCGCCGATGCCTCGCTGTCCATCGAGACCGGCGCGCATGCCGCACCGGGGTTCGACCCGGTGGCCGCCGAACATGACGCGGTTTCTGCAAGTGACGACGTCGTGTTCCGTTTCGATGCCGATGCGCTGGACAATGCCGACGACGTGTTGTCGCTGCATGCGATGGAGGCATTGTCGCTGGAGGACGCTGCCGGGCTGCATCCGTCGCTGGAGAGCGTCGATGCCACTGCCCCTACGGTGGTGGAAGAGAGCCCGGCTGCCGCAGAACCGGACATCACCCCCGTGGATGTGCCGGTGGAAGCGCCCGCACCGCTTGCCGATGTGCCGGCAGCGGCGGTGTCGATGATCGACATCGACACCATCGCACCGATTGATTTCAGCGAAGCCGACGCGCAGTTCTTTGCCGAGCTGAGCGCTGCCGCCGCGGACTTCAATCCGCAGGCGACCCCGACGCCGGCCGATGCGGAAGCGCCAGTCGCCGTGGGCAGCGCGGAAGATGCAGACGCCGGCTTCGAGGCCGGCTTCGACGACGATGCCGAGAACATCGACGAGGACATCCGCGAGGTGTTCCTGGAAGAGTTCGACGACGAACTGGCCAACCTCGGAACGTTGCTGCCGGCATGGCGCATGCAGCCGGACAACATGGACCGTCTGCGTCCCATCCGCCGCATCTTCCATACGCTCAAGGGCAGTGGCCGACTGGTCGGTGCACGCACCCTGGGCGAATTTGCGTGGAAGATCGAGGGCATGCTCAACCGCGTGCTCGACGGCAGCCGCCCGGCGACGCCAGCCGTGCTGGCCATGGTCGACAACGCGCATGCCGCGCTGCCGCAGCTGAACGCCGCGTTGCGTCATGGCCAGCGGATCAGCGTGGACCTGCAGGCGATGCAGGCCATTGCCGATCGCGTCGGCGCGGGTGAGGAAACCTATTACGTACCGCTGCCGGTTGCGGCCGCTCCCGCCGCACCGGTGGTCGAAGCCGATGGCGAGGACGAGATCAGCCGCATCCTCGAAGCCGAAGCAATGGCGTCGGTGCAGGCTGAAGCCGATGCGGACCCGGCGCCCGAAGCACTGGGCACGCCGGCCAACATCGACAGCGTGCTGCGCGAGATCCTGGAAGCCGAAGTGGAAGTCCACCAAGCGACCCTGCAGGACTGGCTGCGCTCGGCGCAGCAGGCGCCGCAGCCGGTCAGCGACGCACTGCTGCGTGCGGTGCACACCATGAACGGCGCCTTCGCGATGACCGAAGTGCCGGAAATCACTGCCGTTACCGGCGGTGCCGAGTCCTACATCAAGCGCGCGCTGGCTGCAGACGTGGTGCCGGGCGACGAGGGCGTGGCCGCGCTGGATGCGACCGCGCAGGCGATCACCGCGACCATGGAAGCGCTGCAGGCCGAGCAGCCGCGCATCACGCCACAGGAAGCGCTGGTACAGCGCCTGCAGGCGCTGGCCGGTGAACTGCCGGAAGCGCGCTGGCCGATGGTCGGGCTGGAGGACGAGGATGAAGAGGGCATCGCGCTGGCGCCCGATGTCGGGCGGGCATCCGAAGCCGAAGCGCCGCTGGCCGGGCTGGACACGCTGGACGAAACCAGCATGGCGTCCGCTTTCGATGTGGCGCCCGATCTCATTGCCGAGCCGCAGCCGCTTGCCGAAGATGCGCTGGAACCGGTTCCAGCTGCAACCGACAGGCAACCGCTGGACATCGCGGCCGACAGCGGCCTGGACGTGGGCGAGCTGACCGCCAGCGACGATCTTTCGCGTTACTTCGACGCCGGCTGGCCGTCGGTGCCGGGCGAAGGTGAACCTGCCGTGGCGGACACCGGCGCGATTAAATCGATCCAGCCGGTCGAGAGTGCGCCTGTTGTCGAAGTGGCCGAAGCAGATGCCGTGCCCACGATCGCGACGGTCGACGACGCTGATCTGACCATGGCCGACGATCTGTCGCCCTACCTCGACGCCAGTGCGCTGCCGGTGGATGACCGCGACGCGGAAGAGCGGCCGGTATCTGCGGAAGTTGACGCGATCGACCTGAATACGCCGTTGTCCTTTGATTCGGGCAGTGGCGATGACAGCGTCATTGACGCCGCTGCTGCACTGCCACTCGACAGCGGGCTGTCGAGCCTGCAGGATGAAATGGCTGCGCCGGGTTTTGCAGAACCGGTCACGCTGGCAGCCGCGCTCGAGGCCGGCCTGCACGTGATCGAAGAAGAGCAGACCCTGGACGACGACGGGCAATGGCCCGTGCTCGGCCTCCAGGCCAGCGAACTCGCGCCGGGCGAGGCGGAAGCCTTTGCCGAGGATGCGGACGTCGGCGGGGAGGCGGCGGTCGGCGAAGGAGAGAGCGCCGATCAGCCGTCCCCGGCGACGGTGAACGAGGTGAGCGCTGCCGAAGCACTGCAGGCCACCGCCGAGCCGGTGCGGTTCTTCGAACTGGAAGAAGCGCCGGGGCAGGGCACGGCCGACGCCGATGCCGAACCTGCCGAGGCCGACGCCGGGGAGCGGGCGCCGCTCCACGATGAAGCCTCCACCCTGGAAGACACCGCGGATGGCGCCGATGCGCTCGACTTCAGTGTGTACGACCGCGAACTGGTCGACATCTTCGTCGAGGAAGGCAAGGACCTGCTCGACCACTGCGATGGCCTGATCAGCGAGCTTCGCAATGCGCCGCAGGATCGCGAGGTACTGGCCGGCCTGCAGCGTGACCTGCATACCCTGAAGGGTGGCGCACGCATGGCCGGCATCAATGCCATCGGCGACCTTGGCCACAGCATCGAATCCCTGCTGGAAGCCGTGGCGGCCGGCCGCACCGAGATTGATCGCCGCGACGTGCAGCTGCTGGAGCGCGGCTTCGACCGCCTGCACCAGCTGCTGACGCGGACCGGTGCCCACCGCGTGGTGGCGCCTGCACAGGACCTGGTGGAGGCCTTTGAGCTTCGCACCACCACCGATATCGCGGCGGCCGCTGCGGCCGCGCGTGCGGCCAGCGAGGCCGAGGCCGTGCCGGCACAGGCTGTGGGCCCGCTGACGACGCCGGCCGATGCCCCGCTGTCGGCACCACTGCCGGCCGAAGGCGTGGCCGACGAAGATCCGCTGGCGCGTCCGCAGCAGGAGCAGGTGCGGGTGCGCGCCGACCTGCTCGACCGCCTGGTCAACCATGCCGGTGAAGTGGCGATCTATCGCTCGCGTCTGGAACAGCAGCTGGGTGCCTTCCGTGGTGCCATGGCCGAACTGGAGCGCACCAATGCGCGACTGCGCGACCAGCTGCGCCGACTCGACCTGGAAACCGAGGCGCAGATCGTCGCCCGCTACCAGCGCGAGCAGGACCAGGCGGACCAGAAGTTCGATCCGCTGGAACTGGACCGTTTCTCCACCCTGCAGCAGCTCAGCCGTGCGCTGAACGAGTCCGCCGCCGACCTTGGCGGCCTGCAGGGCGTCCTGGACGATCTGTCGCGCCAGTACGACTCCCTGCTGCAGCAGCAGTCGCGCGTAAGCTCGGAACTGCAGGATGGCCTGATGCGCGCGCGCATGGTGCCGTTCGACGGTCTGGTGCCGCGCCTGCGCCGCGTGGTCCGCCAGTCCGGCATGGATACCGGCAAGCAGGTCCACCTGACCCTGGAAGGTACCCACGGCGAACTGGACCGCAACGTCCTCGACCGCATGGTCGCGCCGCTGGAACACATGCTGCGCAACTCCGTGGCCCATGGCCTGGAGGCGCCGGAACAGCGCCGCGCCGCCGGCAAGCCGGAGGAGGGCGAGATCGCCATCCGGCTGCACCGCGAAGGCTCGGAAATCGTGCTGGAAGTGGCCGACGACGGCGCCGGCCTGGACCGCGAGGCGATCCGCCGCCGCGCCATCGACCGTGGCCTGCTGGCTGCCGATGCGCAGCCGAACGAGCAGGAACTGGACAACCTGATCTTCGCCTCTGGTTTCACCACCGCCGACCAGGTCAGCCAGCTGGCAGGCCGTGGCGTGGGCATGGACGTGGTGCGCAACGAAGTGCGCCAGCTGGGCGGTTCGGTCGATATCCAGTCAGTGCGTGGCCAGGGCGTGCGCTTCACCCTGCGCCTGCCGCAGACGCTGGCGGTCACCCAGGCGGTGTTCGTGCAGATCGGCGAAACCACCTTTGCGGTGCCGGTCGCATCGGTCAGTGGCATCGGCCGCCTGTCGCGCGAGCGTTTCGAAGCGGCCGACAGCAGCTATCGCTACAGCGGCGAGGACTATCCGCTGTACGACCTCGGCAGCCTGGTCGGGCAGGCCCCGGCGCGTGCCGATGGCCAGGACCAGGTACCGCTGCTGCTGGTCCGTGCTGGTGACCTGCGTGCCGCCGTGGCGATCGACCAGGTGCTGGGCAACCGCGAAATCGTGGTCAAGCCGGTCGGCCTGCAGATCGCTTCGGTACCGGGCATCTACGGTGCAACCATCACCGGCGATGGCCGCGTGGTGGTGATCCTGGACGTCGCGCCGCTGGTGCGCCGCTTCCTCGCCAACCCGACGCTGCCGGTGCTGGCCAACGCGCCACGCCAGGAGCGCCAGGTGCCGCTGGTGATGGTGGTGGACGATTCGCTGACCATGCGCAAGGTGACCGGGCGCATCCTCGAACGCCACAACTTCGAGGTCAGCGTCGCCCGCGACGGCGTGGAAGCACTGGAGCGCCTGGAAGAACGCGTGCCCGACCTGATGCTGCTGGACATCGAGATGCCGCGCATGGATGGCTACGAACTGGCCACCGCGATGCGTGCCGACCCGCGCTACAAGGACGTGCCGATCGTGATGATCACCTCGCGCAGCGGCGACAAGCACCGCCAGCGCGCCTTCGAGATCGGCGTGCAGCGCTACCTGGGCAAGCCGTACCAGGAGCTGGACCTGATGCGTAACGTGTACGACCTGCTGGGGATCGCCCGTGTCCGTGAGTGAAGCCCAGGCGGCCCCGGCCGTCGCCCTGCTGGCCCGTCCTGGCGCGGCGCGCGAGCGCCTGCGCGAGGCGTTGTCGCATGCCGATGTGCAGCTGGTGCTGGAAGACGATCCTAACGGCCTGGAGCCGCAGCTGCTGCAGGACGCGCGTCCACAGTTCGTGGTGATCGCGCTGGAAGCGGCCATCGAGGATGCTCTGGAGCGGCTTGAAGCGGTGCTGTCCGCACCAGGCCTGACCCTGGTCTTCGACGAAGCCGAGCTGGCGGCGCGCCGTGATGGCTGGGAGGCACAGCGCTGGGGCCGCCACCTGGCCGCCAAGCTGCACGGCCACCAGCAGGTGCTGCCGCCGGGTGCGGAAGACGAACCCGCCCTGCAGCTGGAACCGGGCCACCCGGCACCGCCGCCGGCACCACGGGAAGAAGCGCTCCAGCCGCATCTGGACCAGGCATTGAGCTGGGCCGACGAGGTACCGGCGGACAGCCTGTATGCGCCACCGGCGCACCTGCACGAACCGATCGCGCTGGAGCAGGCACTGGCCGCGCTGCAGCCGGTGGTGGCGGAGCCGCTGGAGGCAGCGCCGATGCAGCCGGTTGCCGCACCGGCAACGCCGCCGGTGTCCTTCGACCACACCGCGTGGTCGCTGGTCGAGGACGTAGCAGACGCACCCGCAGCCACCGGGTACAGCGCCGCGATGGAAGCCCCGCTGCCGTCCTTCGATACCGATCACCTCAGCCTGGTGGACCTGGACACTGCGGCGCCTGCGGGCGCACGTGCCGGCTCGCTGCTGGTGCTGGCCGGCATTGGTGGCCCGGATGCGCTGCGCCGCCTGCTCGGTGCGCTGCCGTCGTCGCTGAGCGTGCCGGTGCTGGTGCACATGCGCCTGGACGGTGGCCGCTACGGCAACCTGGTCAAGCAGATGGCACGCGTGTCGCCGCTGCCCGTGCAGCTGGCCGAAGCCTGCCAGCGTGCAACACCCGGTGAAGTGCACGTGCTGGCCGATGACATCGGCGTGCAGGCAGCCAGCGATGGCCTGCATTTCGTCAGCGACGCGCAAGGCATTTCGATTGCCGGGCTGCCGGCCGACCACACTGCGCTGGTCCTGCTCAGCGGCGCCGACCTTGCGCATGTGGGTCCGGCGCTGGATCTGGCCGCCGCCGGTGCCTGGGTGGCCGGGCAGGTCGGCGAGGGCTGCTATGACCCTGCCGCAGCCACGGCGGTGGTCGCCGCTGGCATGGTGGCGGGTGAGCCACAGGAACTGGCGCAGGCCATCGCCGAGCGCTGGGGCGTGGAAAACGATAACGGAGAGGCACCATGAGCTATGCCAGCAATGACGAAATCCGCGGCGTCCTGATCCAGGCCGGCAACGAGCGCGTGCTGCTGCCCAATGCCACCGTGGCCGAAATGATGTCGCGGGTGCCGGTGCAGCCGGTTTCCGACGCCCCGCGCTGGCTGGTCGGCGAAATCGGCTGGCACGGCTGGCAGGTGCCGCTGGTGTCGTTCGCGCGCCTTTCCGGCCTGGGCGAGGAAGCCGTGGGCGGCCACAACAAGGTCGTCGTGCTGAAGGCCCTCAGCGGCAACGCGCAGCGCCCCTACTACGCGCTGCTGACGCAGAATTTCCCGCAGTTGATCTCGGTGCCGCGCGATGGCCTGCTGGCCGATGCTTCCGAGGAAACCCTGCCGCAGATCGTGCACATGCGCGTGCTGCTGGGTGAGCAGAGCGCGCTGCTGCCGAACCTGGATGCGCTGGAAGCCGCGCTGGATTCGCTGGCGGCCTGATCGGCAATCCGCCGGTCGGGTTCCCGGTAGTGCCGGCCGCTGGCCGGCAACCTCATGATCCCTTGGATGCCGGCCAGCGGCCGACACTACCACCAATCAACCTTACCCCAGGTCGCCCAACCGCGCCTGCAATGCCGCGATCGCGGCCAGCCCGGCGGTCTCGGTACGCAGGATGCGCGGCCCCAGCTGCAGGCCCTGGAATCCTGCCGCTGCCAACTGATCCCGGTCGCGCGGCGACCAGCCCCCTTCCGGGCCGATCGCGATCACGATGCCGCCCGTCGGCGCCGCATCGAGCGTCGACAGGCGATGGGCACCGTGCGGGTCCAGCGTCAGCCGCAGCGTATCGGCTGGCAGCGTCGTCGCCGCCTGCGCCAGTGACACCGGCGAGGCAACCTGCGGAATGCGCGCGCGCCCGGACTGGCCGCAGGCCGAAGTCACCACGTTGTTCCAGTGCGCTACGCGCTTCTCCGCGCGCGCGGCATCCAGCTTCACTTCGGTGCGCTCGGCATTCACCGGAACGATGGCGCTCACGCCCAGCTCGGTGGCCTTCTGCAGGATCAGGTCCATCTTCTCGCCTCGGGCAATGCCCTGCAGCAGAGTGATCGCCAGCGGCGATTCGTTGTCCACCGCCTGCACCGCACCGATGCGCACCTGCACCTCGCGCTTGCCGGCGGCGGTCAGCGTGGCGCTGTAGTCGTGGCCATCGCCGTTGAACAGCACGCAGGTATCACCCTCGCGCAGGCGCATCACCCGCACCAGATGGTTGGCCGTCTCTTCCGGCAGGGTCACGGTCTGGCCGCTGTGCAGCGCCAGGTCGATGGGGCAGCGGGTCACGCGCATGCAATCGCCTCGTCAATCGCCGCCAGCGTGGTATGTGCCAGCAGCTCCAGTTGTTCGTCATCCACGCAGTAGGGTGGCATCCAGTACAGCACGTCGCCCAGCGGACGCAGCACCACGCCACGTTTCAGCGCAGCCTTGTAGGCGTGCAGGCCCAGTCGCAGCGCTGGATCGAACGGCGTGCGCTTGTTGCCATCACGCGACAGCTCGAAGGCCACCACCATGCCGGCCTGGCGGACGTCGGCCACGTGCGGATGGTCGCTCAATGGCGCAGCCAGCGCGCCCATCACCGAGGCGATGCCACGGTTACGGGCGATCACATCGTCGTCGCGGAAGATGTCCAGCGTCGCCAGCGCAGCCGCACAGGCCAGCGGGTTGCCGGTGTAACTGTGCGAATGCAGGAAGGCGCGCTCGCGCGAGTCATCAAGGAAGGCGTCGTACAGCGCCTGCGTGGCCAGCACCGCGGCCAGCGGCAGGAAGCCGCCGGTCAGGCCCTTGGACAGGCACATCAGGTCCGGCATCACCCCGGCCTGCTCGCAGGCGAACAGGGTGCCGGTGCGGCCGAAGCCTGTGGCGATCTCGTCGGCGATCATGAATGCGCCGTGCGCATCACACAGTTCGCGCACCCGCTGCAGGTACACCGGGTCATGCATGCGCATGCCGCCGGCGCACTGCAGGCGCGGCTCCAGGATCACCGCGCAGATCTCGCCGGGATGCTGGTCAAACAGGGTGGCCAGACCATCAGCGGCCTGGCGTGCGCGATCAGCCGCACTCTGGCCCGGCTCGGCCAGGTAGGCATCGGGCGAGGGCGCGAACAGGCCTTCGGCCAGCAGCGGCGCGTAGACGCGGCGGTACAGCGGAATGTCCGCCATCGCCAGCGCTCCAAGGGTCTCGCCGTGGTAACCGTTCTCCAGCGCGATGAAGCGCGTGCGCCGCGGCTCGCCGCGGTTCTGGAAGTACTGGAAGGCCATCTTCAGCGCGACTTCAACGCCGGCCGAGCCGTTGTCGGCATAGAACACCTTGGCCAGCGGCTCGCGGCCGGGCTGGCGTGGCGCCAGCGCCAGCAGGCGCTCGGCCAGGGTGATCGCCGGCTCATGGCCGAAGCCAGCCAGCATCACCTGTTCCAGCTGCCCGGCCTGCGCCGCGATGGCGCCGCCGATGCGCGGCTCGGCATGGCCGAACAGATTGGTCCACCAGCTGCTGACGGCGTCCAGATAGCGGTTGCCGTCGTGATCGATCAGCCATGCGCCTTCACCACGGGCGATCGGCACCAGCGGCAGGGTATGCGGGTGCTCACGCATCTGCGTGCACGGATGCCACAGCACCTGCAGGTCGCGTTGCCGCCAGTGCTGGGCCAGCGGGGAGGGGGTTGGGTCTGCTAGCATTTCGGGCTCATGAACATGTTGCTGCCTGCACATTCTATCGGCCCCGGCGCTGGCGCCGGCCGCCGCGGAGATTCCGCATGAACGATGACCGTGCCGGCCGGCGCTTGCCGATCATCCATCGGATCACCGATGAGGAGAACGGCCCCTTCCAGCGCCAGCACCTGGACCTGGAGTTCTCCAACGGTGAACGCCGCCGCTTCGAACGCCTGGTCAGCCGTGGCCATGGTGCGGTGGTGGTGGTGCCGATGCTCGATGACGAGACGGTGCTGCTGGTGCGTGAATACGCCGCCGGCATGCACCGCTATGAACTGGGCCTGGTCAAGGGCCGGATCGACGCCGGCGAAACCCCCGGGGAGGCCGCCGACCGCGAGCTGAAGGAAGAGGCCGGGTACGGTGCACGCCGGGTCGACGTGCTGCGCGCGATGACCCTGGCCCCCACCTACATGAGCCACCAGTCGTGGCTGGTGGTGGCACGCGACCTGTATCCGGAAAAGCTGGCCGGCGACGAGCCGGAAGAACTCGAGGTGGTGCCGTGGAAGCTGGCCGAACTGGACCAGCTGATGCTGCGCGAGGACTTCTCCGAGGGACGCTCGCTGGCGGCGCTGTTCATCGCTCGCCAGTGGCTGCAGGGAACGCGATGATCAAACTGACAACGGACCTGCGCGAGACCGCCATCGCCATCGCCCAGGAAGCCGGACAGGCCATCATGCAGGTATACGCCGATGGCTTCGAGGTGCAGATCAAGGACGACGACAGCCCGGTCACCGCCGCCGACCTGGCCGCCAACCAGGTCATCGAACTGGGCCTGCGCCAGCTGACCCCGGACCTGCCGATCCTGTCGGAGGAATCGGCGCAGGTGCCGTGGGAGCACCGCCGCCACTGGGGCGCGTACTGGCTGGTGGATCCGCTCGACGGCACCCGCGAGTTCGTCAAGCGCAATGGCGAGTTCAGCGTCAACATCGCGCTGATCTACCAGGGCGCACCTGCCTTCGGCGTGGTGTTGGCCCCGGTGACCGGCATCGTCTGGCATGCCATGCGTGGCGAGCTGGCCTATCGCCGGCAGGGCCTGCACGACACCGTGCTGCGCACCCGCACGCCGGCCACCGCCCCGCTGCGCGTCGCCGCCAGCCGCTCGCACCGCTCGCCGGAAACCGAGGCGCTGCTGGCGAGGATGGGCCGCATCGAGACCATCGCGCAGGGCTCGTCGCTGAAATTCTGCCGGATCGCCGAAGGTGGCCTGGATGTCTATCCGCGGCTGGGCCCGACCTCCGAATGGGATACCGCCGCCGGCCAGTGCGTACTGCACGCCGCCGGCGGTGCGGTACTGTCGGCTGCGACCGGCAAGCCGTTCCGCTACAACCGCCGCGAAACCCTGTTGAACGGCGATTTCATTGCCCTTGGTGATACCAGCCTGCCGTGGCGCGACTGGTTGTCCGACTGACCCTGGAGGCCGCATGAGCGCGCACGACACCCCCACCACCGGCAGCGCCGCCGCCCACGAGCTGGAGCGCCTGCTGGCGATCATGGCGCGCCTGCGCGACCCGCAGGGCGGCTGCCCGTGGGATCTGGAGCAGAACTTCGCAACCATCGCGCCGTATACCATCGAGGAAGCCTACGAGGTGGCCGATGCGATCGACCGTGGCGATCTCGACGATCTCTGTGACGAGCTGGGCGACCTGCTGCTGCAGGTGGTGTTCCATGCGCGCATGGCCGAAGAGCAGGGGGCCTTTGCCTTCGCCGAGGTCGCACGCGCGATCAGCGACAAGATGCAGCGCCGTCACCCGCACGTGTTCGCCGACGTGAGCGTCGACGATGCCGACGGCGTGACGCGCAACTGGGATGCGATCAAGCGTGCCGAGCGTGCCGCCAAGGGCGAGCAGGACACCTCCGCGCTGGCCGGCATTTCGCGCGGGCTGCCGGAATGGCAGCGGGCGGTGAAGCTGCAGTCGCGTGCGGCCAAGGTCGGCTTCGACTGGCCCGGCCCGTTACCGGTGCTGGACAAGGCGGCCGAGGAACTGCAGGAACTGCGCGAGGAGTTCGAACGCGGCGATATCGCCGGCAACAAGGCGCGGCTGCAGGAAGAACTGGGCGACCTGCTGTTCGTCTGCGCCAACCTGGCGCGCCATGCCGACATCGACCTGGGTGCGGCGCTGCGCGGGGCCAACCACAAATTCGAACGCCGCTTCCGCGCGATGGAAGCGCAGGCCGACGCGCAGGGTGGGGCGCTGGCTGCGATGGGCCTGGATGCGCAGGAAGCGTTGTGGCAGCACGCCAAGGCGGCGGAGAAGGCGTGAAGACACTCGGCCTGTTCCTGCTGACGGCGCTGGCCGAGATCGTTGGCTGCTACCTGCCGTGGTTGTGGCTGCGCAAGGGCGGCAGCATCTGGCTGCTGCTGCCGGCGGCCGCCAGCCTGGCCCTGTTCGCCTGGCTGCTGACCCTGCACCCGACCGCCAGTGGACGGGTCTATGCCGCCTACGGTGGCGTGTACATCGGCACCGCGCTGTTCTGGTTATGGCTGGTCGACGGCATCCGCCCCAGCCGCTGGGACCTGCTGGGCGCTGCGCTGTGCCTGGCCGGCATGGCGGTGATCATGTTCGGGCCGCGCACCTCATCAGGGTAGCGCCGGGCCATGCGTGGCTGCGCCTCCTTCCGACCGCGCTGGCGCGCGCAAGCCGGGCACGGCTCGGCGCCACAAGGTCAGCGATGGTGCATGATGGCGACGCCCCTGGTTCCCGGAGCACGCGCATGTCCCGCTTCGCCAGCTTCCGCGAGTTCTATCCGTTCTACCTCAGCGAGCATCGCCACCCGGTATCGCGCCGGCTGCACTTCATCGGCAGCTGCGGGGTACTGCTGCTGGTCGCGGCGGCGATCCTGCGTGGGCAGCCGGTGCTGCTGCTGGCTGCCCTGTTCTGCGGTTACGGCTTCGCCTGGGTTGGCCATTTCTTCTTCGAGAAGAACCGCCCGGCCACCTTCCAGCACCCGCTGTACTCGTTCATGGGCGACTGGGTGATGTTCGCCGACATCCTGCGCGGGCGCATGCCCTGGTAGCTCCGCTGTGCATGCGGCCTTCACGCGCTATGCTGGGGCCTGGACGTCATAGATAAGGAAAGCAAGATGTTCCCGACCATGTTCTTTACCGTGGTGCTGGCCTTCGTGGCCGTGGTGATCCTGTTCAAGGCGGTACGGATGGTGCCCCAGGGCTACGAGTGGACCGTCGAGCGCTTCGGGCGCTACACGCACACCATGACCCCCGGCCTGCACTTCCTGATTCCGATCGTGTACGGGGTCGGGCGCAAGGTGAACATGATGGAGCAGGTGCTGGATGTACCCAGCCAGGAAGTGATCACCAAGGACAACGCCGCCGTGCGCGTGGACGGCGTGGTGTTCTTCCAGGTACTGGATGCCGCCAAGGCTGCCTATGAGGTGGCCAACCTGGAAGTGGCGATGATCGCCCTGGTGCAGACCAACATCCGTACCGTGATCGGTTCGATGGACCTGGATGAATCGCTCAGCCAGCGCGAGGTGATCAATGCCCAGCTGCTGAGCGTGGTCGACCATGCCACCAACCCGTGGGGTGTGAAGGTCAACCGCATCGAGATCCGCGACATCCAGCCACCACGCGACCTGCTGGACGCGATGGCGCGGCAGATGAAGGCCGAGCGCGAGAAGCGCGCGCAGATCCTAGAGGCAGAGGGTTCCCGCCAGTCGGAGATCCTGCGCGCCGATGGCGAAAAGCAGGCCACCGTGCTGGAGGCCGAAGGCCGTCGCGAAGCTGCGTTCCGCGATGCCGAGGCGCGCGAGCGCCTGGCCGAGGCCGAAGCGATGGCGACCAAGGTGGTGTCGGCGGCGATTGCCGAGGGCGACGTGCAGGCGATCAACTACTTTGTTGCGCAGAAGTACGTGGAAGCGTTCAAGGAGCTGGCCAGTTCGCCGAACCAGAAGCTGGTGCTGATGCCGATGGAGGCCAGTGGCGTGATCGGTTCGATCGCCGGCGTGGCCGAACTGGCGAAGCAGGCGCTGGCCAGCCAGGACATCAAGGCCGCCGGCAAGCGGCCGCCGCCGCTCGGAGGCTGACATGCGCTGGGAAGTCGTCGGTTGGGGCGCGCTGGCGCTGCTGCTGTTTGCCGCCGAGGCGTTGGCGCCCGGGGCGTTCATGCTGTGGATCGGCATTGGCGCGGCGGCGGTGTTCGTACTGGTTGCGGTGTTCAGCGGCATTCCATTGCTGTGGCAGGTCGTTGCCTTCGTCGTGCTGAGCGTTGTCTCGATCCAGTGCTACCGGCGCTGGGGCAAGGCAAGGGCGCGACCCAGCGATGCACCGTTGCTCAACCGCCGCGCCGAACAACTGGTCGGACGGGTGGTGCCGTTGCAGCAGGGTATCGTTGGTGGGCAGGGCCGGGTCAGCATCGACGACGCGTACTGGCAGGTCAGCGGCCCGGAGTTGCCTGCAGGTACGTGGGTGCGGGTGCGCAGCGTGCAGGGCACGGTGCTGGTGGTCGAGGCGGTGGCCCAGGGCTGAGGCTGCGGTGGTTTGGCCGCGTCCGCGGGTCGTCAAGGCCAGCGGGCGCGGTCGCATGAGGTGTGCTTGCAGATGGCCGCTGCGCTGCGGCACGCCTGCGGGCGACCGATCTGGGATAATGGGGATTCTTGTTTCCTCTGCTGCCGGACCCGGTCATGACCCAGAAGACGCTGCTCAACGATACCCACCGCGCCCTTGGCGCCAAGATGGTCGATTTCGGGGGTTGGGACATGCCCATCCACTACGGCTCGCAGCTGGACGAGCACCACCTGGTGCGTCGCGAGTCGGGTGTGTTCGACGTCAGCCACATGACCGTGGTCGACCTGCGCGGTGACCAGGTCAAGCCGTTCCTGCGCCGCCTGCTGGCCAACTCGGTCGACAAGCTGAAGGTGCCGGGCAAGGCGCTGTACTCGTGCATGCTGAATCCGCGCGGCGGCGTCATCGACGACCTGATCGTCTACTACCTGGGCGACGATTTCTTCCGCATGGTGGTCAACGCCTCCACCCGCGAAAAGGACCTGGCCTGGCTGCGCGAGCAGGCCGCGCCGTTCGGCGTCAGCGTCGAGCAGCGCCCGGACCTGGCCATCCTGGCCGTGCAGGGCCCGCAGGCGCGCGCGATCGTGATCGGCCTGGCCCGCGAATCCGAGCGCGAGGCGCTGACCAAGCTGGGCCGCTTCGCCGCCCTGCAGGTGCAGTCCGACGACGGCGTCGAGCTGTTCGTCGCCCGCACCGGTTACACCGGCGAAGACGGCTTCGAAATCCTGCTGCCGCAGGACGCGGTGGTCGCGTTCTGGAACCGCCTGCTGGCGGCGGGCGTGAAGCCTGCCGGTCTCGGCGCACGCGACACGTTGCGCCTGGAAGCCGGCATGAACCTGTACGGCCAGGACATGGACGAAGAGATCAGCCCGTACGAAGCGGCGCTGGCCTGGACGGTGTCGCTGGACGAAGGCCGCGACTTCATCGGTCGCGACGCGCTGGAAGCGCAGAAGGCTGCCGGCACAGCACGCCAGATGATCGGCCTGGTGATGGACGAGAAGGGCGTGCTGCGCCACGGCCAGGCGGTGACCACCGCTGGCGGCCAGGGCGAGATCCTGTCCGGCACCTTCTCGCCGACCCTGGCCAAGGGCATCGCTTTTGCCCGCGTGCCCGCCGGTGAACTCGGCGAGGTCACCGTCGACATCCGCGGCCGGCAGGTGCCGGTGCGCGTGGTCAAGTTCCCGTTCGTGCGCGAAGGCCAGGCCCAGCCCGGCGTGCTCGCCGACGCCTGATCCGGACATGCCGGTCGTCACTGACAGCAGTGGCGGCCGGTTGGTTACACTAGCCCCGTTTTTTCCACCCCTGCATATCTCTGGAGCAGTCCCATGAGCGAGATCCCCGGCGACCTCAAGTTCCTCAAGTCCCATGAGTGGGCCCGTGTCGAAGGCAATGGCCGCGTCACCGTCGGTATTTCCGACCATGCCCAGGGCCTGCTGGGTGACCTGGTCTACGTCGAACTGCCGGAAGTCGGCGCCGACGCCAAGGCCGGCGAACAGATCGCCGTCGTCGAGTCGGTGAAGGCCGCCTCGGACGTCTACAGCCCGATCAGCGGCAAGGTTGTCGAGGTCAACTCGGCCCTGTCCGACAAGCCGGAAACCATCAACGAAGATGCCTACGGCGAAGGTTGGATGTTCGTGGTCGAACTGACCAACGCTGAAGAGGTCAACGAGCTGCTGGACCCGGACGCGTACGCCGAAGCCCTGGAGAACGACGACCACTGAGTCGTCGTTTCCGGGTTCTGCAACGGCCACCTTCGGGTGGCCGTTTTTGTTTTGGCGAGTACGTCGGCTCATGACGCAGGGTTTGCTGCGCGCCCTCGACGCGGCATCAGCAGACCCGCGAACGGTACCGAGGGGCGTGCGCAGTTTTGCGCAAATCCGCGTTTCCGCCCCGCGCCGACGCGTCCGGATGTGAAAACTTTTCGCCCCCCGTTGCGGTGCCGTTGTGCTGGCGCTGGTGCCGGCGCCGGCCGGTGCCGGCGTTGCGTGGATGCAGTGGCCGCCAACATGCATGCATCTGCGCAGAGTGCCTATTTCAAGTGGTTTTTGTTCAACGCTTGCGTTGTTGTTGCTGCAGGCAACGCGCGTGCGTGGTGCTTTGTTGGTCGTCGAGGGCGGAGCGTCGCGACCGTGCAGGCAACACCGCGGATGGCGCGGATGTGAAAATTTTTCGCGGGGGTTGTTGACAGTAAAAAAAACCGTGATTAGGTTTCGCCTCAGCAGACCTTGCCTGCCAAACCGAGTGCGCAGAATCAATCGTCCGATGCGAAGCAGCCCCTTCAAGACCACCGCGACCCAGATGACGGTGGACATGGCCCCGCTTCCCCCGGAGAAATGCAAGGCACCTCCCGTTCCGATGCCCGCTCCGCCGATCGAGGCGGGCATTGCCGCATCCGTAACGGCGCGCTTGACGCGCCGGCGGTCCCCGCACGCAGCATCCGCGGGTTTGATCCACCTGGGCGTTTCAACTCCCTATCACTGACGAGGAGCCATCTCATGGCAACCAAGAAAGCTGCGAAGAAAAAGCCCGCCGCCAAGAAGGCGGTGAAGAAGGTCGCGAAGAAGGCCGCTGCCAAGAAGGCAGTGAAGAAGGTCGCGAAGAAGGCGACCGCCAAGAAGGCAGTGAAGAAGGCTGCGAAGAAGGTCGCCAAGAAGGCCACTGCGAAGAAGGCAGTGAAGAAGGCGGCGAAGAAGGTAGCCAAGAAGTCTACTGCCAAGAAGACCGCGAAGAAGGCCGTCAAGAAGGTAGCCAAGAAGGCCACCAAGAAGACTGCCAAGAAGGCAACGGCCCGCAAGCCGGCCAAGAAGGTCGCGAAGAAGGCGACTGCCAAGAAGGCCGTCAAGAAGACCGCCAAGAAGGCAGTGAAGAAGACCGCGAAGAAGGCCACCAAGAAGGCTGCCCCGAAGAAGGCAGCGAAGAAGGTTGCCAAGCGCAAGCCGGCCGCCCGCAAGAAGAAGGCCGCTCCGGTCGCTCTGCCGGCAACCCCGGCGCCGCTGATCTAAGTACTTCCCGATAGCCGCATCCTGAAACCCCTTCCCTGGCTGCCCAGCGGGGAGGGGGTTTTTTTATGGGGCCATTGGTAGCGTCGAGCCATGCTCGACCGCCTTGCTGACGGTCGATGCTAGCGGTGCGGCGCCGGTGGAAAGCGCTCCACCAGGAAATCGATGAAGCTGCGCAGGCGGGTCGAGGGGTAGCGGTCGTGGGCGTAGACCACGTGCATCGGCCGCCCCGCGTGGCCGTGTTCGGGAAACAGCTGCACCAACCGCCCAGCCTCGACATCCGCGGCCAGAAGCAGTGCCGATTGCAGCACGATGCCCAGCCCATGCAGCGCCGCTGTACGCAGCGCTTCGCCGTTGTTGATCTGCAGTCGACCTGTGGGCACATGGCCGAGCCCGCCAGCATCGGCCTGCAGCCACTGCGCCAGCGCGCTGGGTTCGAAGGACAGGCATTGGTGCCGGGCAAGCGCCAGCAGGTCGGAGGGCGTACCGTGCCGGGCGAGGTATCCGGGCGAGGCGCACATCATCAAGCGATACGGTGCCAATGCACGTGCCACCAGCACGCTGCTGTCGGCCAGCGTGCCGATGCGCAGGGCTGCTTCGAAACCCTCCTCTGCGAGGTCGACCACGCGGTCGGTCAGCACCGCGTCGACACGCACGTCGGGGTAGCGCGCCATGTAATCGGCCAACGCCGGTACCAGCGCATGCGTGCCGAAGATCACCGGCGCGCTGATGCGCAGCGTGCCTGCAGGTGCCAGGTGCTGGTACTGGGCCTGAGCATCGGTTTCCTCCACCAGCCGCAGGATCTCCCGGCAGCGGGCGTAGTAGTCCTCCCCGAACGGCGTCATGTGCTGGCGCCGGGTGGTACGACTGAGCAACTGCATGCCCAGCCGCGCCTCCAACGCACGCAGGTGCTTGCCGGCCATCGTCGGGGAGATGGCCAGTGCTGCCGCTGCAGCGCTGAGGCTGCCCTTGTCCACGATCAGCACGTACACCTGCATGCTTTCCAGCAGGTTCATCTGAAACTCCGGGTGTTGAATGCTGAAACTTTTGCGGAGTTTATCAATCACGGGTGATCAAACAGCATGCACTGCAGGGGCCGGATCCACCGGCCGTGCTGAAAGGAGAACACGATGGATTTGAATCTTGAGGGACGCACAGCGCTGGTCACCGGGGCGGGCAGTGGCATCGGTGCCGCTGTCGCCAGGCAACTGGCCGCGCAGGGCGTACGTGTTGCCATCTCGTCACGGCGGCAGGCACCGCTGCAGGCGCTGGCGGCAGGGATCGAAGCGGCGGGCGCACCCGCGCCGATCATCCTGCTGGGCGATGTCACTGACGCCGGGGACGTGCGACGCATTGCTGACGCGTCGCTGGCGGCGTTGCAGCGGGTGGACATCCTGGTCAACGCGGCTGGCGGTTCGCGGCCAACGACCGTCGATGCAGCCGACTCGATCTGGGAGGAGGCATTGGCGCTGAACTTCTCTGCCGCACGACGGCTGACCCAGGCACTGCTGCCGGCGATGCAGGCGCAGGGATGGGGGCGGGTGATCAACTTCAGCGGTTCGATGGAGCCCCGTTCGGTGAATGCCGCCACCGCGGCGAAAGCAGCGCTGCATCTGTGGAGCAAGGGGCTGTCGTCGGAGGTGGCCGGGCAGGGCATCACGGTGAATGCCATTGCGCCGGGTCGGATCAACAGCCCGCAGATCCTGGACCGCCTGCATCCCACCGAGGAAAGCCGACGCGCGTTCATCGCCAGTAACATCCCGATCGGGCGCTTCGGTGAGCCGGAAGAAGTGGCGCCGCTGGTGGCATTCCTCGCCTCGCCGCTGGCCGGTTACATCACCGGTGCGGTGATTCCGGTGGACGGCGGCATGCACTACTTCGCGCATTAGCCCTCCGTTTGTAGAGTCGAGCGCGGCTCGATTCCACAACAGCCAACAAAAAGGGCGGCCTGCAGGCCGCCCTTCATGCTCACGGTCGCGCCGGCCTGATCAGCGCGGCGACGCCACCGCGCGGTTGCTGGAAGCGCCCTTGCCCTTGCGCTTGTCCTGCTGCGCCGGGCTTGCACCTTCGGCCATCAGGTTGTCGCTGCCGAAGTCGGTGTCCACATCCAGCCAGCGCTGTGCCGGCAGGCCGAGCGCGGAATCGAGCACGGTCGGCAGCAGGCCGCTGGGCAGGCCGCTCTCGCCATTCCACATGATGGCGATGCCGAGATCGCGTTCGGGGACCAGCGCGACCAGGCCGCGGTAGCCCTGTACGGCACCGGCATGGAACACCACGTCGTGGCCGGCGTAGTCGAAGGTGCGCCAGCCCAGCGCGTAGCCGGCCGAGTGCAGGCGCTCGCGGCGCCAGCCCGAACGCATCTCGCCGGGGGTGTTGATCAGGCTCGAATGCAGGGTGGCCAGCAGCGGTGCCGGCAGCACATCGGGGCGATGGCCGGTGTGCGCCAGCAGCCACTGCGCCATGTCGCTGGCGCTGGCGTTGACGCCAGCCGCCGGGGCAACACGGTAGTAGGTCGGCTTCGGTGTCAGCGACACCCAGCCGTTGCGGCTGCGCACGTGCGGACGCGCCCAGCGCGAGCTGGCCTGGATGCCGGCCAGGCCGAGGCTGGCATCGTTCATGCCCAGCGGCTTGAAGATGCGGCGCTCGACCGACTGCTCGTAGAAGCTGCCGGAGGCGGCATAGACGACGTCGCCGATCAGGCTGAAGGCCACGTTCTGGTAGGCGTAGCAGTCGCCCGGCAGGCACTTCAGGCTGGTGTTGGCCAGCTTCTGGGTCAGCGCGTAGTACTCGGCGTTGCCTTCGATGTCGCGGTCGTAGGCGTTGTAGGGCAGGCCGACGCGGTGGCTGAGCACATCGGCCACGGTCAGGCGGTCGGTGGCTTCGGGCGAGTTGAGGCGGAAGCCCGGCACGTAGTCGGTGACCTTGCTGTCCCAGCGCAGCGTGCCGTCGTTGACCAGCAGTCCGGCCATGGTGCCGGCGAAGGCCTTGGACAGCGAAGCCAGGCGGAACACGGTGTGGGCGTCGACCGGCAGCGGATTGTTGACGTCAGTGACGCCATAGCCGCGCGCGCTGAGGATGCGGCCGCCCTGCACGATGGCCACGGCCATGCCCGGCACGCGCTCGCCATAGGTGAGCTGCTGCGCCATCGATTCGATATTGGCGACGTTGAAGCCTGCGGCGGGCGCCTGCACCTGCGGCACCAGCCCGGTACGGTAGGCCGCCGGCTGGGTGTGGGCAACGGCGGTGGCTGCAGCGGACTCGATGTTGGCCGGCATCGGCGGCAACGGCGGCGGGGTCTGCGCGGTGGTGGACAAGGCAACAGGCATCAACATGCCCAGCAAACCGGTGGCCGCCGAACGGATCGGACGACGCAGGCTGTTCTTTTTCATCGGTGGGACCCGTGCGCGACTGCTGATGGCGATTCTAGCGCCGCTTTTCCTCTGTGCACAAACAAAGCGAAGATGAATGCGCATCTCGTTGAAAAAGTTGGGATTTTGACGCCTCGAAAGCGTGTATCGGAACGTGTCATCCGGACCCGGTCATGACACCGCGTTGCGGCCTTCAGACGGCCACCTGCTGGCGATGTTGCAGTGCATTGGATAACGTACGCGCTTCACCGCCCCGGAGCCTGCCATGCCGCTGTCCAACCGCCGTCATCTGGCGAGGGACGCCGCGTGAGCGCGGTACGAGGGAAGGGCCCGCTGCAGGGGCTGATGGCGGCACTGCGCGAGTCCCCGGCGCTGTGGTGGTCGTTCCTGTACTTCTTCTGCCTGCTCAGCGGCTACTACGTGCTGCGTCCGGTGCGTGAAGCCATGGCCGCCTCGGCGGACCTGGAAACGGTGTTCCCGCCAATGCTGATTGCCTGGTTCGCCGGTCACGGCATCGCGCTGAAGGACTTCGTCCTGCAGTTCCTGTTCTCCTGCGTGTTCGTGATCATGCTGGTGCTGCAGCCGGTGTACGGCTGGCTGGTCAGCCGCTTCCCGCGACGGGTGTTCCTGCCGGCGGTGTACGGGTTCTTCATCGTGACCCTGCTTGGCTTCTACATGATGTTCGACAGCGGCGTGCCTGGCCGCGGCATGGCCTTCTTCTTCTGGATCACCGTCTTCAACCTGTTCGCGGTGGCGGTGTTCTGGAGTTTCATGGCCGACGTGTTCTCCAACGCGCAGGCGCGGGCGTATTACGGCTACATCGGCGCGGCGGGCACCGTTGGTGCCTTCCTTGGTCCGGTCATCACCAGTGCGCTGGTGCAGCGCGTGGGCATCGCCAACCTGATGCTGGTGTCAGCCGGTTTCCTGGCGATCTGCTTGTTCTGCATCTGGCGCCTGCGGCACTGGGCGGTGCTGCGCGAGCAGGAGCAGCAGTTGGTGTCGGGTGAGAAGCCGATGGGCGGCAGCGTGCTGGATGGCCTGAAACTGATCGTGCGCGAGCCGTTGCTGCGCTGGCTGGCGATCATGGTGGTGTTCGGCGTGGGCGTGGGGACGCTGCTCTACAACCAGCAGGCTGCGATCGTGCGTGCGGCGTTCACTGACCCGGCGGCCAGTACCGCGTTCTTCTCGCGCATCGACCTGGCGGTGAACGCGCTGGCGCTGCTGATGCAGGTGGGCCTGACCCGCTGGCTGCTGTCGCGCCACGGCATCGCGCCGGCGCTGCTGATTCCCGGTTTCGCGATCCTGATCGGCTTCTCGGTGCTGGCAGCCTCGCCGATGCCGTTGATGGTCGCGGTGGTGCAGGTGATGACCCGGGCCAGCGAATTTGCACTGGCCAAGCCGGCGCGCGAGACCATCTACACGCGCGTGGACCGGCAGTGGCGCTACAAGGCCGGCGCAGCGATCGACACCGTGGTCTACCGTGGTGCCGACCTGAGCTTTGCCTGGGTGCACAAGGGCCTGTCATTGTTCGGCTCGCACGTGGTGTTCATCGGCGGCATGCTGGTGGCCGCATGCATGACCGCAGCCGCGTTCGGTGTACTGCGCGAAGAAAAGAAACTGCCGCGCGACCGCTGATTTTCCGGGGGCCGATCCCCATCCCTGTCCAAGGAACTGCCCATGTACTGGATCGCACTCACCCTGACGTTGCTCGTCGCCCTGCTGCACGTCTATTTCCTGGTGCTGGAGATGTTCCTGTGGACCCGCCCGCTGGGCCTGAAGACCTTCCGCAACACGCCGGAGAAGGCGGAGACCACGCGGGTGCTGGCTGCCAACCAGGGCCTGTACAACGGCTTCCTGGCAGCAGGCATCGTGGTGGGGCTGGTGATCGGGCAGCCGGTGCTGGTGACGTTCTCGCTGGCCTGCGTGGTGGTGGCAGGGTGCTATGGCGCGTACAGCGTGAGCCGGCGCATTTTCATGATCCAGGCGGTGCCGGCGATCCTGGCGTTGGTGTTTCGCGCGGTGGCGTAGTTTCCAGCCAACGGCGCAGCCCCTCGTGGGTTGGTCGCGGAATGCTTGTCATGGGGTTGGCCGGGCGGGTTGGGTTCGCGGGGGACGCCGCAAGTACGTCCCTGTAGGCTTGGCCGCGGCATCCATGCCGCGGACACCCCCGCGAACCCAACCCGCCCGGCCCCTGACAGGTTCCGTGTGCGGCCAGCCCACGGAGAAGGAAAAAGAAGATCAAGGGCAACAGCGGGTCGCTGCGCTCGTGGGTTCTGCGCGCACGAAAAAAGCGGCCAGTGGGCCGCTTTTGCTTTTGTTCTTATTTTTTTCTTGCGTGGGTGGACGCCGCAGAAATCTGTCAGAGGCTGGGGGCGGTGAGTTCGCGTGGGTGTCCGCGGCATGGATGCAGCGGCCAAGCCCCCAAGGACGGGTTCACGGCGTCCCCCGCGAACTCACCGCCCCCAGCCAAACCAAGGCTTTCCGCGATCAACCGTCCACCCACGAGGGGCTGCGCCGTTCGCCGGAACACTACTTCGCCGGCGACATCCACATGTCGATGACCGCGCTGAACACCTCCGTCCCCGCGCGGTCGCGCACACTCACCGTCACCGGCAGTGCATAGCCCTCGGCAGCGGCCACGATCGGCTGGGCCGGCAATGCCACCGCCTGCAGCATGCCCCGTGCCTTGGCCAGGTACTGCACCTGCATCCCCTTCGGAATCCAGCGCATGCCCTTCGGCAGCGAGGCGTCGACCATCAGCCCGGCGGTCAGTTCGGCCAGGTTGCACATCGCGATCGCGTGCACCGTGCCGATGTGGTTGCGCACCCTGCGGCGGTCGGCCAGCGTGCCTTCGCAGCGGCCGTGTTCCAGGCGGGTGATGCGCGGCGCGATGCTGGCGAAGTAGGGCGCCTTGAAACACACCGCGCGTGAGAACAGCCAGGTGCCGGCGGGCCAGCGCTGCAGGCGGTTGTAGAGCGAGAGCAGGGGCGTGGACATGGTCGGTGTTCCGGTCGTCGGATAGAGCGACGGCGGGCCGAGGCCCGCCGTCGAAGGCAACGCGTATCGCGGGCGATCAGGCGGCCTGCGAATGCGGATCCTTGTGCTGGCGGTCGTAGTAGCTGGCCGCGCGCAGTTCGTGGGTGTCGAAGTCGTCCACGGTGATCGTATCCAGGGTCAGCGTGCGCAGCTCTTCCAGCAGGCTGCGCTCGTCCTGGGTGATCACGCCCTCGGCCACGGCTTCGTCCAGCTGGCTCTTGAAGTCCAGCGCCTCGATGCCCTTGCTCTTCAGCGCCTTCAGGAACTTGCGCTCCACCGGCTCGGCCATGATCGCCTTGCTCAGGTAGCTGTTGATGCGGCCACCCGGGTTGTTCTCGCACGGAGTCAGGAACACGCCACTGGCCAGGCGGTCGCGGGCTTCGTTCGGCGCCATCAGCAGGGCGGCGACGCGGCGGCTCAGGCGGTCGCCCGGGGCCTCGGCACGACGGCCCAGCGGGAAGATCAGCGCCCACATCAGCCAGCCGATCGGACGGATCGGGAAGTTGCGCAGGGCCGCCGACAGCGATTCCTCGATCTTGTGCACGCTGTCATGGAAGGCCCAGGCCAGCAGCGGCTGGTCGGCCTGCGGTGCGCCCTCGTCGTGGTAGCGCTTGAGCATGGCGCTGGTCATGTAGACGTGGCTCAGCACGTCGCCCAGGCGGCCGGACAGCGATTCCTTGAACTTCAGCTTGCCGCCGAGGGTCATCATCGAGATGTCGGCCATCAGCGCCAGGTTGGCCGAGTAACGGTCCAGCTTGCGGAAGTAGCGGCGGGTGTAGGCGTCACCCGGGGCGGCGCCGAAGCGCGCGCCGGTCAGGCCAAACCAGAACGAGCGCACGGCATTGGAGATGCCGAAGCGGATGTGGCCGAACAGGCTGCGGTCGAAGTCCTGCAGGCCGGCACGGGTATCCGGATCCTGCGCGGCCTTCATTTCCTTCAGTACCCACGGGTGGCAGAGGATCGCACCCTGGCCGAAGATCAGCAGGCTGCGGGTCATGATGTTGGCGCCTTCCACGGTGATCGCGATCGGCGCGGCCTGCCAGCTGCGGCCGGCGAAGTTGCGCGGCCCCAGGATGATGCCCTTGCCGCCGATCACGTCCATCATGTCCGAGATCACTTCGCGGCTCATGGTGGTGCAGTGGTACTTGGCGATCGCCGACGGTACCGACGGCACGTCACCACGGTCGACTGCAGCAGCGGTGGCCTGCGACAGCGCGCTGATCTTGTACGCCTTGCCGCCGATGCGGGCCAGCGCTTCTTCCACGCCTTCGAAGCGGCCGACCGACAGGCCGAACTGCTTGCGGATGCGTGCATAGGCGCCGGTCACGGCGGCACCGGCCTTGGCACCGCCGCTGGCGGTGGACGGCAGGGTGATCGAGCGGCCCACGGCCAGGCACTCGTTGAGCATGTTCCAGCCCTTGCCAGCCATGGCCGCGCCACCGATCAGCTGGGTCAGCGGAATGAACACGTCCTTGCCGCGGATCGGGCCGTTCTGGAACGTCGAGTTCAGCGGGAAGTGGCGACGGCCGATTTCAACGCCGGCGGTGTCGCGCGGCAGCAGGCCCAGGGTGATGCCGATGTCGCGGGTGTCGCCGATCAGGCCATCCGGGTCGTACATGCGGAAGGCCAGGCCGATCAGCGAAGCGACCGGTGCCAGGGTGATGTAACGCTTGTCGAAGGTCAGCTTGACGCCGAGCACCTGCTCGCCGTTCCACTCGCCCCTGCAGACGATGCCGTAGTCCGGAATCGAGGTGGCGTCGGAGCCGGCGAACGGACCGGTCAGGCCGAAGCAGGGCACTTCGCGACCATCGGCCAGGCGCGGCAGGTACTGGTCCTTCTGTTCCTGGGTGCCGTAATGCACCAGCAGTTCACCCGGGCCCAGCGAGTTGGGCACACCGACGGTCGAGCTGACCACCGAGGACACCGAGGCCAGCTTCTGGATCACCTTGTGGTGGGCCAGCGCAGAGAAGCCCAGGCCGCCATATTCCTTCGGGATGATCATGCCGAAGAACTTGTTCTTCTTGATGAAGGCCCACAGCTCCGGCGGCAGGTCAGCGTGGACGTGGGTGATTTCCCAGTCGTTGACCATCGTGCACAGCTCTTCGACCGGGCCATCGAGGAAGGCCTGTTCTTCGGCGGTCAGCTGCGGCTTGGGGTAATTGAGCAGGATGTTCCAGTCCGGATCACCGGTGAACAGTTCGCCCTCGAAGCCAACCGAGCCGGTTTCCAGCGCGATGCGCTCGGTCTGCGACAGCGGCGGCAGCACCTTGCGGAACACCTTCATCATCGGGCCGGTCAGCAGCGGCTTGCGGATGAACGGCAGCAGCAGCGGCACGGCGATGACGGCCAATACGGCGGCAGCCACGATCGTGGCGGTCTGGTTGACGTAGGGAATGAACCAGCAGGCGACCAGCAGGGCCACGCTGATCAGCGTCCAGGTAACCAGCCGCATGCGGTGGTAGGCGACGAACGCGCCTGCCAGCAGCAGGGCGAGGAAGGGAAGAACGATGCTCATGAGCGTGCTCCGGTGACGTGCTCGTTTGTGGCGGACGAAGCTGCAGCATCCGCTGCGGGCAACACGTCCAGATAGTCCAACACAGTAGCGGTAAAGGCGTCGTTGTCATCGCCGGCGACCATGTGCGTGGCCTGCGGCAGCTGTACATGACGCGCGTGCGGCGCCAACGCCAGGAATTCGGCCACGGTCTGTGGCGTGACCAGGTCGCTTCGGCCGCCGCTGACCAGCAGCAGCGGGCACTTCACCTGGCGTGCGGCCTCGGCCAGCGCATCCTGGTGCTGCTCGCTGTCGCGCGCCAGTTCAGCCACCAGGCGCGGGTCCCAGTGCCAACGCCAGCGGCCGTGGCCGTCCTCGCGCAGCAGTGCGCGCAGCGACTGCTCGGATTTGCGCGGACGGTGCGGCATGTAGGCCGAGATCACATCGGCGGCCTGGGTGAGCGAGGCAAAGCCGTCGGGATGGGCGGTCATGAAGGCCAGGATGCGTTCAACACCGGCGGTATCCCAACGCGGGGTGATGTCCACCAGCACCATCGCCGAGAACAGGCCCGGCCAGCGCGATTCGGCCAGCAGGCCGAACAGGCCGCCCATCGAGGCTGCGACCAGCACCGGCGGGCGTGGCTGTTCCCCGGCCAGCACGATCAGGTCATCAGCGAACTGCTCGCCGTGATAGGGCAGTTCGGCAGAATTCCAGTCCGAATCGCCGTGGCCACGGGCGTCGTAGGCCAGCGTCTGCAGCCCCGCCGCAGACAGGGCCCGCGCGGTGGCGTTCCATGCGTGCCGGGTCTGGCCGAAGCCATGCGCGAACAACACGCGGCCACGGCGGCCGTGGTCGCTGGCGGTTGCGGCCAGGCGTGCGCCATGGGCGGCCTCCAGGCGAAGATCATGGAACGCAGCGGGAGTAGGGGACGTAACCATACTTGCTAGTATGGATCGCTTGTGAGGGAAGTCAATACTGCACGGTATGGTGCGCTGCGGCAGGTGCCCAGGCGGGCGTCGCGACGGTTTCGGCCGCAACCGCGTACTGCAACGAACCCCGGCGTATGGTTAAATCAGCCCATGAATCAACCTGACGCTTCCGCCGGCGAACCGCGCGCCGGCCGCAACAGCCGCCTGAGTGCCGAAGACTGGGCCCAGGCCGCTCTCGATCTGATTGCTGAACAAGGTGTGGGGGCCGTCGCGGTGGAACCGTTGGCGCGGCGCCTGGGTGTGACCAAGGGCAGTTTCTACTGGCACTTCCCCTCGCGTGATGCACTGCTGCAGGCGGCGCTGGAACGCTGGGAACTGTTCGAACAGGAACAGGTGTTCGGCAGCCTGGAGGACGTGCCGGATCCGCGCGTGCGCCTGCGCCAGCTGTTCCAGATGGTCGCGCACGAAGTGCAGCCGCACATCATCTACAGCGAACTGCTGAAGGCGCTGGACCACCCGATGGTGCGCCCGGTGATCGACCGCGTTTCGCAGCGCCGGCTCGACTACCTGGTTGCTTCGTTCCGCCAGGCCGGGCTCAGCTCCACCGATGCACGGCATCGCGCGCGCCTGGCCTATGCCGCCTACGTCGGCTTCCTGCAGCTGTCGCTGCAGCTGCAGCAACCCAAGCAGGCCCGCGAGGATTTCGAGGCCTATGTCGAGCATCTGATCGAGACGCTCATTCCCAGCTGAATGGGAGAATGGCGCCCTGCAAGTGCCGAATGCGCCTTGCAGGCGACCTCAATGCGCCAACGTATGTCGTGGTGAGGCTGGTTTCACGCGATTTGGGCATTTTCTTAACGACTCTTTAATTCCAGATGAAGTGTGGCTACTATCGGGTCACCAGCCGTTTTTTGTGCCTCCCTTTTGGGGCACGTCGGTTGGACTCAGCACACAACCCAAGATCCATGGAGAGAGAGCCCATGAAGTTGAACAGCAACAAGCTGCGCGATGCAGTGTGCGTTGCGCTGGCCGCCAGCGCCGCATCCGTTGCCGGTACCGGGGTGGCGTCTGCCCAGACCGCCACCAACCTGGACCGCATCGAAGTCACCGGTTCGCGCATCCGTACCGTCGACGTCGAAACCGCCCAGCCGGTCCTGACCCTCAACCGCGCTGACATCGAGAAGCAGGGCTTCTCGTCGGTCGCTGACATCCTGCAGAACATCAGCGCCGTGGGTACGCCGCCGATCAGCCGTGCCCAGCCGCTGTCCTCGGGCGAAGCCGTCGGCGGCACCTACATCAGCCTGCGTGACCTGGGCGCCACCCGCACCTTGGTGCTGCTCAACGGCAAGCGCCTGGGCATCACCACCGGTGGCCTGCAGGACATCTCGACCGTGCCGGTCTCGGCCATCGAGCGCATCGAAGTGCTGAAGGACGGCGCTTCGTCGATCTACGGTTCCGATGCCATCGCCGGCGTCATCAACATCATCACCCGTACCAACTTCGAAGGCGCCACCGGCAGCGTCTACTACGGCCAGTACAGTGAAGGCGACGGTGCCACCCGCACCATGGACTTCACCATGGGCGTGAAGGGTGAGCGCGGTTCGCTGACCATCGGTGCCGAGTACGCCAAGGAAGACAAGGTGCGGGCGGCCGATCGTCCGTACGGTGCGTTCCCGCGCAGCTCCAACCACCCGGACTTCGGTTGGACCACCGTCGGTGAGTTCGGCGGTTTCGTCAGCCGTCCGGCCGATGGGCTGCCGGGCGTCACCTATCCGGCCGCCAGCGCATCCAACCCGAACCGCGAAGTGCGCGTGATCCTGCGTGAGGGTGGCAACGCGAACAACAAGGCCGACTACGTCGCGCAGAACGTCAACAGCTTCTCCACCAAGGACAAGACCAACACGAACCTGCAGACCGACCTGCGTACCCCGCAGGAACGCCGTGCAGTGTTCGTCGATGGCATCTACGACCTGACCGACAACGTGCGCCTGCGCACCAACATGCTGTACAGCTTCCGCGATTCGAACCGCCAGATCGCCGGCTACCCGTACGGCGCACTGGCCTTCGGTTCGCCGATTTCGGCCAGCAGTGTGTTCAATCCGCTGGGTGCTGACATCGCCAACTGGTGGCGTCGTACTTCGGAAGTGCCGCGCAACACCCGCGCCGAGCTGACCACCTTCCGCTTCAGCGGCGGCCTGGAAGGCAGCTTCGAGTTCTCCGACCGCCTGTTCGACTGGGATGTCGGCTACCTGTACAACAACAACAAGCTGGTCCAGACCAGCACCGGCGACCTCAACCTGACCGCGCTGCGTGCGGCGGTGGGTCCGTCCTTCATCAACAGCAGCGGCGTGGCGCAGTGCGGTACCGTGGCCAACCCGATCGGGCTGAACCAGTGCGTGCCGTACAACCCGTTCCTGCACGCCGGCATCCAGAGCAACGGTGCCAACGGCGCATTGACCGGCAACACCGCCCTGCAGAACCTGCTGTTCCCGTCCGCGCACTCCACCGCCGAGACCACCACCAAGGTCATCACCGCCAACCTGGCCGGCAGCCTGTTCACCCTGCCTGCCGGCGACCTGGGCTTCGCCGTGGGTGTCGAGCACCGCAAGGAAACCGGCAGCTTCAGCCCGGACGCGCTGGTGCAGTCGGGCAACACCTCCGGCCTGGCCAACTTCCCCACCGGTGGTGGCTACAAGGTTGACGAAGTCTATGCCGAGTTCAACGTGCCGATCCTGGCCGACCTGCCGGGCGCCCGCGAGCTGAGCCTCAACGCGGCCACCCGCCATTCGGACTACGACACCTTCGGCACCACGCTGAACAGCAAGTTCGGCTTCAAGTGGAAGCCGATCGACTCGCTGCTCATCCGCGGTACCTGGGCGGAAGGCTTCCGTGCCCCGACCATCGCCGACCTGTACAGCGGCGGTTCGCAGTCGTTCGACTTCTTCACCGATCCGTGCGACGTGGTCTACGGTGCTTCGCGCACCAACGCTGCGGTGCGTGCCCGTTGCGCCGCCGCACTGCCGGCTGGCGTAAATGCAGCCAACTTCCGCCAGCAGCAGCAGGGCTTCACCCCGACCACCGCTGCATCGTCGCAAACCCCGCTGGCCTTCGTCTCCGGCTCCAACGACCAGCTGACCCCGGAAACCTCGACGTCCAAGACCCTGGGCTTCGTCTGGAGCCCGGGTTTCATCCAGAACTTCAACATGTCGCTGGACTGGTGGGAAATCCGCGTCGAGAACACCATCATCTCGGACACGGCCAACCTGATCCTCAACGACTGCTACATCAACGACATCGCGGCACGCTGCTCGGCGTTCACGCGTGACCCGGTGACCGGCATCGTCAACAACCTCAAGCGCACCGGCATCAACGCCGGTTACCGCGAGGTGGAAGGCTTCGACCTGGATGTCAGCTACCGCCTGCCGACCGATCGTTTCGGCAACTTCAGCGCGCAGTGGACCAGCACCTACACCTCGCGTGATGACCTGGTCACCACCAAGAACGCGGTCACCCACCCGAACCCCCGCACCGGCGTGGGCTGGGCTGGCTACGCCTTCCGCGTGCGTTCGAACCTGAACCTGGGTTGGGAAATGGGTGACTTCGGCGCCAGCTGGACCGTCCGTTACTTCTCCGGCATGAAGGAAGCGTGCCTGAGTGCCGTGACGTTCCCGGAAGAGTGCAACCTGCCGAACTACGCTTCGCCGAACAACCAGGGCGTGGCGGTGGGCAGCGCGACCAACCAGCGTGGCGCGACCGTGTTCAACGACGTCCAGCTGCGCTGGAACGCACCGTGGAATGCGACCGTGGCCGTGGGTGCCAACAACGTGTTCGGCCGCGTGGGCCCTACCATGTACAGCCAGCCGAGCGCGAACGTCTCCTACTACGGTGGCTTCGACATCGGTCGCTTCCTGTACATGAAGTACACCCAGCGCTTCTGATCGCGGCGTAATATGTACGTGTGACATGGCCACGCCCCGAAAGGGGCGTGGCTTTTTTCATGGGGCAGCCAGGCTTGATGGCGCAGGCCTTTGCGCAGCCGTGCTGGACCAGGCCGCGCACAGGCGCTTGCGCATCGCCGCGTGGTGGCGGCGAGGTGTCATTACGGGGATGGGCGAAGGGAGCGCGCGCGGAAACGTCGCGGTGAGGCAGCAGGGAGCTTACAGGTCCTGCTCGTAGCGCACGTACGGCACGGTGCCGTCGTCGTTGCTTTCGTTGCGTGGCGAGAACGGATTCTTGCCGCGGCTGATCACGTTCTCGGCGCCCACGGTGAGCTGGCCGGACCATGGCGTGCGCCAGGTCAGGCCGATACCCAGGCCTTCCCACTTGCCGGGCTTGCCGGGCACGTCGATGACGCGGCCGATGATGCTGCCGCTGAAATTGCCGTAGCCGGCGCCGATGCTCAGGCTCTTGCTGTCCCAGCGGTCGGCAATGGCCGGCGAGGCGTCGGCCAGCGGCACCAGGCGGGCCTTGGCGTAGGTGCCGGCGATGGACACGAAGCCTTCGCGGCCGATGTTCTTCTGCGCGAACACGGTCAGGTCATTCTGCTCGGCGCGCAGCGAAGGGGTCTTGTTCGGGCCTGCCAGCCATGCCGGCAGGGTTTCACGGCCGGTGCCGGCGGTGATGCCGAGGCGGCTGCTGCCACGGTTCAATGCGGCGGTGCCGGTGAAACGCCGGCTGTTGAGGTCGTCCTCGTCGCCGAGGCTGGCCAGCATGCAGTGGCTGGCCAGACCGCTCATGCTGGTCCCGCTGCTGCTGCAGAGCAGGCCCAGCGAATCGCCGGAGGACAGGCCAAAGGCCGCATCCAGCGAGTTGCGGCCGAAATGCCAACGCGCCCCGGCCGCCTGCTCACCGGTCGGCTCCAGGTACAGCAGGGCCTCGACCTTGCCGCTGCCCTTGTTCCATACCGGCAGCACGGTGCGGGTGTCCTTGCTCTGCGCATGCACGCCCGTGATCGCGCCAAGGGCGATCATCATGGCCAGCGGTAGACGCAGGAAGGTACGCATCGGACCAGTTCAGACAGGGACGGACAACGGAAGTTCCCGTGGGGACGGGAACTTGATCCTAGGGTGTTTATGAATTCTTAACAAGCCTTGATCCTCCCCAGGTACAAGACTGCCGTTCATTGAAGCCGTTCAGGCGCCGGTACAGCCCCCTGGGCGCCGTGGAACAGTATGCCGAACTCCGTCAATGGAAAGTGATACTCACGCCCGCAGAATTCGCAACGGACCTCGACGGCGCCGGTGTCTGCAGCCGCTGCACGGGCCTCTTCCTCACCCAGCGACTGCAGCATCGCCGCCACCCGCTCGCGGGAACAGGAGCAGGCAAAGGACAGCGGCTTTTCGCCCATCAGCGCCGGCTTCTCCTCGTGGAACAGGCGGTGCAGCAGCTGCTCGGCCGGGGTGGCCAGCAGTTCGGCCTTGCCCAGGGTCTCGAACAGGGCGCTGGCGCGCGCCCAGCCGTCCTCGTCGCCCTCGTCGCCCGGCAGCTTCTGCAGCAGCAGGCCGGCGGCACCATTGCGGTCGGCCGCCAGCAGCAGGCGGGTCGGCAGCTGCTCGGACTGGCGGAAGTAGTCCTCGAAGGCCTCGTCCAGCTCCGGTGCGGTCAGTCCGACCAGGCTCTGGTAGCGCTGTGGTTCACGCGGGTCCAGGCCGGGGTTCTCGATGGTGATGGCGAGGATCGCGTCATCGCCCAGGCTGGACAGGTCGCGCGGCGCGTCGCCGCCTTCGCTGAGCTGGGCGATGCCGCGCAGGGTGCCGGCGGCGGTGCATTCGGCGAACAGGGTGCGCAGGGCAGTGCTGCTGCGCAGCTGGATCGACAGGCGTCCATCGATCTTGGTATGGCCGGTGAACAGCGCCGAGGCCACGCAGGCCTCGCCGAGCAGTTCGGCGGCGGTATCCGGGTACTCGGCGTGGGACAGGATCTCCTGCCAGGTAGCCTGCAGGCGCACGTGGACGCCGCGGACGCCGGCGTCGGGGAGCAGGAAGCGGATCAGGGAATCGGAGTTGGCGGTCATCGGCTCACATCGCGCGTAAACGGGGGCAGTTGCCGGATAATGCGCCGACAACCAGATAGAAGAAGGATGCACCAGTAATGGGGGCAGGGGGAGAGCAGCACAAGGTGGAAGCTGTCGTAGAAGGCCCACGCCGCAGGCGCTGGCGCTGGAAACGGCTGCTGTGGCTGCCGGTGCTGCTGGCTGCTTTCAGCTGCCTGCAGGTCCTGGTGCTGCGGTTCATCGACCCGCCCGTGTCCATGGTGATGCTGTGGCGCTATGGCGAGGCGCTGGGCGAGGCCGATTGGTCCTATCGCCTGCATTACCAGTGGCGCGACCTTGACCAGATGGCGCCGAGCCTGCCGATTTCGCTGGTGGCCGCTGAGGACCAGCGTTTCCCCGACCACAACGGCTTCGACCTGCAGGCCATCGAGAAGGCCCGCGACCACAATGCCAAGGGCGGGCGACTGCGTGGCGCCAGCACGATCAGTCAGCAGGTGGCCAAGAACCTGTTCCTCTGGCAGGGCCGCAGCTGGATCCGCAAGGGGCTGGAGGTCTGGTACACCGTGCTGATCGAAGCGCTGTGGCCAAAGGAGCGCATCCTGGAGATGTACGCCAACATCGCCGAGTTCGGTGATGGCGTGTACGGAGCTCAGGCGGCGGCGCAGAAGTTCTGGGGCAAGGACGCGGCCAGGTTGAGCCCGGCCGATAGCGCGCGGTTGGCGGCGGTGCTGCCGGCACCGCGGCGCTACAACGCCGCAAAGCCAGGGCCGTACGTGCAGCGGCGCGCCGCCTGGATCCAGCGCCAGGCACGGCAGCTGGGCGGGGCCGCGTACCTTTCGGAAGAGTGAGCGCGCGCCGCCTGATCTACGGCCGGCGGCAACGTACAATCCGGGCATGACCCGCGAACGGCTCACTTTCGTCATCGCCGCCTACAACGAGGCCCTGGCACTGCCGTTGCTGCATCCGCGGTTGTGCGCGGTGCTCGACGCGCTGCCCGACATCGACGGCCACATTCTGTACGTGGACGACGGCAGCCATGACGGGACCTGGGAGGTGATCGCCCGCCTGGCCCAATCCGACGCGCGGGTCTCCGCGCTGAAGCTGTCGCGCAATTTCGGCAAGGAAGCCGCACTGACCGCTGGCCTGGACCTGGTGCGCGAAGGGGCGGCGATGATCCTGGATGCCGATGGCCAGGACCCGCCGGAGCTTGTGCCGCAGTTCGTCGCGCGCTGGCGCGAGGGCCATGACAACGTCTATGGCACGCGCCTGGCGCGCGATGGCGAGGCCTGGATCAAGCGTGCCACGGCGGCGATCTTCTACCGCGTGATGGGGCGCCTTTCGCGTACGCCGATCCCGGCCGACACCGGGGATTTCCGCCTGCTGTCACCACGCGCGCTGAGTGCGCTGCGCGAGATGCGTGAGCGCCATCGTTTCATGAAGGGGCTTTTCAGCTGGGTGGGTTTCAAGCGCGTGGCGGTGCCCTACCACCGCCACGCACGCGTGGCCGGCACCAGCAAGTTCAGCCTGTGGCGGCTGTGGAACTTCGCCCTGGAAGGCATCACCGGGTTCTCGACCGTGCCCCTGCGCGCGGCGACCTACCTGGGGCTGGCAACCGCGGCGGTGGCCTTCGTGTTCGGCATGTGGGTGATCGTCAAGGCCGCGCTGTACGGCGACCGGGTGGCGGGCTGGCCGACGATGATGGCGGTGATCCTGTTCCTGGGCGGGGTGCAGTTGATCGCGCTGGGCCTGATCGGTGAGTACCTGGGGCGCCTGTACGAAGAGTCCAAGCAGCGGCCGTTGTACCTGGTTGACGCGTGGCTAGCATCCGCCGTGGCAGACTCGGCCCTGCAACCCACCCTCGGAGGGCAGGCAGATGACCACGGTACGGCAACTGTTGGACGGCAAGTCTCCTGAAGTACATGCGGTCGCGCCGGATGCGGCGGTGATCGATGCGATCCGGTTGATGGCGGAAAAGGGCATTGGCGCGGTCCTGGTGATGGACGGGCCGCGGTTGGTCGGGATCCTTTCGGAGCGCGATTACGCGCGCAAGATCGTGTTGCGTGATCGTTCTTCGCGCGATACGGCGGTGGCCGAGATCATGACGACGCAGGTGGTGACGGTGTCGCCGGGCGAACAGGTGGAGCATTGTCTGCAGCTGGTGACCGACTACCGCATCCGCCACCTGCCGGTGGTGGAGGGCGTGCAGGTGCTGGGGGTGATTTCCATTGGCGACCTGGTGAAGTCGGTGATCGATGCGCAGCGCAGGGAGCTGGATCAGCTGCAGCAGTACATCGTGGCGGGATGAGTTTTTCGCTGGCGGGCCTGCGGCCCGCCAGCCCGCTTTTCGAAGCTCAAAGCCAAAGTCAAAGCCAAAGCTAAAGCCAAAGCTAAAGCCAAAGCCAAAGCCAAAGCCAAAGCAGCGCCTTGCTGATACGTTGGGAGGCGGAGGGTGCGGCTGGGCAGGGTCCTCCGCCTCTGGACACGTTCCCGCGAGCGCGGTGCGTTTCAGTGCCGATCCCCCGCTCCTGGTAGATGCCAACCTTGGTTGGCAACAGCTTTTGACTTTGCTTTTTTTTTTGACTTTGAATTTCGCTCTCGTTCCGCGCGCGCAGGAAACTGTCCGGAGCCGGAGCAAGGCGGCAGGCAGGACCGTGAGGCGCATGGATGCGCCGACCGAGCCTTATCTGATGAAAATCTGTCAGCGTAGGTGTCGAGAGCCGGCGTGGGCCGCCGTACGAGCCTGGATCTCGACGATCGCCATGTAGCTTGGCGCCCACGCCGGAATCTCCCTTGATCCGCCCGAACAGTTGC
>NZ_JCAFUR010000011.1:0-108732 GCF_059371575.1 Stenotrophomonas sp. YJH_SMC_4
ACGGTCAAACGGGCATTTTTATGGTGGTTCATCCGGGCTCTTTGGGGTCTGGAGAGGTGTGGTAACCACCATTTTCCAAAGATGTCCCGGATGAACAACGTACAGAGAGATCACAACTAACAGTCGACTCTACCCCGTCGACATCCCCGTCGGTGTTTTCGTTGGTACTTGCGCGATCAGCGGCGCACGTAGTGCGCGAAGCGGAACGCGTAGGCATGGCGTTCGTCGGCCGGGTGCGGCTCGCTGCTCACTTCCCGCCAGTCCTGCATGTCGACTTCGGGGAAATGGGTATCAGCGGGGATTTCGGCATCCACCCAGGTCAGGTACAGGTCACTGGCCTGGTCCAGCAGCTGGTGGAAGATCTCGCCACCACCGATGATGCACAGCTCGCTGGCCCCCTCGCCTTCGGCAATCGTCTTGGCTTCGTCCAGCGACGCCACCGCGCGCATGCCCTCGAACGGCACCTGGCCGCTGCGGGTCAGCACCAGGTTGGTCCGTCCCGGCAGCACGCGGCCGATCGATTCGGCCGTCTTGCGCCCCATCAGGATCGGCTTGCCCAGGGTGAGCGCCTTGAAGTGCTTGAAGTCGTCCGGCAGGTGCCAGGGCATGGCATTGCCCTGGCCGATGCCACGGTTGCGGTCCAGCGCCACGATCATCGACAGCTTCATCGCGCTCATACCGCCACCGGCGCCTTGATGGCCGGGTGCGGATCGTAACCGTCGATGCGGATGTCGTCGAACTGGAAGCCGAACAGATCGGTCACTTCCGGGTTCAACCACAGCTTGGGCAGCGCGCGCGGTTCACGCGACAGCTGCTCGCGCGCCTGCTCGAAGTGGTTCGAATACAGGTGCGCGTCGCCCAGCGTATGCACGAAATCGCCCACGCCCAGGCCGGTGGCCTGCGCCACCATGTGGGTCAGCAGCGCGTAGCTGGCGATGTTGAACGGCACGCCGAGGAAGATGTCGCCGCTGCGCTGGTACAGCTGGCAGCTGAGCTTGCCGTCCACCACGTAGAACTGGAACAGGTTGTGGCACGGCATCAGCGCCATCTGCGAAAGTTCGCCCACGTTCCAGGCGCTGACCACCAGCCGGCGCGAATCGGGGTTGCGCTTGATCTCGTCGACCAGCCACTGCATCTGGTCGATCTCACGGCCATCGGCGGTGGCCCAGCTGCGCCACTGCTTGCCGTACACCGGGCCGAGATCGCCGTTCCCGTCGGCCCACTCGTCCCAGATCCGCACCTGGTTGTCCTTCAGGTAGCCGATGTTGGTGTCGCCTTTCAGGAACCACAGCAGCTCGTGGATGATCGAGCGCAGGTGCAGTTTCTTGGTGGTCACCAGCGGGAAGCCTTCGGCCAGGTTGAAACGCATCTGCCAGCCGAACACGCTGCGGGTGCCGGTGCCGGTGCGATCGCTCTTCTCGGCGCCGTGCTCGAGCACATGCGAGAGCAGGTCCAGGTAAGCCTTCATGCCTTGCCCCCGGCAGTCACCGGCAGCTGCGGCTGCAGTACCGGCGCACGGCGCGACATCACCAGCAGCACCAGGCCGAAGGCAATCAGCGGCAGGCTGAGGATCTGGCCACGGGTCAGCCAGTCGAAGGCCACGTAGACGCCGTTGTCGGGCATGCGCACGAACTCCACCGCGAAGCGGAACAGTCCGTACATCAGCGCGAACAGGCCGCCCACCAGGTAACGGTGACGCGGCTTGGCCGACACGGCCCACAGCACCACGAACATCACCAGGCCTTCCAGGAAAGCTTCATACAGCTGCGACGGATGGCGCGCGAACTGGTTCAGCGCGCCGGTGGCGAACTGCGCCTGCAGGGTCGCGTGGTCCAGCTGGTTCAGCGGCGCCGGCAGGCCGGACGGGAACACCACGCCCCACGTGCCGTCGGTGTACTTGCCCCACAGCTCGGCACCGATGAAGTTGCCGATGCGGCCGAAGCCCAGGCCCAGCGGCACCAGCGGCGCCATGAAATCCATGGTGTCGAAGAAATGCAGCTTGTGCTTGCGCGACCACCACCAGCAGGCGCCCAGCACGCCCAGCAGGCCGCCGTGGAAACTCATGCCACCATCCCACACCTTGAACAGCAGCAGCGGGTTGTGCAGGAAATCGCCCAGCGCGTAGAACAGCATGTAGCCGATGCGCCCGCCCAGCACCACGCCGAGCATGGCGTAGAACAGCAGGTCGGAGAAACCATTGGCGTCAACGCCCGGCAGGCGGCCGGCGGCGATGCGCTTGCGTCCCAGCAGCCAGGCGGCGGTGAAGCCCAGCAGGTACATGATGCCGTACCAATGCACCTTGATCGGCCCCAGCGAGAGGGCGATGGGGTCGATGTCGTGGAAATAGATCATGGAAGGTGCCTTGCGGTTGAACGCCTATTCTCGGGCCAGTGCCGCCCCGGCTCAACCAAGGAGCTGGGGCGAGTTCGGCAACGCGTCATCGTTCGACCGGGTCGAGGCCGGAAAGTGCCCTTCGATCAGGCTGGAGACCTCGTCGATGGCATCCTGCAGCGCTTCCACCGGATTGGAGCCACGCAGGCCCTCGCGCAGGTGGGTGCAGACCCGCTGCCATTGTGCCGGGCTGACCCGGCCCTGCAGGCCACGGTCGGCGACGATCTCGATGGCGTGGTCGGCCAGCAGCAGGTAGATCAGCACACCGTTGTTGTGGGTGGTATCCCAGGTGCGCAGGCGCGCGAAGGCATGTTCGGCGGCCTGGCGCGGGGTGACCTTGTGCCACAGCGCGGCCAGCGGCAGGTCCGCTTCCACCGCGAACATCACCTGGCCACCGTGGCGCTGCTCACCGGCTGCGATGGCCTCGGTGATCGCCTGCAGCGTGGCCGGCGGGAACGCGCGCCGTACCGACGGCGAAAATACATGACGACACAGTCGTTGGATCATCACCAGCCCCCCGAAGCACCACCACCGCCGGAGCGGCCACCGCCGCCGAATCCACCGCCCCCGCCGAAGCCGCCTCCGCCGCCCCAGCTGCCACCGCCCCAGCCACCGCCACCGGCAAAGCGGCCCGGGTGACCGGAGAGCATGGCAACAATCAGGCCCACGACGCCAGCCAGGCCACTGGCGAGTAGTGTGGAGGTGAACAGGAATGCCGCCAGCGCCGCACCGGCACCGCCGAGCAGGCCACGCAGCGGACGCGGCACGCGCGAGAAGATCCCGCGCAGGATGCTGCCGGCGAACACACCGATGAACAGCGCCAGGAACCAGGTATCGCCACCGCCGCTGGGCTCACGCCCGCGATGGCCGCTGACCGGCGCCGGCAGCGCTTCCCCGTCGATCAGCTTGACCAGCACCGCCGTGGCGTCGGTGATGCCACCGGCGTAGTCGCCGCTGCGGAAGCGCGGCACCAGGTACTCCTGGATGACCCGGTTGGCGATGGCATCGGGAATCGCTCCCTCCAGACCATAACCGGGTTCAATGCGCACGCGCCGGTCGTCCTTGGCCACCACCAGCAGCACCCCGTCGTCCACGCCCTTGCGGCCGATCTGCCATTGATCGAAGACCCGCGTGGTGTACTGCGCGATGTCCTCCGGCTGGGTGGTGGGCACCACCAGCACCTGCAGCTGGCTGCCCTTGAGCTGCTGCAGCTCAATCGCCTGCTGCACCAGCGCCTGCTTCTGCGCGGCATCCAGCGTGCCGGTGGTGTCGACCACCGGCGAATCCAGCGCCGGAACCGGCGCCAGCTGCTGGGCGTGCGATGCCAGCGGCAGCCATAGCAGCAGGGCCAGGAGCGCAGTGGCCAGGCGCATGGGTCAGTGGCCCGGCTGCGGTGCCGGCTGCTGCTGCGGCGCGCTGCCGAAATCGACCGCCGGCGCGTTGGAGATCTGCGCTTCGTTTTCCACGGTGAAGTTCGGTTTGGTCTTGTAACCGAAGAGCTTGGCGGTGATCACCTGCGGGAACGAGCGGATGTAGGTGTTGTAGTCCTGCACCTGCTGGATGTAGCGGCCGCGGGCGACGGTGATGCGGTTTTCAGTGCCTTCCAGCTGGGCCTGCAGGTCGCGGAAGTTCTGGTCCGACTTCAGCACCGGGTAATTCTCGGTGACCACCAGCAGCCGCGACAGTGCGCTGCCGAGTTCACCCTGGGCCTGCTGGAACTGCTTGAGCGAGGCTTCGTCGTCGGCGTTGACGTTGATCTGGCCAACACGCGAGCGGGCGTTGGTGACTTCGGTCAGCACGCGCTCTTCCTGGCTGGCGAAGCCCTTCACGGTCTGCACCAGGTTGGGCACCAGATCGGCGCGGCGCTTGTACTGGTTGAGCACTTCGGACCAGCTGGCCTTGACCGCTTCATCCTTCTGCTGGATGGCGTTGTAGCCGCAGCCGGACAGCAGGGAGGCCAGCAGCATCAGGGGCAGGACACGGGTGAACAGGCGCATGGCGGAGGTTCCGGGTGGACTGGGCACCGAGCATGCCACGGTTCGGGTGAAAGACCGGCCATCGGGCGCCGCCCCCTCCGCGGTGGCCATGCTCATGGATCGCCTGAGTAGTCCGGGCGGGTGGGCATGGCGGGGGACGCCGTGAATCCGTCCCTGGAGGCTTAGCCGCGCCATCCATGGCGCGGATACCCCCGCCACGCCCACCCGCCCGGCCACAGACAATTTCCTGCGCACCGCGGGAAGATCAAAAGAAAAATCAAAAGCAAAAATCGATTCTTCAGGCATTCGTGTCGACCAAGGTCGACACCTACCAGAGCAGAACGCCGTTCCGACAGACCGCGGGAATCTGTCGAAGGCGGGGTGGGTCCGGTTGTGGGGGCGTGAGCCGCATGGATGCGGCGACCGAGCTTACATGGACGTACTTGCAGCGTCCCCCTCAACCGGACCCACCCCGCCAACCCACGGAATGCAGGCTTTTGCCGTTGACGTTGACGTTGATTGCAGCGGGTGCAGGGCTGCAAGCCCTGCCGGAATCCAACACCCCTCAGCAGGCTTCAGCCACCGCAGTGCGGGGACGCCCCAGCCATGCCAGCAGCAGGCCCGATGCCGCCAGCAGGCCACCGGCCACCGGAATCGCCGCGTAACCCAAACCCGAGCTGATCACCGCGCCCCCCAGCGCGGCACCCACAGCATTGCCCAGGTTGAACGCACCCACGTTGATCGACGACGCCAGGCCCGGCGCCTCGCTCGCCGCCTGCATCACCCGGATCTGCAACGGCGGCACGATGGCGAAGGTCGCCGCGCCGAACAGCAGCACGCCCAGCGCCGCGGTGGCGTGACTCATGAAGGCCAGCGGCAGCACGAACATCAGCAGGGCCAGGACTGCCAGCAGGATGCGCGTGGCACCGTCCAGCGACCAGTCGGCCATGCGCCCGCCGATGCCGTTGCCGAAAGTGAAGCCGATACCGATCAGCGCCAGCGACATCGCGATGAAGGCGTTGGAGGCACCGGTCAGTTCGGTCAGCACCGGCGCCACGTAGGTGTAGAGGGTGAACATCGCACCCGCGCCGAGCACCGTGGTGCCCATCGCCAGCAGTACCTGCGGCTGCAGGATGGCCTTCATCTCGCGGCGCACGTCCGGGCGCGGGCCCGGTGCCGATGCCGGCAGGGCCAGGCCCAGCGCGGTGATCGCTACCACGCCCAGCACCGCGGTGCCGGCGAAAGACAGGCGCCAGCCCAGCTGCTGGCCCACCCACGTGGCCAGCGGCACGCCGCCGATATTGGCGATGGTCAGGCCCATGAACATGGTGGCCACGGCGGCGGCCTGCTTGTCCTTCGGCACCAGGCTGGCGGCAACCACCGCACCGATGCCGAAGAAGGCACCGTGGTTGAGGCTGGTGACCAGGCGCGACAGCAACAGCAGGCCGTAGTTCGGGGCCAGTGCCGAGAGCAGGTTGCCGACCACGAAGATCGACATCAGCAGCATCAGCGCGGTGCGCTTGCCGAACCGTCCCATCAGCAGGGTCATCACCGGTGCGCCCAGCATCACGCCCACGGCGTAAGCGGTGATCAGCATGCCGGCAGTGGGAATGCCCACGCCCACGCCGTCGGCGATGACCGGCAACAGGCCCATCGGCGCAAACTCGGTGGTTCCGATGGCGAAGGCGCCGACGGCAAGCGCCAGCAAGGCGGCTCTGGAATTCATGGGGGGGTCCTGGGGGAGGGATTCGGGAGTGCGTAGCCTGCGCGCTTTGCTGTGGCGGATTAAGCCTCGCCCCGGGAAAACACTGTTGATTCTGGTTCACAAGTGGGGCACGGAAACCCGCTACAAGTGCAAAAACCGCAGCACCGTAGCAGAGCCGTGCCCCCCACAAACGCAGAACCCCCGGCCGGGCCGGGGGTTCTGAGGGACTTACATGCCAGAGGCGCTTACCAGTTGCCGGCGCCCGGCACGTTGTGCTCGCGGGCGCGACGGCGCATCAGCAGGTTCAGCCATTCCACCAGCACCGAGAAGCCCATCGCGGCGTAGATGTAGGGCTTGGGCACGTGCACGTCCAGGCCGTCCAGGATAAGCACCGCACCGATCATCAGGATGAAGGCCAGCGCCAGCATCTTCACTGTCGGGTTGGCGTCGATGAAGCGGCCCAGCGGGTTGGCGGCCAGCAGCATCACCAACACCGACAGCAGAATGGCGGCGACCATGACCGGGATGTGGTCGGCGATGCCAACCGCGGTGATCACCGAGTCCAGCGAGAACACGATGTCGATCACCGCGATCTGCGCGATCACGTAGCCGAACACGGCCGAGGCCTTGGTGGTGCTCGGATCTTCATCCTCGCCACCGCTGATCAGTTCCTTGATCTCCATGCAGCCCTTGATGATCAGGAACAGGCCACCGACGATCAGCACCAGGTCACGGATGGAGATGCCCATGCCGGCCACCGTGAACAGGTTGGCCGCCATGTGCGCCAGATACGCCAGCGACACCAGCAGACCGATACGGGTGATGCAGGCCACGGCGATACCGAGCTTGCGTGCGAACGGGCGACGTTCTTCTGGCAGCTTGCTGACCGCGATGGAAATGAACACCAGGTTGTCGATGCCGAGCACGATTTCCAGCGCGCTGAGCGTGAACAGGGTTACCCAGGCATTGGGGTCGGCGAGGAACTCAAAGGACATGGAATCTCTTCAAGGCAGTGGGGGAATGGGGTTTCAGCCGTAGCTGCCGGCCAGCGCGTGTGGAACCACGACCAGGGCCCAGCACAACAGCACGTTCATCATCAGCACGAACACCGCCGCCGAGCCCATGTCCTTGGCGCGGCCAGCCAACTCGTGGATTTCGCTGCCGTAACGTTCGATCACCGCCTCGATCGCCGAGTTGGCCAGTTCCATCGCCAGCACCAGCAGCATCGAACCGATCATCAGCGCACGCTCGACCGGCGTCTGCCCCAGCCAGACCGCGACCGGCGCCAGCAGGATCAGCAGGTAGACCTCCAGCCGGAACGACGATTCGTGCAGCCAGGCGGCGCGCAGGCCCTGCCAGGACCAGCGGGCGGCCTGGAAGATGCGGCGCGGGCCGCGCGGCAGATGGCCGAACTGATCAGCCACGGGTGGAACATCCAGCAACAGGGGCGCGGCGCAGCGACCGCTCAGACGCACGGCAGGGAATCATGGGTGCACAGGAATAGGCAGATGGCCGCCATTTTGCCACAAGGCCGCCAGCCGCATCCCGGCACCGGCCCGGTGAATGGACCGCCAGGGGCAAGCCCCGGCCCGCCCCAGCTTCTATGATGGCGTTCCCTTCCCTGCTGGAGCGCCTGATGTCCCGTCGCCATACCTGCCTGCTGATGCTGGGCCTGCTGACCGCCGCACCGCTGGCCCAGGCCCTGGGCCCGACCACGTCGCCCCGGGTACCTGAACAGGTCTCCAACGTGGCCTGGGCCGGCGACATGGCCCGGTTCGCCAGCGCCGACCAGGCCAACCCGCCGCCCCGCGGTGGCATCGAATTCATCGGCAGCTCCTCCATCCGCTTCTGGGAGAGCCTGGCCACCGACTTCCCCGGCCAGCCTGTATTCAACCGCGGTTTCGGCGGCTCGGAAGTGCGTGACAGCACCTGGTATGCCGGCCAGATCGTGGTGCCGTATGCGCCGTGCAAGGTGTTCTTCTACGCCGGTGACAACGACCTCAACAGCGGCCGCACCGCGACCCAGGTCCGCGACGACGTGGTCGCCTTCGTGCAGCGCGTGCATCGCGACCTGCCGAAGACCAAGGTCGAGTACCTGTCGATCAAGCCGAGCCCGTCGCGGGCGCACCTGCTGCCGGCGATCAACGAGGCCAACACGCTGATCAAGGCCGCGCTGGCCAAGCTGCCCAACACCGGCTTCACCGATATCTACACGCCGATGCTGGGCGCGGATGGCCAGCCGGATGCAACGCTGTTCCGCGAGGACATGCTGCACATGACCCCGGCTGGGTATGCGATCTGGACCAAGGCGCTGGCGCCGAAGGTCAACTGCAACTGAGGCACTGTGGACGCCGGGCATGGCCCGGCGCTACCGCACCCCATCCACGCATGGCGTGGATCTACTGCGGATCGCGGGAAACTGTCGAAGGCGGGGCGGTGTGGGTTTGCAGGACCGTTGGCGCCATGGATGGCGCCATCGAGCCCCCATGGGTGAGGGCGCTTTGCTTGCGAAGCACTGCTTCGCAAGCGCCCGAACGCACAGCCGCCAGCGGCTGGGCCGGACCCCGGAGGGGGGTTTACGGCGTGTCCTGCAAACCCACACCGCCCCGCCATTCCACGGAATGCCCGCTTTTGATGTTGATGTTGCCTCGGCGGGTGCCGGGCGCAGCCCGGCAAAATCCCTCTACCGGAAGATCACCGTTGCCTCGGTGCCCTGACCCGGCTCGCTGGCCAGGCTGACCTTCCAGCCGAAGCGATCACACAGCCTGCGTACGATCGACAGGCCCAGGCCGGTACCCTGCGGCCGGCTGGGTTCGGCGCGATAGAACGGTTCGAACGCCCGCGACAGCGCTTCGGGGGACATGCCGATGCCGGTATCGTGCACCACCACCCGATCGTTGTGCACATGCACGTCGATGCGCCCCTCGTCGGTGTAGCTGCATGCATTGCGCACCAGGTTGCTGACCACCACCTGCAGCACCCGCGGCGGCGCATGCAGCTGCACCGGGCCATCGCTGTGCAGGTGCACCGACACCGGGCGAGCCCCCAGCAGTTCGTTGGCGTTGTCCACTTCATAGCGGACGATGTCGTTGACGTCGAACAGCTCGATCTGCGGTTCGACGTCTGCCTCGCGGGCCAGGATCAGGAACGCATCGATCACCGCTTCCATGTCGCGGCCAGCCCGCTGGATGCGCTGCAGGCTGCGGCGCAGGCGCGGCTGCAGGCTTTCATCACCCAGTGCCATGTCGCTGGCAACGCGGATGACGGTCAGCGGCGTGCGCAGTTCATGGCTGGCATCGCGGGTGAAGTTGCGCTCGCGTGCCACGTGCGCGCTCACCCGGTTGGCCAGCGAGTGCAACGCGGCCGCCAGCTGCCGGGTCTCGCCCTGCATGTCCGCCGGCAGCTTGTTGGGCTCCAGGTCGGCCGCTTCCGGATGCCCCGGGTCCCAGCGCGAGACGCGCCGAGCCAGCCAGTTCACCGGCGACACCAGGCGCTTGGACGCGCGGTAGGTCACCCAGCTGGCGCCATACACCGCCAACAGGGTCAGCAGCACCGGCACGATGCCGAACCAGAACGCCAGCATCTCTGCGCGCGAGCGCAGGAACACCAGGTACAGGCGGCCAGCCGGGCGCACATCAACCAGCACCAGCTGGTCGTCCTTGGGCAGTTCGTGGAAGCCGGGCTCCAGATTGCGCAGGTTGGCCGGCAACGACAGTGCCGACTGCCCGCTTTCCAGCAGGTAGCCGCGGATGTTCTGGGTATTGGGCGGCGGCTGCACCGGGGACGCTTCGTGCAGCGTCCAGTAGTACGCCGCCTCCTCGCGCAGGGCAGCGCCCACCAGGCTGTGCTTGATCACCAGCGAGACCAGCCACGCACCCAGCAGGATGCCCAGGCTGGCCAGCACTGCCTGCAGGATGAAGGCGATACGGATCTTGCGCGGCAGGCCGTGCGGCATTGCGGAGTCCCGGTCAGAGCGCTGCGATTATAGGCAGCGCGCCACGCCGTGCGGGTGCATGGGCGATGACCGGCGGCAACGCCGGCCGGTCATGCCCTGCCCTCGTACGTGGCCACAACCCGGCCGGGCCTGCTGCTGCACCGGCGAGTATCCTGCTCAGGCCATCGGCTGGGCGATGTCGGCAATGCGGTAGCCGGCACTCTGCACGGTGTGCAGCAGCGGACGGTCGAACGGCTTGTCGATGATCTTGCGCAGGTTGTACAGGTGGCTGCGCAGGGTGTCCGAATCCGGCAGGCCATTGCCCCAGATCTCGCGCTCGATCTCCTGGCGGGTGACCACGCGCGGCGATTCGCGCATCAGGATGGTCAGCAGGCGCAGGCCGATCGGCGAAAGCTGCAGCTCGGTGCCGGCACGGGTCGCACGCATGCTGACCGGATCGAGCACCAGGTCGGCCACCTTCAGCACTTCCGAACCGACCTGGCGACGTTCGCGACGGATCAGCGCGCGCAGGCGGGCTTCCAGCTCCTGGATCGCGAACGGCTTGGTCAGGTAGTCATCGGCACCGAAACCCAGGCCGGTGAGCTTGTCGTCCAGCGTGTCGCGTGCCGTGAGCATCAGCACCGGGGTGGACTTGCGCGCATCATTGCGCAGGCGACGGCACACTTCGATGCCATCCAGGCGCGGCAACATCAAGTCGAGCACCACGACGTCATAGCTGTTCTCCGCCGCAAGGCGGTAGCCATCCAGGCCGTCCTGTGCATAGTCGACTTCGAAGCCGCGACCTTCCAGGTATTCCCCGATCATCTCGGAGATGTTGCGGTTGTCTTCGACCACCAGCACCAAGCCGGAGGTCTCCTTCGTCTGACGCATGTGATTCCCTCTAACTTCAGCTTTGTGAAACATGCCGGATCGACGGTGGACGCGATGTGAAGTTCCGTCAAGAGGTAAACAAACGATTCAGAGCAGTGGCCTGAGCAGCGGCCAGACGTTGTCCAGCACCTTTGGCTGCGCCTGTGCGGTCGGGTGCAGGCCGTCGGCCTGCATCATGCCCGGCTGCAGGGCCACCCCCTCCAGCAGGAAGGGCAGCAGCGGCACCTTGTACTGCGTGGCCAGCGCCCTGTAGGCCGCCGCCAGGCGCTGGCGATAGGCCGGCCCGTAGTTGGGCGGCACGTCAATGCCCAGCAGCAGCACCTTCGCGCCGGCCTTCTGGCTGGCCTGCACCATCTTTTCCAGGTTGCCCTGCACCTGCGCCGGGGTCAGCCCGCGCAGTGCGTCGTTGCCGCCAAGGGCGATCACTACCACGGTCGGCTTTTCCTTCGCCAGCAGGGCCGGCAGGCGGGTGAGTGCGCCGGCGGTGGTCTCGCCGCTCATGCTGGCGTTGACGATGCGCGCCGGGGTTTTCGACTGCTGCCTGACCCGCTGCTGCAGCAGGCTGACCCAGCCGGCGTCGGCAGGGATATTGTGGGCAGCACTGAGGCTGTCGCCGAGCACCAGCACGGTGCCGGCCGGACCTTTGGCACAGGCCAGCCCCGGCAACAGCAGGAACCCTAGCAGCAGCACCATCATCGCGCCGGCTCGCCGGCTCCATCCCGTCTTGCGCATTGGAGTCTCCTCATCGACAGCCTGTCCCCCCGCAGCGCGCCCGTCGCCATCGCCGCCGACCAGGTCGGCAAGTCCGTGCAGGGCCCGGAGGGTGAAGTCCACATACTGGACAACATCACCCTGACGGTCCATGAAGGCACCAGCGTGGCCATCGTCGGCGCCTCCGGTTCCGGCAAGACCACCCTGCTTGGCCTGCTGGCCGGGCTGGACCTGCCCAGTCACGGCCGCATCGCACTGGCTGGCCAGGACCTGTCGGCGCTGGACGAGGAGGCCCGCGCCCAGCTGCGCGCGCGTGAGGTCGGCTTCGTGTTCCAGAGTTTCCACCTGCTGCCGGCGCTGACCGCCGCCGAGAATGTCGCGCTGCCGCTGGAACTGGCCGGACGCGAAGACCGGGCGCGGGTCGATGAAGTGCTGGCCCAGGTCGGGCTGGCCCATCGCGCCCGCCACTATCCGCGCCAGTTGTCGGGCGGCGAGCAGCAACGCGTGGCATTGGCACGTGCGTTCGTCACCCGCCCGTGCATCCTGTTCGCCGACGAACCGACCGGCTCGCTGGACCACGCCACCGGCCAGCACATCAGCGACCTGCTGTTCGAACTCAACGCCGGCAGCGGCACCACTCTGGTGCTGGTCACCCACGACCTGCGCCTGGCCCAGCGCTGCCAGTACATCCACCGCATCGACAACGGCCGCCTGCTGCCGGTCGAGCGTGGGGCGCAGGCATGAACCTGCTGCGGCATGCGTGGCGCGCGCTGCGCCGCGAGGCGCTGGCCGGTGACCTGCTGACCGTGTTCGCCGCACTGGTGCTGGGCGTGGCGGTGATGACCGCGGTCGGCACGCTGGTGAACCGGGTCAACCTGGCACTGACCGGCAGCGCAGCGGAAATGCTCGGTGGCGACCTCGGCATCGCCGGGCGCGATGACCCGCCGCAGGCGTTCGCCGACGAGGCGCAGCGGCGTGGACTGGCGCATACCCGCATCGCCAGCTTCGGCAGCGTGCTGTTCAACGGCGATGCCAGCCAGATGGCCAGCATCAAGGCGGTACAGGCAGGTTATCCACTGCGCGGCACGCTGCGGGTCCGGGCCACGCCCGGCGGTGCGTTGATCGCCGATGCCGGCATGCCGCCCAAGGGCCAGGCCTATGCCGACCCACGCCTGCTGCAGGGATTGGGGCTGAAGGCCGGCGATGACCTCGAGTTCGGCGCCGGCACGCTGCGCATCGCCGGCATCATCGAGGCCGAGCCGGACAGCGGTGGCGACCTGCTGACACTCTCGCCCACCCTGCTGGTCAACCGCGCCGATGTGGAGGGCACGGGCCTGCTCGGCCCGGGCAGCCGTATCAACTACCGGCTGATGTTCGCCGGCGCAGCGGAGCCGATCGCGGCGCTGCGCCAGTGGCTGCTGCCGCAGGTGAAAGGCCTGCGCCTGCTGAGCGTGGACGACACCCAGCGTGGCGTGCGCCAGGCATTCGATCTGGCCGGGCGCTTCCTCGGCCTGAGCGCGCTGCTGGCGGTACTGCTGGCCGGTGTGGCCACCGCGCTGGCGGCCAACCGCTTCGCCCTGCGTCGCATCGACCAGGTGGCGATCCTGCGCTGCCTGGGCGCACGCCAGCGCGACATCCTGCTGGGCCTGGCGCTGCAGCTGCTGATGCTGGCGGTGCCAGCCTGTGCGCTCGGCATCGGCCTGGGCATGGCCGCGCAGGAAGGCCTGGTGCAGGTGCTGGGCAGCCTGGTGCCGCAGCGCCTGCCGCTGCCGGAAGCGATGCCGGCGCTGACCGGCGCCGGCATCGGCCTGTTGCTGCTGTTCGGCTTCGGCCTGCCGCCGCTGCTGCGCCTACGCGGGGTGCCGCCGATGCGCGTGCTCAACCGCTCCTTCGCCGCCCTGCCCCCGGCCTCGCTGCTGGCCTACGTAGCAGCGCTGGCGGCGAGCCTGCTGCTGGCGGTGCAGGTGACCGGTGATCTCAAGCTGGCGCTATGGGTGCTGGGCGGCCTGGCCGCGTTGGCGGTCGCGGCCGGCGTGGTCGGCTTCGTGCTGCTGCAGCTGCTGCGCGGCCTGCAGCACCGCCTGCACGGCCACTGGCGGCTGGGCCTGGCGGCGCTGACCCGGCGCCGGATGCTGGCGGTGATGCAACTGGTCGGGCTGTCGTTGTCGCTGTGCGCGCTGTTGCTGCTGGCGGTGACCGGCCCCGGCCTGCTGCAGCAATGGCGCGAACGCCTGCCCGCGGATACGCCGAACTACTTCCTGATCAACATCCAGCCCGAACAGCGCGACAGCGTGCTGGCCGCGCTGCGTGGACTGGGCGCCAACGACGCCAGCATCGAACCGATGGCCACCGGCCGCCTGATCGCGATCAACGGCAAGCCGCCGCTGCGCGTGGATCGCTCGCCGGACCAGAGCGGGCAGCCGGCGTCAGGCGAAGCCCAGCGCGATGACGACGACGAGAACCGGCCGTTGAACTTCAGCTGGCGCAGCAGCTTCCCGCCGGCCAACACGCTGATGAACGGCACCTTCTGGACGCCCGACAGCACGGCATCGGAGGCGTCGGTTGAGATCGGCTGGGCCAAGCGCTACGGCGTATATCCGGGCGACCGCATCACCATTGCAGTAGGCGAGCAGGAGCGCGAGTTCACCGTGACCAGTGTGCGCAAGGCCGACTGGAACACCTTCCGGCCGAACTTCTTCGTGCTGCTGAACCCGAACGCGGTGGGCGATACACCGCACAACCTGCTGTCGGCATTCCACCTGCCGGCCGGCAAGGCAGCCGGACTGGGCGAGCTGGTGCGCGCTCAGCCCAACCTGTCGCTGCTGGACGTGGACGCGGTGATCTCGCAGGTGCGCGATGTGATGGAGCGGGTGGCACAGGCGGTGCAGCTGGTGATGGTGTTCAGCCTGCTGGCCGGCGTGCTGGTGCTGCTGGCCGCGCTGCAGGCCACGGCGGGCGAGCGTCGCTACGACAGCGCGGTGCTGCGCACGCTGGGCGCGACCCGGCGCCAGCTGCGCGGTGCGGTGCTGGTGGAGTTCGGCGCACTGGGCACGCTGGCCGCGTTGCTCGCGGTGGGCGCGGCAGCCGCCATCGGCGTGGCAGTCTCGCAGAAGGTGTTCGAGCTGCCATTGCTGCCGCCGTGGCCGGGCCTGCTGATCGGCGGCGTGGTCGGCATCGGGCTGAGCCTGCTGGCAGGCTGGTGGGGTACGCGGGCGATCCTGCATACGCCACCGGCATTGGCGCTGCGCGAGGCCTGAGGCGGCCGTGACACGCTGCGGGTGGGGCCGGCTGTACGCTGCGCGCTCCACCTAAGCGCATCCACACATGGCGTGGGTCTACTGACGAGTGGCCGGGATGATGGACGCCTGTTGCTGGGCCCAGGCCACGGTCGTGCTCATCGCGCGCTGCACGCCCAGAAGCGTTATGAACAGGCAGAGCTCGTCCTTCTCCTCGTTATCCCCTACCCGCTTACGGACTTCGCTGTATTCAGGCGGGCTGTCAAAAATGACGATACGAACGATGTTGCCGCTGGGCAGGTGCTTGGCGGAGAAGATCGGGTTGGCATCGCGATCCTTAGTGCCATCGACGAAGAACGTGTTGTAGTGCGGGCTGCGGAAGTCTTCAATGCGCAGGCTTGCCGCGTTGATTCCCGTCATGAAGTGGTCGTGGATATGCTGCTCAAGACGATCGTAGACCTGCGGATCGGACAGATAGGTATCGAACATCTGGCGTTCTGGAACGACCATCAGCAAGCCTCATTTCCAGGCGTTGGATTTGCAGAGACACCAACCACGTCGTAATCCCCCGGCCAGGCCAGCACCTTCGAACACGGAGACTACGGCGTGGACTTCAGCCGAGGCGCTTCTGCCGCATTCGTGCCGGCGCCGGTTTCCAAACGCGATTCGCGGAACCCGAATTGTAGAAGTCGTCAAGGAGCAGCACGCCCTTCCGCGTGCAGCTCGAAATCGGCAAGGCTGGATGCCAGGAACATCTTCGCGCCGGCTGGGCGGCAGAGGTCGGAGAGTTTCATTGACCACGATGACAAATGGGTGCGTGGGCCGCCACCCTACCGCATCCGCAAGAGCCAGCAAGCGGCCTTGGGGCAAAGTGAGGCTGAATGCGTCATATTTTTGCGCGCAATACCCCATTCCGTCCGGTGCCACGCGCGGACGCCGCGTCAGTCGCCGCGGAAAGCGTGCCGAGCAAGCTCGGCACCTACCAAAAGCACATGACGGCGTTCCCAGTATTCAAGGAACAAGCACATCCACGCATGGCGTGGATCTACTGGGCCTTTTCCACGTACTTGGCGAACACTTCGTCGATCTGCTTGTCCTTCACCTTCTTGCCGGACTGGATCTCTTCGGCCTGGGTGAACAGCGGAATGATCATCGCCATGCCGTCGATCCTGGTCTTCAGGTGCACGCCCGGGGCCTGGGTCAGGAAACCGTCCCAGCGCTGGCGCACCTTGGCCCAGTAGCCGGCGGTGGCCTTCCAGTAGCTGCGCGCCGGGGTGAAGTCGACCTCGGTGGTCTTCACGTAGTCGTTGAAGCCGAACTCGCGTGCGATCTCCACCTGGCTGCCATCGGCGTTGCGCTGCACCTTGGTGTTGAACTGTTCGTGGGTCCAGCCATTGGGCGTGAGCGTGTGGCGGTTGACCACGGCCAGCGCGTTGTAGTCGCTGCGCTTGGTGTACTCACGGCGCGGCAGCGGGCGCCAGCTCAGATCGCTGGTCCAGCTCGGCACGTTGTTGGTGTAGGTCCAGGTGCCGGTGCCGCAGTAGCGCGGTGCGTCGCTCACTTCGTACACGCACTGGGTCCAGGCGCCCTGGTTCACCGCCGACGGAATACTGCGCACCTTCCAGGTCTGGTCGGCGCTGAACTCGAAACGGTTCGGTGCTTCGTACACCCAGTCCTGGCGCCAGTGCTTGGTGATGTGGCCGCTCTTTTCATCCAGCAGCAGGTGCTGCAGCACGATGCGCTTCGGGGTGTCCTCAACCACGATGACCACTTCGCTGCCGCCGCTGCGCATCGCCGGTGCACGCTCGTAGCCCGGCTTCAGCAGCACGGTCTCGTCGAAGGCGAAGTCCACGGTGTACTCACCCTGCATGGCAAGGATGCTGTCGTGGTCGCGGGCGATATCGGAGGGCTGCGCGCTGGCCACGCCGCTGGCGGCGAGCAGCAGCATGGCGCTGGCTGTCTGGAGCTTCATCGGGGTCTTCCTTCGGGGTTGCAGATTCATTGAGGGGCCATCCGTGGCCAACGGGCGTTCCATCAGGAGAGGGTCACAGGCGGATCAGCGGCAGGTCGCCGGGAATGTGGGGAGCCGGACGCCGGGCGGCGTCGGCACAGCAGCAGTCGTCGATCGCCAGCTCGCCTTCAGCACCTTCCAGGCGTGCGATGCGGCGCGCGGTGGCCGCGCCCAGCGAGGACAGGGTCGACAGACTGGCGGCCAGCGTGCGTCCGTCGTCGGCGGCATGCAGGCGCAGCGCGCACAGGCGCCAGCGCTGGCCGCCAAGATGGCCGGCCAAACGCCGCCACAGGCGTTCGCCAACGCTCGCCTCGCTGTCGTGTTCCGGTCCCGGCGGCAGCGCCGCGACCAGACGGTCCCAGGCCAGGAAATCGCTGTCGGGCAGCAGGTACAGGCGCCACACGCAGCGGCCGCGGCCATCAAGGAAGCACAGGCTTTCGCGCAGGCCCTCGCTGTCCACGCCCTGACAGGCGTGTACGCGTACGGCCTGGCGCCAGCCGCCCAGCTCGTTGCCGTCGGCGTGGTACAGGCACAACACGGTGCCGAGCGTGGCCAGCTGTGCCGGGGTCGGCCAGGCCGCGCTGTTCGGCGCGGCGATGGAGTCATTCCTGCGTGCGGACAGTGCTCGGCTCATGAGGTCACCAGGAAACGGCAAGGCTGGCGGAGAAGGTGCGGCCCGGGCTGCTGAAACGATCGCTCAGTGCGCGATCGCTGATCAGGCTCGGGGTGATCGACGACCATTCGATGTAGCGCTTGTCGGCCAGGTTGAACACGCCGACATTGAAGGTGGCACCCGGCGCGAAGTTCCAGTGCGCCATCAGGTCCAGCACGCCGTAGCCGGCCGGCTGGTAGACGAACGGCGCCGGTGCGTTCGGATTGGTCTGCGCTGCAGGCGGCGGCAGGCGCTTCTTGCGCTGCACGAAGGTACCGGCCAGTTCGACGCCCCAGGTATCGGTGTCGTACATCAGGCCCAGCGTGCCACGCAGCGGATCGACCGAGGCCAGCGGTTCGTCATCGGTCCGGTTGTCACCACGCGACCATGCCAACGCACTGCGCAGCGCCCAGCCCTTCAGCGCCGGGCTGAGTTCGCCGAACTCGATGCCGGCCTTCATTTCCGCGCCATAGATGCGCGCGTCGGCGATGTTCTGCGACTGGAACACGGTCAGACCCTGTGCGTTGCGACCGGTATCGACGTTGGACTGGATGAAATCCTTGTAGTCGTTGTAGTAGCCGCTGACGCTGACGTACGCCGCCGGCGCGATGAAGCGCAGGCCCAGTTCGTAACCGTCGCTGGTTTCCGGCTTCAGATCCGGGTTGGCGATGGCGGTATAGCGGAAGGCGACGTTGGTCAGGCCGATGTTGACGTCGTTGTACGGCGGCGAACGGAAGCCACGCGCATAACCGGCGAACAGCGACCATTCGTCGGTAAAGCGCCAGACCATGCCCAGCTTCGGCGACACGCTGGTCTTCTTCAGTTGCGCCACGGCCGTGGTCGGGTTGTCTTCGGCGAAGATGCTGTCCACTTCCGGCTTCAGCTCGTAGCGGTCCACGCGCACGCCCGGCACCAGCGACAGCCGGCCATCGGCAAAGCGCATCTCATCCTGTGCATACAGGCCCAGCTCGGTGGTCTTGCTGATCGGGAAGTCACGCACCGGGAAGGTGTCCGGCAGCACCGTGTTGCTGACCACGCCAGCCTTGCTGACCTGATAGCCGTCGCGCTTCTGGCGGATCTCGGTACGGGTGCCTTCGAAACCGTAGGTCAATGCGTGCTCGACGCTGCCGGTGGCGAACGCCTTGTTGAACTGCGCCTGCAGGCCATAGGCATGCTGGTCGAAGGAGAACACGCGGTGGCGACGGGTGCCGTCGGTGCGGGTCTCGTCGGTCTGCTGCCGGGTTTCGCTGTTCTGCGCGTACACCTGCCAATGCAGGCTGTCGGCGAACGGCTGGTCCAGCGCATCCATCTCGTGGGCGAAGGACACGCGGTTGCGCTTCTGGGTGTCGTGGGACTTCATGCCAGTGGCCGCAGCCATCGCGCCGGGGCGCGGTGCAACGCTGGCGATCGCCGACAGCACATTGGTATCGGTGGTGTCTTCGTTGCCTTCCACGGTCAGGCGGAAGCGCTGGTCCTCGCTGGGTGCATAGACCAGTTTGCTGAGCAGGCTGCGGCCGTCGCGATCCTGCGGATTGGACGCGGTGCGGGTGTCGTTGTCGCTGCGCACCGTCCCCTTGTTGTCCGTTTCCTGGCCCTGGTGATGGTTGACGTTGACCAGGCCGCTCCAGTGGTCGCCACCGAAGGCGGCGGTGGCACCGCCGAGCAGGCCCTTCCACTCACCGTCGTAGCCGAACTTCAGGCCGAAGTAGCTGTTCTTGCCGCCCTTGAGGTAGTCGGCCGGGTCCTTGGTCACGAACGCGACCACGCCACCGAGTGCATCGGAGCCGTACAGCGAGCTGGCCGGGCCACGCACGATCTCGACGCGCTTGAGCGTATCGAGGTCGGTGAAGTTGCGGTTGGAACTGGCGAACGAACCGATGTCGAACCGGGTCGGCATGACGATGCCGTCGGTCTGGATGCGCACGCGGTTGCCGTCCAGGCCACGGATGCGGAAACCATCCAGGCCGAAGCGGGTCGCGCTGCGGGTGACCGACAGGCCCGGCTCGTAGCGCACCAGATCCTTGATGTCCTGCACCAGGTGCCGGTCCATCTGCTCACGGTCGATGACATCCACCGTGGCCGCCACGTCGCTCAGCGCCCGCTCGGTGCGGGTGGCGGTGACCTGCACCCGATCGAATTCGCGCGCATCGGGGGCAGCAGTGGCAGCAGCGTGGGCGGACAGCGGCAGCGCCATCCAGACAGCAAGGCAAAGGGCGGTATGGCGGGTCATCGGGTTCGTTCGGTCAGGCAGGGGAACCCCCGGTTACCGGCGCACCCGGAAGGTGCACGCGGTAGACCGAGGGGGAGAGAGCGGGAGCGGACGGGTCGCCCACCCTGTCGGCGCTGCCGGCAGGAGGGAGGGAGGCGGGCGACCAGACCGCGATTACTTGGTCAGGATCAGCTTGTCGTTGCTGGTGTGCCGCAGGCGATAGAAGCGGTCGCCGTGCTGGATCAGGATTTCACGACGGCCCTTGAGCAGGGCTTCGCTGTCGATGACCTCTTCCGGCGGAACGACGCGGACCGGACGATCGCGGAGGGTCAGTGTTTCGGGGCGCAGCAGTACAGGTTGAGCATTCATGAGCATCTGGACTCGTGCGAGGGACGAGTTAAATGATAATGATTCTCAGTTGACAATCAACAACCATTCTCAATTTGATTGATGGGATTAATGATCGAATTCCGTAATCCGATAGATCGCATCAATTAAATGGCGACGCAGGTGTGTAGAGTCGACTGTTGGTCGACTGCTGTTGCTCGAAGCAGTCGGTTATTCGAAGCAGTCGACTGACAGGCGACTCTACCGTTCCCGTTCGCGTTCCCGTCCCGTTCCCTCGGCCGAACCGGCCCGAGCGAGGCCCCCGAGGCCCGGTCGGCCCCGGGGTTCAGGCGAAGACGGCTTCGACCTGCGCCCAGCCGGCCGCGTCGACCTGCTCCAGCACGTCCAGTGCCTGCAGGTTCTGCAGCAGTTGGCTGACCCGGCTGGCGCCGAGGATCACGCTGGAAACGTTCGGGTTGCGCAGGCACCAGGCGATGGCCAGCGTGGCCGGGGCGTGGCCCAGCGCGCGTGCCACCTCGCTGAAGCGCCGCACCTGGCCCAGGCGGGCACCGGCGTCGGCCCCCAGCACCAGGTCCTGCAACCATTCCATGCCTTCCCGCCCCAGCCGTGCATCGGCCGGAATACCCTGGTCGTACTTGCCGGTGAGCAGGCCCGACGCCAGCGGCGAGAAGATGGTGGTACCCAGGCCGGCACCGGCATACAGCGGCGCGTACTCGACCTCGACCCGCTCGCGGTGCAGCAGGTTGTACTGCGGCTGCTCCATCGACGGGCCCTGCAGGTTGCGCGCCTCGGCGATGTCCAGCGCCTGCTGGATCTGCACCGCCGACCACTCCGAGGTGCCCCAGTAGAGGATCTTGCCCTGCCGCACCAGGGTGTCCATCGCATGCACGGTCTCGGCGATCGGCGCGTCCGGATCCGGGCGATGGCAGTAGTAAAGGTCCAGGTAGTCCACCCGCAGGCGCTTGAGTGCAGCGTGGCAGGCGTCGGTCACGTGCTTGCGCGACAGCCCGCGCTGGGTCGGCCGCGGGTCCTTGGCGCTGCCGAAAAACACCTTGCTGGACACGCAGAAACCGTCGCGCGGCAGGCGCAGGTCGGCGATCACGTCACCCATGACCTGTTCGGCACGGCCGTTGGCATAGCCCTCGGCGTTGTCGAAGAAGTTGACACCATGATCCCAGGCGGCGGCCACCAGGTTGCGGGCCTCATCACGCGGGATCTGGTCACCGAAGGTCACCCAGGCGCCGAAGGAAAGGGCGGAAATCGGCAGGCCGGTGGAGCCCAGGCGACGGTATTGCATGCGAATCTCCTGCTGCGGGCCCGCATCCGGGCCGGGATCGACCCCCATTCTACCTGCCGCCGCCAGCCGCAAGCCCTTGCCGTTGCTGGCCTGATCGGTACCGTTGGCCGCGCGCACGCTGCTTTTTCTTGCCCCGGCCCCTGCCCTGCACTAGGCTTCCCGTTTTTCGCGACGCCCCAGGGGAGTCACTCACATGGTCGAAGGTTTGGGCAGGATCGGCTTCGGCCTGTTCGGGTTGGCGGTGCTGATCGGCATCACCTGGTTGTTTTCCAATAACAAGCGCGCGGTTGACTGGAAGCTGGTTGCCACCGGTATCACCCTGCAGATCGCCTTCGCGGCGCTGGTGATCCTGGTGCCGGGCGGGCGCGACGTGTTCGACGCGCTGGGCCACGGCTTCGTCAAGGTGCTGAGCTTCGTCAACGAGGGTTCCGGTTTCATCTTCGGCTCGTTGATGGACACCAAGAATTACGGCTTCATCTTCGCCTTCCAGGTGCTGCCGACCATCATCTTCTTCTCGGCGCTGATGGGGGTGATGTACCACCTGAACATCATGCAGGCGATCGTGCGCGTGATGGCGTGGGCGATCACCAAGGTCATGCGTGTATCCGGTGCGGAAACCACCAGCGTCTGCGCCAGCGTCTTCATCGGCCAGACCGAGGCGCCGCTGACCGTGCGCCCGTACATCGCCAGGATGACCCAGTCCGAGCTGCTGACCATGATGATCGGCGGCATGGCACACATCGCCGGCGGCGTGCTGGCGGCCTACGTGGGCATGCTTGGCGGCGGCGACCCAGCGCAGCAGGCCTTCTACGCCAAGCATCTGCTGGCGGCCAGCATCATGGCCGCGCCGGCCACCCTGGTCGTGGCCAAGCTGCTGATCCCGGAAACCGGCACCCCGCTCACCCGCGGCACGGTGAAGATGGAAGTCGAAAAGACCTCCAGCAACATCATCGACGCGGCTGCGGCCGGCGCCGGCGACGGCCTGAAGCTGGCGCTGAACATCGGCGCGATGCTGCTGGCCTTCATCGCCCTGATCGCGCTGCTGAACGCCCCGCTGACCTGGATCGGTGAAGTGACCGGCCTGGCTGCGCAGATCGGCAAGCCGACCAACCTGTCGACCATCTTCGGCTACCTGCTGGCCCCGATCGCCTGGGTGATCGGTACGCCGTGGGCCGATGCCACCACCGTCGGTTCGCTGATCGGCCAGAAGGTCGTGATCAACGAGTTCGTGGCCTACACCGAGCTGTCGCAGATCGTGAACGGCCAGGTGGCTGGCGTCAGCCTGTCCAGCGAAGGTCGCCTGATCGCGACCTACGCGCTGTGCGGCTTCGCCAACTTCAGCTCGATCGCGATCCAGATCGGCGGCATCGGTGGCCTGGCCCCGGAACGTCGCCACGACCTGGCCAAGTTCGGCCTGCGCGCGGTGCTGGGCGGTACCATTGCCACCTTCATGACGGCGACCATCGCCGGCGTGCTGACGCACTTCAGTTGAACCCTTGGTTGAGAAAAGATTCCCTATGAGCAGCAGTGTCGTTGTCGTCGGTTCCTTCAATGTCGATCACGTGTGGCGGTGCGAGTCGCTGCCGGCACCGGGCGCGACCATTGCCGGCCGCTACAGCACCGGCCCCGGTGGCAAGGGCTTCAACCAGGCCGTGGCGGCCTGCCGCGCCGGTGCCGAGACGCACTTCGTGTGCGCGCTGGGCGACGACGCCGGTGGCGCCACCGCGCGCGAACTGGCGGCGCAGGATGGTTTCGGCCTCATCGCCGAAGCCAGCAGCGAACCGACCGGCACCGCCGGCATCTACGTCGATGCCCGTGGCCGCAACACCATCGTGATCGGCCCGGGTGCCAACGCTGCGCTGAGCACCGACTTCCTGCAACAGCAGCAGGCCCTGCTGACCGGCGCCAGGGTGGTGCTGGTGCAGCTGGAATCGCCGGTGCAGACCATCGAAGCGGCACTGGCCACGGCCCGCGAGGCCGGCGTCACCACCGTGCTCAACACTGCACCGGCCGATGCCCCCTCGACCATCGGCCTGCTCAAGCTGGCCGATGTGATCACCCCGAACGAGACCGAGTTCGCTGCCCTGCTCGGCCGCCATGTCGGTGAGCGCGTGGATGCCAACGACGTCGCCGCGCTGGATGGCGCCAGCCTGCACGCGCTGTGCCGCAAGCTGGTCGGCAACGGTACCGTGGTGGTCACCCTGGGCTCGGTGGGCGTGTTCGTGTCGCATGCCGACGAGAACCTGCGCGGCGATACCCAGCCGTACTACCGCGTGGGCGCCGAACAGGTACAGGCCATCGACACCACCGGTGCCGGTGACGCCTTCAACGGTGCGCTGGCCGCGTCGCTGGCGCAGGTGGCCGACGCCCCGTTCGCCCGCCACGTGCGCTTCGCCAACCAGTTCGCCGGTCGTTCGACCGAGAAGGAAGGTGCTGCAGCGGCGATGCCGCGCTTCACCCCGGCCGACGCCGAAGCAAAGTAGATCCACGCCATGCGTGGATGAAGAAGCCCGGGCATGCAGATGCCCGTGCTTTTTTGTGGGTCTTCCATCCACGCATGGCGTGGATCTACTGCAAGCACCACGGCGGCACGTTCAATGGGGTAGATCCACGCCATGCGTGGATGCACGAGACCGGGCAAGCCATCGCAGCAACAGGCCTGCGGCAATCGCCAGCAACGCAACGGCCGCGCCCACCGCACCCAGCGATGCCAGGCCGAAGCGTTCGATGGCGCCGCCTCCCAACAGCGCCCCCAGGCCGATGCCTGCATTGGCCGCCGAGACATTCAAGGTTCCGGCCAGCGCCTGTGCCTGCGGCGCTGCACGCATCACCCGCACCTGGCACAGCGGAAACAGCGCGGTGTGGGCCACGCCCCAGACCGCCAGCGCGATGAGCGCGAATGCTCCCTGCCCGGCCAGCCCGACGCTGCCCAGCACGCCCAGCGCCAATACGCCACAGAACGCCAAGGTCGCACCCAGTGGCGCGCGATCCACCCAGCGGCCGCCCAACGCGTTGCCGATCAATCCAACCGCACCGAAGCCCATCAGCCACCACCCCACCTGTGCGGCAGGAACCCACAGCAGCCGTTCGAGTACATCGGCCAGATAGGTATAGGCAGCGAACATGGCGGTGAACACCAGCACCGACAACAGCACATTGCCCTGCAGCCAGGGCTGGCGCAGCACGCGTGCCTGTTCGCGCAGCGCGCGCCGCGGCCCGGCAACCGTATCGGGCATCCACAACGCTAATGCAGCGGCCATCAGCAGTGACAACGCTGCCAGCAACCAGAAGCTGCCGCGCCAACCGATGGCATCGGCAGCCAACGTGCCCAGCGGAATGCCGAACAGCATCGCGGCGGTGATGCCCAGATAGACCCGTGCCACCGCACGCCCCCCCTGCTCCGCAGGTGCCAGCAGTGCAGCAGTCTCGCTGGCCGTGCCCCAGAACACCGGCAGGGCCAGCGCCGGCAGCACCCGTGCCAGCGCCAGCAGCCATGGCTGCGTGGACATCGCGGCCAGCGCGTTGGAGCCGGCGAACAGCAGCAGGATGGCCACGAACAGGCGGCGTCGGTCGACGTGCGCGAGCAGCGCGGTCAACGGTGGCCCGGCCAGCATCACGGTGAACGCAAACAGGGTGACCAGTTGCCCGGCACGGGCAATGCCCAGGCCAAGGTCGTGGGCCAGTGCCGGCAGCAGGCCGACGATCAGGAACTCGGTGGTAACGATGACGAAAGCGGACACCGCCAGCAGGGCGACCGAAAGCTGTCGGCGCACATTGGCGTGGCCAGCGGCCACGGGAGAATCGGGGGAGGACATGGAGGAGCACCAGAACTGGAGCCGCCAGACTATTTATTCCCGTAGTTCCGATTACTGCTATATTTTCCACCTATTCAAGACAAAATTTCCCATGCTCCCCACCGAACGCCTGCGTGGCATCGAGGCCTTCGTCGCCACCGCTGACGCCGGCAGCTTCACCGCTGCCGCCGAGCGCCTGCATGTAACCAGTTCGGCGGTCGGCAAGACCATCGCACGGCTCGAGGCACGGCTGGGAGCCAGATTGTTCGAACGCAGCACCCGGCGATTGCGCCTGACCGAAGCCGGTGAAGGATTCCATCGCACCTGCGTGCGGGTGCTGGCCGAACTGGCTGATGCCGAATCAGTGCTGGCCGCACATGGCGGGGCGCCCGTGGGGCGTCTGCGCGTGGATGCGCCGGCCACCTTCGGGCGCCTCAAAGTCTGGCCGTTGCTGCTGCAGCTGGCCGATGCGTTCCCGCACCTGCGGCCGCAGGTGACCTTCGGCGACCGCTTCATCGACCTGGCCGAGGACGGCATCGATCTGGCTGTGCGCATCGGTGGCCCCGAGCCGCTGCCAGCGACCCTGGGCAGCCGCCTGCTCGGCTACGAGCGCCTGTGCTTCTGCGCGTCGCCGGCCTATCTGGAACGGCACGGCCTGCCCCGTTCGACCTCCGAACTGGCCGACCACGACGGCGTGATGTTCGGCCGCGCCGACGGCAGCATCGGGCCGTGGCAGGTGGCTGACGCCGGGAATCGCAGCGCATGGCTGCAGGCCCGCGCACGCCTGGTGGTCGGTAGTGCCGAAGCGCAGGTGGCGGCGGTCGAGGCCGGCTTTGGCATCGCCCAGCTGGCCACCTGGCTGGTCGATGACGCGCTGGCACGCGGCAGCCTGGTTTCGATCCTGCCAACGCTGGACTGCCGCGGCCTGCCCTTGCGCCTGTTGTGGCCACAGGGCCGGCAGCTGTTGCCGCGCGTGGATGTGGCATTGGACCGTCTCGGCGCCGGGTTGCAGATCGATCCGCCGCGCTGAGCGCGGGGCCATCAGGGACGACCGCAGGCAGTGCCATCGCAGCCTGGTCGACTGATAATCGATTCTCCCTAGGCTGGAGGCATTCCCAAGCCTGGGCAACGCCGGGCCTGGCAGCCGGGGGCAGCGCGACCGGGTAGAGTCGACTGGTAGTCGACTGCTTTCCGGCCAGGCCGCGGAAACCCCGCGCTTCGCGCGATAGTCGACTGACAGTCGACTCTACCCCGTCTCGCCACATCCCCAGCCCGGCGGCATTGGCCTTCACCAAGCACCCCACCATCACCCGCCCTTGGGGGCGGTGGAAGCAACCATCAAGCATCTGCTGATGCCGGTACGGCATGAGGTCGGTGCCGATCGGCCTGAACCGGACCGCGCCCGACGCGGCCGTACCGCCGCGCGCGCCCTACAATGGGCGCATGCAGATCGGCCCGTACACCATTGCCCCCAACGTCGTGCTGGCGCCCATGGCCGGCGTCACCGACAAGCCCTTCCGCCTGCTGTGCAAACGGCTGGGCGCGGGTCTGGCCGCCTCGGAAATGACCATCAGTGATCCGCGCTTCTGGAACACGCGCAAGTCGATCCACCGCATGGACCATGACGGCGAACCGGCCCCGATCAGCGTGCAGATCGCCGGCACCGAGCCGCAGCAGCTGGCCGAGGCCGCGCGCTACAACGTCGACCACGGCGCGCAGATCATCGACATCAACATGGGGTGCCCGGCCAAGAAGGTGTGCAACGCCTGGGCCGGTTCGGCACTGATGCGCGACGAGCAACTGGTGGCGCGCATCCTCGAGGCCGTGGTCAACGCGGTGGACGTGCCGGTCACGCTGAAGATCCGTACCGGTTGGGACTGCGATCATCGCAATGGCCCGCTGATCGCACGCATCGCGGAGGACAGCGGTATCGCGGCACTGGCGGTGCACGGCCGTACCCGCGACCAGCACTACACCGGCCAGGCGGAGTACGCCACGATCGGCGAGATCAAGGCCGCGCTGCGCATTCCGGTGATCGCCAACGGCGATATCGATTCGCCGCAGAAGGCCGCCTACGTCCTGAAGGAAACCGGCGTGGATGCGGTGATGATCGGTCGCTCGGCGCAGGGTCGGCCGTGGATCTTCCGCGAAGTGGCGCACTACCTGGCCACCGGCGAGGAACTGCCACCGCCATCACTGGCGGAAGTGCGCGACATCCTGCTTGGCCACCTGCACGCGCTGCATGCGTTCTATGGCGAGCCGCAGGGCGTGCGCATCGCGCGCAAGCACCTGGGCTGGTATGCCAAGGACCGGCCGGAGAATGCCGCTTTCCGCGCGGTGGTCAACCGTGCCGAGGATCCGGCCAGCCAGATCGCATTGACCACCGAATACTTCGACCGCCTGATCGCCGGGGAACCGGCGCTGCCTTCGGCGGCCTGAGCCGCCAGCCCCGCGTCTGCGAACAGTCGAGCCAGCTCGACGCTACAAGAGCCCACCATGACCCCGCCGATTTCCTCCCCGACCTATCTGCACGGGTTTTCCGGCACCGAGCAGCAGCGCCTGATGACCCAGGCCCGGCTGCTGGAGTCAAGCATCTTCGGCCAGATCGACTACAGCGGCGCACGTCGCCTGCTGGAAGTCGGCAGCGGCGTGGGCGCACAGACCGAGATCCTGCTGCGCCGCTTCCCCGAGCTGCACGTGACCGGCGTGGACCTGAGCGAAACGCAGCTGGCCACCGCGCGCGAGAACCTGGCGCGCACGCCGTGGTGCAGCGACCGCTATACCCTGCAGCAGGCCGATGCCGGTGAGCTGCCGTTCGAGGCACGCAGCTTCGACGCGGCGTTCCTGTGCTGGGTGCTGGAGCACGTGCCGTCACCCGCACGTGTGCTGAGCGAAGTGCGCCGGGTGCTGGCACCGGGTTCGCCGGTGTACATCACCGAAGTGATGAATGCCTCGTTCCTGCTCGATCCGTATTCGCCGCACATCTGGCGCTACTGGATGGCCTTCAACGATTTCCAGTACGACCACGGGGGCGACCCGTTCGTCGGCGCCAAGCTGGGCAACCTGCTGCTGGCCGGCGGCTTCCGCGACGTGCACACCGAGATCAAGACCATCCACCTGGACAACCGCGAGCCGGCGCGTCGCAAGACGATGATCGCGTTCTGGGAACAGCTGCTGCTGTCGGCCGCCGACCAGCTGCTGCAGGCCGGCTCGGTGGACGAGGAAACCGTGGAGGGCATGCGCCGCGAGTTCCGCCTGGTGCAGAACGACCCGAACGCGGTGTTCTTCTACTCGTTCGTGCAGGGCCGCGCGACGGTGTATTGAGGCCCATCCTCGCCACAGGATGGCCTGCGGCTCCGGCGGCAACCGGCTAGAATCCCGCAGTCCCGGCCTCGGAACGGCGCGTGCCGGGATCCCCCTCTATTGCCCTCAGGCATCGGTGTGCGGGTACGTCGCGCATGGATGGACCTTACCTGCGAGCGCATGATGAGTGACAGCGGACGAACGCCTTTCTCCACCCATGATGTGAACCTGCCGGGCGGACTCCTGCCCAGCCAGACGCGCCTGCTCGCCGGGATCATCGCGCTGTTGTGCATTCTCTACGTCGCATTCGCGCTGACGCCATCCTCCTACTCGCTGGCCTACGAGTATCTCGGCCTGGCGCCACAGAACCCGGTACTTGGCAGCGCCCGCATGATCCGCAGCGATGAGTGGATCGTGTTCACGCCCTACATCCAGATCGCGGTCAACAACGATTTCGGCCAGTTCAACGCACACTCGCCGTACCACGAGTCACTGCGCACCTTCCAGGCGCTGCCGCTGCTCGACTGGGGGCTGCTGTTCAAGCCGTACCACTGGGCGTTCTTCATGCTGCCTGCAGCGAACGCCTATTCATTCTTCTTCATGTTCATGGCCATGGCCTTCCTGAGCGGATGGGCCCTGCTCCTGCGCCAACTGCGGATGCCGGCACTAGCCGCAGTACTGGTTTCGACCACGCTGTTCTTCGCGCCGTTCGTGCAGGTCTGGTGGACCAGTAATGCCGGTGCCTTCGCGCTGGCACCCTGGGCTGCGGTGGCATGGCTGGGCATCGGCCATCGCGCGCTGCGCATCGTGGCCTGCGCCTATGCACTGGCGGCATGGCTGATCGCGGTGTCCTACCCACCTTTCATCATTTCCTCGGTGCTGGCCCTGGCGGTGCTGGTGCTGGCGGTCCGGCGCGATGCCATCACCGTTGTACGTCTGGTCGATGCCGCCATCGCAGGCGCGATCGCACTGGCGGTGTTCGTCGGCTACTTCCACGACATCATCCCGATCGTGCGCAACACGGTGTACCCCGGCCAGCGCCAGAGCGCCGGTGGCGGTGTCGGCCTGACCAGCCTGCTCGCGCACCTCTTCCCGAACCTGATGACCTACCGGTTCGCACCGCTGCCGTTGTTCAAGGCATCCAACGATTGCGAAATCGCGGTGCTGGGCAGCCTGCTGCCACTGTTCACGCTGGTGCTGGCCGATGGCGCACGGCTGCGTGAATGGGCGAAAAGCCATCGCAGCTCCCTGCTGATCCTCGCCGCCGGCCTGCTGTTCATCGCCTGCTGGATCTTCCTGCCTGTGCCTGCCGTGGTTGGCAAACTGACCACCCTGTCGATGGTGCCCCCCGCTCGCGCACTGCTGGCCTTCGGCCTGTTGCTCAACATCGCCTGCGCGATGATCCTGGTGCACTGCGGCGTGCGCCTGCAGCGCTGGCGCCTGCTGCTTCTGGCGGCGTTGCTGATGGTCGGCAGCCTGGCCAAGTTCCTGTTCGGTGAAGGCCAGTTCAGTCGCCTGCACAGCGCTGCCGATGCCATTCCCTACCTGTGCCTGGCCGCACTCGCCGTCGCCGCGCGGCGCCCGCAGTTGTCGGTTCACGCCGCGAGCCTGGTGCTGGCCACGGCCGCGCTGGCCAACCTGCTGGGCAACGGCCTGTTCAATCCCGTGCAGCCGGCCGGCCCGATCTTCGCAATGGACCGCACTGCCGTCCTGCACTCCCTGCAGGCCCGCGGCTCAGCCACCACGACCGAAGGCGCGCTGGTGGCTCCCGGTGGGTTCGGGGCCCTCCTGCCGGGTGTTGGCATTCCCGCCGTGAACCATGTGCTGTACCTGCCACAGATGGATTACTTCCGCCGCTACTTCCCATCCCTGCCCGACGAGCAGTTCGACTTCACCTTCAACCGCTACCACCACATCACCGTAGCGCCTGAGGGCGACGCACCACGGGTGCTGCAGGGGGATCTGGTGGAACTGCCGGCAAAACCCCTGCTGGCCCACCCAGCCCCATGAATCCGATGACCACCACTTCGCCCTCCGCATCCACGCCGGCTCGGATCGCCGTGATCATCCCCTGCTACAAAGTGACCCGCCACGTGCTGTCCGTGCTGGCGGCGATCGATGATGCGGTAACGGCGATCTACTGCGTGGACGATGCGTGCCCCGACGGCAGCGGCCGCCTGATCCAGGCCGAAGCCAACGACCCGCGCATCACCGTGCTGTTCCATCAGCACAACCTCGGCGTCGGCGGCGCGATCAAGACCGGGTACCGCGCGGCCATCGCCGATGGCATGGACATTCTGGTCAAGGTCGATGGCGATGGGCAGATGGACCCGGCGCTGCTGATGGACTTCGTCGCGCCGATCGCCGACGGCCATGCCGACTACACCAAGGGCAACCGATTCTGGAACCTGACCCACATCCGCCGCATGCCCCCGGTGCGGCGCCTGGGCAACCTGCTGCTGTCCTTCATGACCAAGGCTTCGTCCGGGTACTGGCAGGTGTTCGATCCGACCAACGGCTACACCGCCATCCATGCCAAGGTCGCCAGCCACCTGAAACTCGAGGCGGTCAGCGACCGCTATTTCTTCGAGACCGACATGCTGTTCCGACTGAACACCGTGCGCGCGGTCGTGCAGGATGTGGCAATGGATGCCCACTACGGCGACGAAACCAGCAACCTGCGCATTGGTCGCATCCTGGGTGAGTTCACCTTCAAGCACCTGCGCAACACGCTCAAGCGCATTGCCTACAACTATTTCCTGCGCGACCTCAGCATCGCGTCGCTGGAGCTGATCGCCGGCAGCAGCCTGCTCGCCTTCGGGGGGCTGTTCGGGCTGTACCACTGGGTACGGTCGGCCCAGGCCGATGTCGCCACGCCGGTGGGTACCATCATGATCGCCATGGTCGCGCTGATCTCCGGGCTGCAGTTCCTGCTGGCGTTCGTTGGCTTTGACATCGCCAACGTGCCGCGCCAGGTGCTGAACCGTTCGATCAAGCTCAACCGCCAGCCGCAGTAGAGCCACGCCCTGCGTGGCTGTTGTTCGCGCCATCCACGCATGGCGTGGATCTACGGGTGCGCAGCGCCGGTCGCGGATGCTGCCGGCTCGTGCCAGATGCGTTGCCACATCGCCGCCAGCCGGCGCCCGGCGTCGGCGCGTGCTGCCGGGCTGCTGTAGTCCACGCGCAGCTGTTCGGGCACGATCGGCCGCCACTGCCCGCCCACCTGTTCGGCCACGGCGAAGTTGAAGGTGTAATCCGGTTCCAGGCCCATGCGCAGATCACTCAGCACCAGGCGCCCGTCAACGACCTGCGCACGCATGAAGCCGCGGTTGAACCACTGCAGTCGCTGCACCGCCGGAATCGCCTGCGCCTCGCGCAGTGCCTGCACGTTGGAGGGATGGCCTTCGAACTGCATCGGCCCATGATCGGCGACCAGCGAGCGGTCTCCGACCACGTAGCCATTGGGCGTCATCGCCACTACCCGCCATAGCAGCGTGTTGAACGGCATCGGTACCGAGAAGCGCGGCGCATCGGCCAGGCCCATCGCGGCCAGGCTCTGCTGCGCGACGCGGTCGACCTGCGCCTTGGCGATCAGGCCCCAGCCCAGGTATGCGCTGCTGACCAGCAGTGACACGCCCAGCACCTTGCCGACCCAGGGGCGCGCACGACCGAACCAGGCCACTACGCAGCCCAGCAGCAGCCACACAGTGTATGCAGGGTCGATGATGAAGACGCTGGAGCCCATGGTTGGATGTGGCCGCAGCGGCCACCACAACTGGGTGCCATAGACAGTGAACGCATCCAGCACCGGGTGGGTCACCAGCGCCAGCTGGATCGCCCAGAACCAGCGCACCGGTGACTGCGCGACCCGGCCATTTCCAAAGCGCTTGAACAACCACCAGATCAGCGCCGCCACCCACGGCAGCACCAGCAACGAATGGCTGAAGCTGCGGTGCTCGACCATGTTCGCTACCGGGCCGGTGGCGGTGAAGCCGAGCCACAGCGCGTCGAGGTCCGGCAGAGTACCGAGCGCGGCACCGGCCAGCAGTGCCGCACGGCGATGGCCGGGCGGAGCAATGGCAGCGGCGACGGCGCCACCAAGTACGATCTGGGTCAGGGAATCCATGGGCCGATGCTAACGGCTTACGGGCGTGCCGTCTCACTCCCGGACACCGTTTCTGTAGAGTCGACTGTTAGTCGACTGCTCTTCCATCAGGCTGCGGACACCGCGCGCTGCGCGCGATAGTCGACTAACAGTCGACTCTACGGAAACGGGTTACGCCGCCTGTGACAAGCGCGCGCCCGGTAGCTCCACCAAGGTCTGCCCGTTGTGGTCCAGCAGGCGCAGCGCGCCGTCGTGGTCTTCGACCAGCGCGGTCAGGCTTTCCACCCAGTCACCATCGTTCGCATAGACCAGGCCGTCGCGTTCGACCAGCGCGGCGCGGTGGATATGGCCACAGACGATGCCATCCAGGCCACGCCGGCGCACGTCGTCCAGCCCGGCCTGCACGAAGCGCTCGATGTAGCGTTCGGCCGCACCACTGCGCTTTTTCAGGAACTCCGACAGCGACCAGTAGCGCATGCCCAGCCGGCGCCGCACTGCATTCAGCGCCTGGTTGCCGGTGAGGATGCGGTAGTACAGCCAGTCACCGAACTTTTCCTGCAGGCCGCCGAAGTGGGTCACGCCGTCGTAGTCGTCGCCATGCGCGACCAGCAGCCGGCGGCCATCGGCGGTCACGTGGATGGCGCGGCGGCGCACCTGCATCGCCGGCAGCATCAGCCCGCACACCTGGCGCAGCGAGGCATCGTGGTTGCCGGGAATGTAGATGATCTCGGTGCCGGCACGGCGCAGCGCGTGCAGGGCCTGGATGACCTCGCTGTGCGACTGCCGCCAGTTGGCACGGCGATGGGCCATCCACCACAGGTCGATGATGTCACCGACCAGGTACAGACGCTCACAGCGCAGCTGCGAGAGAAAACGTGCCAGTTCGGTGGCATGGCAATGACGTGAACCCAGGTGCACGTCGGAGACGAACACTGCGCGCCGGTGCGGCGACAGGTTCGCCAGCACGCTCATGCCGGCATCCCCGCATCGCGCAGGTAGCGTTTGCGCTTGTTCGGCCGGATCGCGCACAGGTCCACTTCGATCAGGCCGTCGATCGAATCGCTGAAGTCCGGGTCGACACCGAAGGCGAGGAAGCGCGCGCCACCGGGTTCGCACAGATCGGTGTACTGGCGATACAGCGTCGGCACGCCGGTGCCGAGTGCGGCCAGGTTGGCCTTGAGCACATCGAACGCGGCGCCTGCATCCAGCTCGCCAAAACTCGGCGGCGCGGCGAAGTACTGGAACGGGCGGTTCGATTCGGCCAGGCCGGCGGTACCGCCGTAATAGCGCTGGTAGTACGCCACCAGCTGCTCGCGCGCATCGCGTGGCAGCGCCGCGCTGATCGACACGGCGCCGAACAGGTAGCGGATACCCGGCCGGCACTGCAGGTAGGCACCGATGCCCTGCCACAGGTAGTCCAGGCTGCGGCTGCCCCAGTAGTCGGGCACCACGAAGCTGCGGCCCAGTTCCAGGCCTTCGGCGATGTGGGTGATGGCATCGTCGGAATAGCGGAACAGCGACGCGCTGTAGAGCCCGGACAGTCCGTGCCGGGCCAGCGCATGGGCGCCCCGCATGATCCGGTACGCGCCGGCGATGCGCTGCGCGGCCGCGTCCCAGATCACGATGTGCTCGTACTGCGGGTCGTAATCGTCCAGGTCCCGGCTGCGCCCGGTGCCCTCGCCCACCTGGCGGAAGGTCAGTTCGCGCAGGCGGCCCAGCTCCAGCAGCAGCGGCGAATCGGCAGTACAAGTGGCCAGCAGAATCTGCTTGCCGTCGGCGGTCTGGCCCAGCTGGGTGGCTGCGGCAATCCCAGCGGCGACCTGCGAGGGTGGCACCGGCGCCGCCAGCGGCTCGGGGCCTGCGAAGGCAGCGGCATTGCCGGCCGCGCCATTGCGGCCCAGCGCATACAGCGCGCGGCGTACCGACAGCAGCTGCGCGCCCGGGTCACCGCCCTTGCCCAGCTGCATCGGCTCACCGATGCTCAGGCGCAGCGGGCGGCCGCGGCGGGTGAACATCTCGCGCGCCAGCAGCGCGGTGCCGGCCGGCTTGAACAGGGTCGAGGCGCCGTAGAACAGCGCCGAGTTGCGCGCTTCCACCCGTACCGGCAGCACCGGCGCGCCGGCGGCACGGGCAAAGCGGACGAAACCGCGCTGCCAGCGACCATCGCGGATGCCTCGCAGCGAGAGGCGCGAGACCTCGCCGGCCGGGAACACGATCACGCACTGCTCGGCGGCCAACGCCTCCTCCACAGCGTGCAGGCTGCCACGCTGGGCCTTGCCACCAAGGATGCGCACCGGCAACAGCAGGTCCTGCAGTGGCGCAATCGCCCCCAGCAGGTCGTTGGCCACGATCCGCACATCGCGGCGGATGCGGCCGACCGCGTCCAGCAGGGCCAGCGCGTCCAGTGCGCCGGACGGGTGGTTGGCGACGATCAGCAAGCGACCGGTGGCCGGGATCTTCGCCAACGCGGCCGGATCCACCTGGTACTGGCCATCGATGAACTCCAGCCCGGCGGCGACGAAGCCGAATCCGCGCAATCCTGCACTGCGCTGCAGGAATGCTTCGATCTGGTCCAACCGCGACCAGCGCCCGACGCTGCGAAGCAATGGCCGCGCCAGTTGGCCACGACGGCCATGGAACCAATCGGGAAAGCGTTGCTGGAGACGCTGTTCAAGTTCCTGCATGGCGGATCCACTCATGCCCGGCGGCCGTATTGGCCGACAGCCTGCGCCCGGCAGGCGGCAGCCAGATGGCGGTTTCGGGGCAGAACGATGACGGTCGTCCCCGGCCGGAGGGGCCGCAACCGCCCCCCTCGCCACCCGGCCCGCCGTCACACTGGTGGAACACTGGGCCTCGAGGCCGGGGCCCAATCCCGTCAGGACGGCCCTTGCCGGGCCTACGCGGGCTTAACCACCGGCAACCGGTACAGGTTCACAATGCACAGGCGGCGCACCCCGTGTATCATGCGCGCCCATCTTTCCATCCGAATCAAGGGATATTACGCCTGATGTCCAGCTATCTCTTCACCTCCGAGTCGGTCTCCGAAGGCCATCCGGACAAGGTTGCCGACCAGATCTCCGATGCGGTGCTGGACGCGATCCTGACCCAGGACCAGCGCGCCCGCGTGGCCTGCGAGACCATGGTCAAGACCGGCGTTGCCATCGTGGCCGGTGAAATCACCACCAGCGCCTGGATCGACCTGGAAGCCCTGACCCGCAAGGTCATCACGGACATCGGCTATGACAGCTCCGACGTCGGCTTCGACGGCGCCACCTGCGGCGTGCTGAACCTGATCGGCAAGCAGTCGCCGCACATCGCCCAGGGCGTGGATCGCAAGAAGCCGGAAGAAATGGGCGCTGGCGACCAGGGCCTGATGTTCGGCTATGCCACCAACGAGACCGACAGCTACATGCCGGCCGCGATCCACCTGTCGCACCGCCTGGTCGAGCAGCAGGCCAAGATCCGCAAGAAGAAGAACTCGCCGCTGTCGTGGCTGCGTCCGGACGCCAAGAGCCAGGTCACCCTGCGCTATGAAAACGGCGTGGTCTCGGCCATCGACGCCGTGGTGCTGTCGACCCAGCATGCCCCGGGCATCAAGCAGAAGGACCTCATCGAGGCCGTCCGCGAAGAGATCATCAAGCCGGTGCTGCCGGCCAAGTGGCTGCACAAGGGCACCAAGTTCCACATCAACCCGACCGGCAAGTTCGAGATCGGCGGCCCGGTGGGCGACTGCGGCCTGACCGGCCGCAAGATCATCGTCGACACCTACGGCGGCTGGGCCCGTCACGGTGGTGGCGCCTTCTCCGGCAAGGATCCGTCCAAGGTCGATCGTTCGGCGGCCTACGCGGCCCGCTACGTCGCCAAGAACGTGGTTGCCGCCGGCCTGGCCGACCGTTGCGAAGTGCAGGTCTCCTACGCCATCGGCGTGGCTGAGCCGACCTCGATCTCGGTCACCACCTTCGGCACCGGCAAGATCAGCGACGACAAGATCGAGAAGCTGATCCGCAAGCACTTCGACCTGCGCCCGTACGGCATCATCAAGATGCTGGACCTGATCCACCCGATGTACCAGCAGACCGCGGCCTATGGCCACTTCGGCCGCAAGCCGAAGGAGTTCAGCTACCTCAACGGCGAAGGCGAGACCGTCAACGCCACGGCCTTCTCCTGGGAGAAGACCGACCGCGCCGCCGCCCTGCGCGCCGATGCGAAGCTGAAGTAAAGCCGGCGGGTAGAGCCGACCGGTAGAGCCGACTGTTAGTCGGCTGACCTTGAAGAAGGGCCGCGCAAGCGGCCCTTCTGCTTTCTGGTAGAGCCGGCCGCTGGCCGGCTTTTTCATGGCCTCCGGAAACAATCGCGCGGTTGCCGATACAATCCGCCGCATGTCGACCGAACTGAAAACCCACCAGCTGTCCATGACCGTGCTGATGTCGCCGGAAATGGCCAATTTCTCCGGCAAGGTCCACGGTGGTGCGATCCTGCGCCTGCTCGACCAGGTCGCCTACGCCTGCGCCAGCCGTTACGCCGGCAGCTACGTAGTCACCCTGTCGGTGGACCAGGTGATGTTCCGCCAGCCCATCGCGGTGGGCGAACTGGTCACCTTCCTGGCCTCGGTGAACTACACCGGCACCTCGTCGATGGAGATCGGCATCAAGGTGGTGGCCGAGGACATCCTCAAGCGCAGCGTGCGCCACGCCAACAGCTGCTTCTTCACGATGGTGGCGGTGGACGAGGAAGGCCGGCCGACGCCGGTGCCGCCCCTGCAGCCGGCCACATCCGACGAGAAGCGCCGCCAGGCCGCCGCACAGATCCGCCGCCAGCTGCGTCAGGAAATGGAACAGCGCCATCTGGAACTGCTGGCGTCGAACCCGCCGTCGCCGGAGGAATGAGGTAGTGCCGGCCGCTGGCCGGCAACCTCGTGCGTGCCGCCAAACATCATGAGGTTGCCGGCCAGCGGCCGGCACTACCGCTACACCTCACCCGGTGTTCTGCACGCCCTGCGAAACACCGTTCACGCACGCAACCAGCGCGCGCAGCAGGTCGTCGTCCTCGCGGCCGCTGGCCCGCCAGCGCTGCAGCAGATCCACCTGCAGCACGCTGATCGGATCGACGTAGGGATTTCGCAGGCGGATCGACAGCGCCAGCCGCGCGTCGTGGTCCAGCAGCGTCTGCTGGTCCATCAACGCCAGCAGCCAGTGCCGGGTCAGGTCCAGCTCGCGCTGCACCTGCGGGAAGAAGCGTTCGTGCAGTTCGCCCGACAGCTTCGAGAACTGCTCGGCGATGGTGATATCGCCCTTGGACAGCACCATCGCGATGTCGTCCAGGAAGGTGCGGAAGAACGGCCAGTCGCGCGCCATCTCGCGCAAGGTACCCTCGTGACCGGCATCCACCGCCGCCTGCAGGCCACTGCCCACGCCATACCAACCGGGAATGACGGCACGCGCCTGGCTCCAGGCGAACACCCAGGGAATCGCACGCAGGTTGCCCAGTGCTGCGTCCTGGCCGAGCCGGCGCGACGGACGCGAGCCCAGCGTCATCCGTTCGATCACATCGATCGGCGTGGCGGTGCGGAAGTAGTCCATGAAGCCGGCCTGGCCGACGAAGCCACGGTAGACCTCGCTGCTGGCAGCGGACACCACGTCCATCACCGGCCGCCAGTCGTCCTCGCGCGGCTCAGCCGCGCGCGGGCGCAGGCTGGCGCGCAGCACCGCGCCGGTGGCCTGTTCCAGCGAACGCAGCGCCAACGCACGAATGCCGTATTTGCGATGGATCACCTCGCCCTGCTCGGTCACCCGCAGGCGGCCGTCGATGCTGCCGCGCGGCGACGCGTCGACTGCGTGCGTGGTCTTGCCACCGCCACGGCTGATCGAGCCGCCGCGGCCATGGAAGAAGGTCAGCCGGATGCCCGCCTCGGCCGCCACCTCCAGCAGTTCCACCTGCGCGCGCTGCAGGCCCCAGCGCGAGGCGGCGATACCGCCGTCCTTGCTGCTGTCCGAATAACCCAGCATCACCATCTGCACGTCGCCGCGCGCACGCAGATGGGCGCGGTACACCGGGTCCGCCAGCAGGTCGCGCAGGGTGGCGGTACCGCGCTTGAGGTCGTCCACCGTTTCAAACAACGGCGCGATATCCAGCGGCACTGATCCGTTCTCTTCCACCAGCCCGCCACGGCGTGCCAGCGCCAGCACCGCCAGCACATCGCTGCGGTCGTGTGCCATCGAGATGATGTAGCTGCCCAGCGCATCACCGCCATGGCGTGCGCGTGCATCGGCCAGTGCCGCGAATACCGCATCCAGCCGCTGGTTGCCTTCGTCGTCACCGTTGGGCAATGCCGTTTCACCGCTGGCATGCGGGCCCAGCAGCCGCGCACGACCCAGTGCATCCAGCGCCTGCCAGGCCTCCTCGCCGCCCAGCACGGCGGCCAGCGCGCGCGCGTGCACGCTCGACTCCTGGCGCACGTCCAACCGCGCCAGATGGAAGCCGAAGGTCTTCACCCGCCACAGCAGGCGCTGCACGGCAAAGCCACCGGCATGCTCGCCGCGGTTCGCACGCAGGCTGTCGAGGATCAGCTGCAGATCCTCGATCAGCTCGTCCGGGCCAGCGTAGTTGCCTTCGCCATCATCCAGCGTGGCCTGAAGGCGCGCGCGCATGCGGTCGTTGAGCAGGCGGTACGGCATGTCGGCATGGCGCGGGCGCGACTGCACCTGCGGCAGCAGCTGCTGGTACTGCGCCACGCGCGCCTGCAGCGCATCGCTCACCCCTACCCGCTCGGTGGACTGGCTGAGCAGGCTGGCCAGCTGCAGTAGTTCCTTCTGGTAGCGCCCGAGCACCGCCTGCCGCTGCGCATCCAGCGTGTTGCGGATGGTGGTGGCATCCACGTTCGGGTTGCCGTCCATGTCGCCGCCCACCCACGTACCAAAGCGCAGCAGGCGCGGCAGCGGCAGTTCTTCGCCGTAGGTATCGCGCAGCGCCTGCTGCAGCGATTCGTACAGCACCGGGATCACCCGGTACAGCACCTCCCCCAGATAGAAGCCGACGTGCTCGCGCTCGTCATCGACGGTCGGCCGCACCGGTGAGGAATCGGTGGTCTGCCACGACGCGGTGAGCGCCATGCGGAAGCGCGCGGCATCGGCGGCGGCTTCACCCGGCGTGCGCTGGCCGTCGAGGTTGTCGACCAGACTGGCCACCATCAGCTGTTCCTTCTCCAGCAGCGCACGGCGCACCGCTTCGGTCGGATGCGCGGTGAACACCGGTTCGATGTCGATGCGCGGCAGCCACTGCGCCAGTTCGTCCAGGCCCACGCCCTGTGCCTTCAGGTGCTGCAGCGCATCCTGCAGGCCATCGGGCTGCGGCGCGGCGGTACCGGCGCGCTGGTAATCGCGGCGGCGGCGGATGCGATGCACGCGCTCGGCGATGTTGACCACCTGGAAGTAGGTGCTGAAGGCCCGCACCATGGTCTCGGCCTGCTGCGGCGTGCGCCCGGCCAGGCCATCGGCCAGCTCCGACAGCGGCGCCTGGTTTTCGCGACGGGCGATGGCGCGGGTACGCACGTCCTCGACGTCATCAAGAAACGCGGCCGACACCTGTTCGACCAGCAGGTCGCCGACCAGTGCGCCAAGCCGGCGCACATCATCGCGAAGCGGAAGATCGGGAGAAGCAAATTCGATGCTGCTGCGGTACTCGTTCATCGGCGACGCACAGGCCTCGGTCAACGGATCCAGGCCCCAAGCCTATCCCAGATCGGGCGTCGTGCTGCGATGCAAAAATGGTTTCATCTGGTAGTGCCGGCCGCTGGCCGGCAACCTCAGGTTGCATGGCTCCATGAGGTTGCCGGCCAGCGGCCGGCACTACCGGGCCCGGTCAGCGCTTCTTCTTCGCCTTGCCCTGCTCGGCCGGGCCGATGGTCTGCTCCAGCCAGCGCTCGCTCTCGGCCAGCATGGTCATGATCGATTCGCGTGCGCGGTAGGCGTGCGATTCGTTCGGCAGCATCACCAGCCGCGCGGTGCCACCCAGGCCCTTCACCGCAGCAAACATGCGCTCGCTCTGGATCGGGAAGGTGCCGGAGTTGTTGTCGTCCACGCCGTGGATGAAGAGGATCGGGTCCTTGATCCTGTCGGCGTAGTTGAACGGCGCCATCTTCTGGTAGACGTCCTGCGCCTGCCAGTAGTTGCGCTCCTCGGCCTGGAAGCCGAACGGCGTGAGTGTGCGGTTGTAGGCGCCGCTGCGCGCGATACCCGCCTTGAACAGGCGCGTATGCGCCAGCAGGTTGGCGGTCATGAACGCACCGTAGGAATGGCCACCAATGGCGATGTGATCGCGATCGGTCACGCCACGGCGCACCACTTCATCCACGGCTGCCTGCGCGTTGGCCACCAGCTGTTCGATGTAGGTGTCGTTCGGCTCCTTGTCACCCTCGCCGATGATCGGCATCGACGGGCTGGCCAGCACCACGTAGCCCTTGGCCAGGAACGCCTGCGGGCCCCAGTAGCTGACCGCATTGAAGCGGTACGGCGAATCGGTCACCTGGCTGGCCGCGGCTGCGCTCTTGAACTCACCCGGATAGGCCCACATCAGCAGCGGGCGCGGGCCGTCGCGCTTCGGGTCGTAGCCCGGCGGCAGCAGCAGAGTCGCGGTCAGGTCGACGCCGTCCTTGCGCTTGTAGCGGATCTGCTCCTTCTGCACGCCCTTCAGCTGCGGCAACGGATGGGCGAAGTGGGTCAGCGCGCGCGGTGCGCTCCCAGCATCGGCCAGCGACTGCACGTAGAAGTTGGCCGGCTCGTCCGGGCTCTCGCGGCTCAGCAGCAGCGAGCTGCCCTGGTTGTCCAGCAATGCCACCGGCAGCGAATAGCTCGGCGCCTGCGAGTGGAACAGGCGGGTTGCCTTGCCCGTGGCGATGTCGAAGCGGTCCACGAACGGACGATCGCCTTCCGGCGATGCACCGGCACCGGCCAGATACAGGCTGCTGCCATCGGCGCTGGTCTGCAGCAGCGAGCGCCCGCGGTCGTCGCTGGACAACAGCGGCCGGCCCGGATCGGAATAGCGGTCCTGCCCGTCTCGATCCCAAAGCAGGCGCGGCTCGGCACCGGCGTTGTCCGGGGCGATCAACCAGGTCTTGGTCCTGCGGGTCTTCCACCACGATTCGGTCAGCAGGGCCAGGTCACCGCGGCCCCAGCTGATGCCGGCCAGGCGACTGCCAAGCTGGGCCAGGGTGACCGGCGGTTTGTCGAACGGCGCGGCCTGCATCAGCACCGCATCGCGTACCTTGGCGTCCCTGTTCGGGTCGCCGCCGTCCTGCGCTTCGGCCCAGACCAGCGTGGCGTCGGCATCACCGCGCCAGCGGATGTCGCGCACGCCGGTCACTTCGGCGTCGTTGCCGGTCGGCAGCCCTTCCACCAGCGGGCGCACGGCCACGGTGTGCACCAGCTTGCCGCTGGCACGGTCGATCACTTCAATGCGGCGCGGGAAGCTGTCCACCGGCACCACGTACGAATACGGGCGCTGCACCGGCTGGCGCAGCACGAAGCGGCCATCCGGCGACACCGAGAAGCCCATGAAGATGCCGGCCGCGCCGATCGCGCGGGTAGTGCCATCCAGGCTGACTTCCATCGGCTGGGTGGTCGCGTAGTAATCGAACTGGCGCGCATCAGCCTCGTTCTTAAGCAGGTCCTGGTAGGTACGGATCGACACCACGCCGCCGCCCTGGCTGGTCTGCTGCACGGCCGGGCCGGTCGGAATGCCGTCGGCGGCCGGGGCCGCACCGAGGTTGGCCGGGCGGGTGAACACCACCAGTCCGCGGCTGTCCGGCAGCCACTGGTAGCCGCTGCCGATCACCGTGTTCAGGCCGGCAACCAGGCGACGGGCGCTGCCGCCGGCCACGTCCACCAGCCACAGTTCATTGGCGCCACTGCCGGCGTCGACCTGGTTGAAGGCCAGCCACTTCTGGTCCGGCGACCACGTCACACTGGCGATCGACAGCTTGGCAGGCAGGCCGCTGATCTGCCGCTCCTTGCCGTCGGCCACGTTCATCAGCCACAGCTTCTCGCCGAAGCTGAAGCGGCTGTCGGAGAACGTGCGCGGGTTGATGCGCAGGCCGGCCAGCTTCAGTTCCGGCTGCGCCACCACCTGGATCGAAGGCAGCGACGGCATCTGCATCATCGCGGCCACGTCGCGGCGCGGCGACAGGTACAACGAGGGTGCACGCGGCGCGTCCACCACCGCCTGCAGCGCGGCCGACGGCAGTTCGTAGCCGTTGACGCCCTGGGCCTGTGCGGCCACCGGCTGCGGCGCTGCGGCCCAGGCCAGCGGGGCCACCGCCAGCAGTCCCATCGACAGGACCAGGCCGGTCCAGCGCCGAGTACGGCGCGCGTGCATGCTCATCGTTCCACCTGTGTGATGCGTGAAAACACCGACCTTAACAGGCCGTGCACGCGGCCCCATCTGCCGATGGTTGGGTCATCCGGATGTCACGTCGGGGCCGCGATATAATGGGGGTTCTCCCCTGCCGAGGGGCGCTGCGACCGGATCCCACGAGGCCCGGCCAGGCTCGGTAAGGTGGCTTTGTAACAACGGCGCCCGGCTAGATGCGAGCACCCGCTCGTCCACAACCGGAGCACACGAATGAACGCTGTTGCCAAGACCTTCTCCACCGAAGGTGACTACAAGATCCGCGATATCACGCTGGCCGACTGGGGCCGCAAGGAACTGGACATCGCCGAGCACGAAATGCCGGGCCTGATGTCGATCCGCCGCAAGTACCAGGCCGAGCTGCCGCTGAAGGGCGTGCGCGTGACCGGCTCGCTGCACATGACCATCCAGACCGCGGTGCTGATCGAGACCCTGAAGGACATCGGCGCCGACGTGCGCTGGGCCTCGTGCAACATCTTCTCGACCCAGGACCACGCCGCTGCCGCCATTGCGGCCACCGGCACCCCGGTGTTTGCCTGGAAGGGCGAGACCCTGGAAGAGTACTGGGACTGCACCCTGGACGCGCTGACCTTCACCCTGGCCGATGGCACCCTGACCGGCCCGGAGCTGGTGGTGGACGACGGCGGCGACGTGACCCTGCTGATCCACAAGGGCTACGAACTGGAAAACGGCAGCGACTGGGTCAACACCCCCTCTGCCTCGCACGAAGAACAGGTCATCAAGAACCTGCTCAAGCGCGTCGCCAAGGAGCGCCCGGGTTACTGGGGCCGCGTGGTCAAGGACTGGAAGGGCGTCTCCGAAGAGACCACCACCGGCGTGCACCGCCTGTACCAGCTGGCCCAGGCCGGCACCCTGCTGATCCCGGCGATCAACGTCAACGACTCGGTCACCAAGAGCAAGTTCGACAACCTGTACGGCTGCCGCGAGTCGCTGGCCGACGGCCTGAAGCGCGCGATGGACGTGATGCTGGCCGGCAAGGTGGCCGTGGTCTGCGGTTACGGCGACGTCGGCAAGGGCTGCGCCGCCTCGCTGCGTGCCTACGGCGCGCGCGTGATCGTCACCGAAATCGACCCGATCTGCGCCCTGCAGGCGGCGATGGAAGGCTATGAAGTCAACACCATCGAATCGACCCTGGGCCGTGCCGACCTGTACGTCACCACCACCGGCAACAAGGACATCATCCGCATCGAGCACCTGAGCGCGATGAAGGACCAGGCCATCGTCTGCAACATCGGCCACTTCGACAACGAGATCCAGGTCGATGCGCTGGTGTCGTTCGCCGGCATCAAGCACGTCAACATCAAGCCGCAGGTGGACAAGTACATCTTCCCGAACGGCAACGCGATCTTCCTGCTGGCCGAAGGCCGCCTGGTGAACCTGGGCTGCGCCACCGGCCACCCGAGCTTCGTGATGTCCAACAGCTTCGCCAACCAGACCCTGGCACAGATCGACCTGTGGGCGAACAAGGACAGCTACGAGAAGAAGGTCTACCTGCTGCCGAAGAAGCTGGACGAGGAAGTGGCCCGCCTGCACCTGGAAAAGATCGGCGTGAAGCTGACCACCCTGAGCCAGGAACAGGCCGACTACATCGGCGTGCCGGTGGAAGGCCCGTTCAAGCCGGACCACTACCGCTACTGATGCCTGCGGGGTGCCGGCCAGCGGCCGGCACCACCGGTGCATGCAACACACGGAACGGGCGCCTTCGGGCGTCCGTTCTGCGTTTGCGTGTGGCCGTACACCCCTCATCCAGTCCCCACGGTAGATCCACGCCATGCGTGGATGCTCTCCGGCAGTAGGCTCGGTCAAGGCAACGCGCCCAGCGCGCGCTACCATGCCTACATGACCCCGGCCATCAACCTGCTCAAGCGCGAGAAGATCGCCCACACCGTGCGCAGCTACGTGCATGACGCCCACGCCGAATCCTATGGCGGCGAAGCTGTCGACAAGCTCGGCCTCGATCCGGCCCAGGTGTTCAAGACCCTGCTGGCCAGCACCGAGGCACACGAACTGCTGGTGGCGATCGTGCCGGTGGCCGGCCAGCTGGACCTGAAGGCACTGGCCGAAGCGGCCGGCTGCAAGAAGTGCGAGATGGCTGCTGCTGATGCCGCGCAGCGCGCGACCGGTTACCTGGTCGGTGGCATCAGCCCGCTCGGGCAGAAGAAGCGCCTGCGCACCTTCCTGGACGCCAGCGCCGAAGCGCTGCCCAGGCTGCATGTCAGCGCCGGTCGCCGCGGTCTGGAAGTGGAACTGGCGCCGGCCGATCTGCTGCGCCTGACAACCGGCAACTACGCTGCCATCGGCAAGTCACGCTGATGCGCTGGCCGTGGTCTGCAGCGCCCATTCCCCGGCTCGACGATGCACAGGCCGATGTGCTGCTGCAGGACCTGTTGTCGCGCGACGCAACGCGCATCACCGATGCCGCCCGCGTTGTCGCACGACTGTTCAGTGCCTCATCGTTGGACGCGTTGAGCGCACATGTGGATCTGATCGAACAACGCTGCCAGGGCATCGCGCTTGGCGGCATGCTGATCAGCAACCAGGCGTATCTGAAGGCCGCCCTGCGTCGGCTGCGTTACTGGCGTGCACGCGAGGGTTGCCTGTGCGCGCTCAACCCCGGCTACCCGTTCTTCGATCCCCGTCGCCTGATTGAACAAGGACAGATGCAGCTGCTCTCGGTGGAAGAGGCTGAGGGCTGCTGGGGCGACTGCCACACCGTTGCCTGCACGCAATGCGGCCAGCATTGGCAGGCCATCGACCGCGAGTACCATTACCCGTGGTGGGAATGGAAAGCTGCCTGAAGGCCAAGCGGCCACGCATGGCGTGGCTCTACTGCGGTCCGCACATTCACGCGATGCGTGGATGACAAATGTTGCTCACGGCCGCCAGTTCGCGTTGTTCTCCCAGAACTCGACGGAACGCCGGTAGGCTTCGCGGTCCAGCGGCACGCCGGATCCGCCCTCGTCCACGCCCAGCGCATTGCGCATCATCGTGATCGGCGCCATCGGTACCTCTTCCGGTTCGGCGGTGTAGATGCAGCCGACGATGCCCCAGTCGGCCTCGATCGGCGAGCCTTCCCTGGCCAGCTGCCCGGCGCTGTACAGGATCACCACCAGGTAGTTCGCACGCGGTGATTCCACGCCCTCGAACCAGCGCACCAGGACCGGTAGTTCCTCGCGGTTGCGCGCTTCGTAACCACTGCGCAGCAGGTGGCGGTTGGCCTCGGTGATCGGTACGGTCAGGCAGCGCGTGCTGGTCCAGTTCTCGTAGACGAACAGCTTGCAGAACGGCGCGTAGCCATCCAGCACCTTCAGCGGCGCATGCGCATTTAGGTGTGCCTCGAACTGCTCGGCAGTGCAGTCCTGGATGGTGTTGCCACGCGGCACGCGCGGGAACAGGCGGGGACGGGCGAAATCGGTGAGGACGATGGACATGGCGCGGGTGTGATCAGGAGTTCTGCTGCACAGGGTAACCGCCCCGGAGGCAGACAGGGCCGGATGCCGATGGTCACTGGCGCCAGCGTCCCGCTTGCAGCACCCTGCGGGCGACCCACTACAAGGATCGCCGGCTCATGGATGCAGCATGCGCATTGCCCCGTTCCGCCCACCTTCGGCAGTGGCCGATCGTACTGGTCATCCTCCTGCTGGCGCCGCCATTGCTGTTCGCCGCCGCTCTGCTCTGGCCGCTGTCGGCTCCGCCGTTGCCCGAGCCGGGCAACAGCCGCGTGATCGTCAACGCGCGGGTGGTGGACGTGGCGCGCGGCCAGGTCAGCGAACCCACCACCGTGACAGTGCGCCACGGCACCATCACTGCCATTGGGGAAGATCCGCAGGACGCGCGGCTTCCCGTGCTCGACGCCGGCGGCCGCTGGCTGCTGCCCGGTTTCTGGGACATGCACACCCATGCACTGCAATTGTCGCCGCAGCTGCAGTTCCCGCTGATGCTGGCCAACGGCATCACCGGCACCCGTGACATGATGGACTGCCCGCAGACCACCGATCCGCTGATCGCCTGCGTGGCCGACAAGCGCCGCTGGACCGCACAGGCCATTGCCGGGCAGCAGGTTGCACCGCGCTTCGTACAGATCGCCAGTTTCTACTTCGAAGATCCGTCACTCACGCCGGAGGCCGCCGCTGCGCGTGCACGGACGTACAGCGCGCGCGGGGTCGAGGCGTTGAAGGTCTACAACCGGCTGCGTGCGGACACCTATCAGCGGCTGGCCACCGAGGCGCAGCAGCTGCGCCGTCCGTTGGTCGGCCACCTGCCCAAGGCGGTGCCTCTGGACGACGCGGTGCAGGCGGGCCAGCGCAGCTTCGAGCACGCCCATCTGTTCGTGCGCCACTGCTTCGACAACGCGGCGGCATGGCGCGGTGGCACGCTCGACGGCGAAGACCCGATCGTATTGGCCGAACGCATGGTTGCCAGCTATCAGCCCACGCTCTGCAACAAGGCGTTCGCTTTGATGCAGGCCAGCGGTGCCGCGTTCGTACCGACCCATGTCACCCGCGAAGAAGATGCACGCGCAAGCGACCCCGCCTTCGTCGACGATCCGCGCCTGGCCTATCTGGACCCGCTTTCACGCTGGGCGTGGCGTGATGACCTGCAGGCCACCGCAGCGCGCTATCCCGGCCGACGCGGCCAAGACGCACTGAAGACCTACTTCGAGCATGGCCTGGCTCTCACCGGTGCGGCCCATCGTGCTGGCGTCACCGTGCTGGTCGGCACCGATACCGGATTGGGCGGCTTCCGCTACCACGATGAACTGCAGTGGCTGCGACAGGCCGGCCTGAGCCAGGCCGACGTGCTGCGCGCAGCTACGCTGCAGGCCGCACGTCATCTGCAACGGCAGGCATCGCATGGAAGCGTCGAGGTCGGCAAAGCCGCAGACCTGGTGCTGCTTGATGGCAACCCGCTGCACGACATCGCCAATACCCGCCGCGTGCATGCCGTGCTGCTGGCCGGCCACCTCTATGACCACCCGCGGCTGGATGCGCTACAGACTTATGCGCGCAGGCAGGCACGCTCGCCCGCAGTGATGGCACGCCTGCTGTGGGGATTCATCACCAGCCCGGTCAGTGCCGAGCTGTAGCGGCAGCTACAACGCCATCCGCTCGCGCAGTTCACGTGCCTGCCGCCGCGATACCTCCACCTCGCTGCCGTCGTCCAGCGCCAGGTCGTAGCCATCAGCGATGCTGGGCGTCACGCCTCGGATGCGGCGCAGGTTGACCAGCGTGTTGCGGTTGGCGCGGAAGAACAACTCCGGCGGCAGGCGTGCTTCCAGCGCGCTCAGGCTGCGGGTCAGCAGGGCGTTCTGGTCGCGGAACCATAGCCGTGTGTAGTTGCCATCCACCACCAGCCGACGGATCTCCGAGACCGCGACGAACCAGCAGCGTTCGCCCTCGCGCACAAACACCTGGTCCTGCGCGCCCAGCGTGCTGCGCGGCTCCGGCGTTTCGCCCGCCACCACCTCGCGCTGGCGCGCCCGCTGCAACGCTTCCAGCAAGCGCGGCGCCTCGACCGGCTTCACCAGATAATCCAGCGCATTGGCCTGGAACGCGCGCACCGCGTAGGTGTCGTAGGCAGTAACGAAGACCACCGCCGGAACCGTCTCCAGCCCATCCAGCACATCGAAGCCGCTGCCGGAGGGCATCTGCACATCCAGCAGCACCAGGTCTGGCGCCAGTGTGGCGATCGCCTCGCGTGCAGCGGGCACATCGTCGGCCTCGCCCACGCACTGCACCCATGGCAGCGCCGACAACAGCGTGCGCAGCTCCTGCCGCGCCAGCCGTGCATCATCAACGATCAACACACGCAGCACGCCACTCATTGCGGAATCTCCAGCAGGGCCTGCATGCGGTCGCCGACCGGCTGCAGGGTGAAACGACCCTGCGTGCCGAGCTGCGCACGCAGGTAGGCAAGGCCAACGCCATGGCCATGGGTGGGCTCGTTGGCGCTGCCCAGCGGATTGTCCACCTGCAGGCGCAGCACATCATTGTCCAGCGTGGCACGGATCTGCACCTCACCGCCGCCCGGGCGGCTGGCGATGCCATGCTTGATCGCATTCTCCACCAGCAGCTGCAGCGCCATCGCCGGCAGCTGTGCCTGCATGGCATCGGCATCAATGTGCTGGCTTACCTGCAGGCGCTGTTCGAAGTGGACTGCCTCGATGGCCAGGTAGTCGTCCACGACCACCAGTTCCTCGGCCAGGGTGACCTGCTCGCTGCGGTTGTGTGCCAGCGCCTGGCGCAGCGTGCGCGACAGGCGGGTGACCATGTCGCGCGCACGCTCAGGATCTTCCAGGATCAGCGCGCGCAGGTTGTTCAGCGCATTGAACATGAAATGCGGGTTGAGCCGTGCACGCAGTGCATCGCGCTCCAGCGCGCTGCGCTCGGCCTCGGCGCGCAGGCGGGCCAGTTCCGCACTGCGTATCCGGCGCAGGCTGTGCAGGCCTGCCCAGAGCGCTGCCCACAGGGCCAGCATCACCGCAGTGGTGTACCAGTAGAGCAGCAGCGCCTTGGGGCTGAAGTCGGCCGTCTGCCGTCCCAGGCTCACCCAGTTCCAGGCCAGCGCCGAGTGCAGCGCGATGTTCACCAGCAGCTGCGCCACTGCCGCGCCCAATGCCACCGACAGCGCCAGCCGCAGCAACAGCCCGGCCGTGCCGCGCGCCCACCAGTCGGCACGCAGCGCCAGCGCGCGGATGGCACCGCTGCACCCGAACAGGGCCAACGCCAGACCCAGCGTGATCAACACGCCTGCGCTTCCGGCATCGCTGAAATAGGCCTGGCGCAGGCCGATTCCGGCAACGCCATAGAGCACCCACACCAGCGCATTGAGCAGCCAGAAGCGTACCGTCGAGGAGGAATCCGGCATGTCCATTCCGAGGCGTGTTGAAACTCAGTGGTGGTGGTCGAGGAAGGCCTGCACCTGACCGCGCAGCCAGCGCGGATCATCCCACATCAGGAAGTGGAAACCCTGCGCGCTCATCGCGATCTGCACGCCCTGCAGTTTCGCGTACTGCGCCTGGAACACCGCGCGCGTGCTGTCCTCGGTGCCGCCCATCGGCTGGTAGCCGGCCCAGCTGCCCAGCACCAGCGTCGGTGCGGTGATCGAGGCGATGTTGTCACGCAGGTCGGTGGTCATCACCGCATGCATGGCGTCAGCGGTGGTCTGGCGGTCGCTGGCTTCGCCCCAGCGCCCCAGCTCGGCCTGCCGCTGTGGATCGCGGGTCATGCCCGGCAGGCCGGCCTTCAGCTGCGCCTGCCACTGCGCGGCATCGGCGGCGAGCATGCCCTTGCGCAGCTGGTCGGCCATTGGCCGCACGCTGTCTGCGGTGGCGTTCGGGTCACGCGCGGCCGGCAGGAACGGCAATGCGTCGACCACCACCAGCGCACTGACTGCCTTCGGCTCGGCCTGCGCCATCTGCAGCCCCAGCAGGCCGCCAAGACTGTGGCCGATCACCACCACCGGGCCCAGCTGTTGGTCATGCAGGTAGGCCAGCAGCTGCCCGCGCATGGCCGGCAGGAATTCGGCCGGGCGCGGGTCGACGGGCGCAGCGCCGGCAAAGCCCGGCAGCTGCACCAGATGGCACTGCACGTCCTTCAGCGCCGGGCAGGTCTCGCGCCAGACCTCGGCGCTGCTGTTCAGGCCGGGGATCATCAGCAGCGGACGGCCCTTGCCGACCACCTCGACCTGCACCTTGCCGGTGCCGGTGGCGGCCGCCGCATGCGCCGAGCCGGAACCGAGCACGGCCATCGCCATGCCGATCATCGCCAGCCGGGCCAGGGCCTTCATTGCGTACCAGAGTGCCAGGAAGATCTTCATCGTCTGCTCCTTCATTGGGTGGGTGGTGCCGGGATGGGAGCAGCGTGGGCCTGGCGGAGGCACCCCGGTTGCGATTTCGGAGCAGCGGCCGCACGGCGGGGCGAACGGTCGCATGCCATGGATGGCCCACCCTCACATATCAATCGCACATCCATCTTGATGAAGCGATATACTGATCTGCACCCGCCGCCGCCATCCGCGCCATGACCGCCATCAGCTTCGAGTTCTATCCGCCCAAGACCGACGAACAGCGCAGCCAGCTGGACCGTGCTGCGGCCAAGCTGAAGGACTACGCCCCCGAATACGTGTCGTGTACCTTCGGCGCCGGTGGCTCGACCCTGAGCTATACCTCCGAGACCGTGCGCCACCTCAACCAGCACCATGGGTTCGATGCCGCGCCGCACCTGTCGTGCGTGGGCGGCACCCGCCAGGAGATCCGCGAACTGCTCAAGCTGTACCGCGCCATCGGCTGCCGTCGCCTGGTCGCGCTGCGCGGTGACCTTCCCTCGGGCATGGGCTTCCCCGGCGACATGCGCTACGCCGCCGAGCTGATCGACTTCATCCGCACCGAGCACGGCGATGCGTTCCACATCGAAGTGGGCGCGTATCCGGAAACGCATCCGCAGGCGACCGATGCGCTGGCTGACCTGAAGCACTTCAAGGCCAAGATCGATGCCGGTGCCGATGCGGCGATCACCCAGTACTTCTTCAACCCGGATGCCTACTTCCACTTCGTCGATGAAGTGCGCCGGCTCGGCGTGCAGGTGCCGATCACGCCCGGCATCATGCCGATCGCCAACTTCAGCCAGCTGCGCCGCTTCTCCGAACAGTGCGGTGCGGAGATTCCGCGCTGGATCGGCCGCAAGATGCAGGCCTACGGCGATGACGCCGAGTCGGTACGTGCATTCGGCACGGAAGTGGTGGCCCGGCTGTGCCAGCGCCTGATCGAAGGCGGCGCGCCCGGCCTGCACTTCTACACCTTGAACCTGGCCAAGCCGACCACCTCGGTGCTGAAGCTGCTGCACGGCTGAAAGCACGCCATGCGGACCGGATCGGCGCTACCCTGCGAGGATGATCCGGCTTTCCTTCCTGCTGTTGCTGCTGCCGCTATGCGTGCTGTCGAACGTCGCCCACGCACAGTCCACGCGCCTGAACCGCTGCACCGATGCGCAGGGCCAGAGCGTGTATACCGACCGGCCCTGCGACAGCGTGGGTGCACGGTCACGGCTGCCGCCGCCCTCCCCGACCGGCAATACCGCAGCGCGCGACACGCTGGGTGCACGCTGCCCGCGCCGGCTGAGCGAGCTCGTGGACGCATTGCGCAACGGCATCCTCAGCAACGACGTCAATCGGCTGTCCTCGCTGTACCTGTGGGGCTCGGTGTCCGACGCGGGCGCGCAGCGCATTCTCGGCCAACTGGAATCGTTGGCCCGGCGGCCGCTGGTGGACGTGGTGCCGGTGTATCCGCGGCAGGACCAGGTCGCAGTGCCGGAGGAGGGTCAGAGCCCTGCTGCGCAGGGGTTCGACCCCGAGCCGCCGGCCGTGCGCCATCCGGTCGGCCTGCGCCTGGAGCAGACGTTGCCGGGCAGCGTGGCGCGCGCCTCGACGGTGCTGGGGTTGCGGCGGCAATATGGTTGTTTCTGGATCACGCTGTGATCGGGAGGGGGCAGAGCCCTGCTGCGCAGGGATCTGACCCCGCATGCCGGCTCACTCTGGCCACAGCCCGCGAATGGCGGCGATGCCCTGCCCGCCATGGCGACGCGCTTCGGCGACGTGACCGCGGCCCATGCCGCCCAGCGCATAGATCGGCAGTGACACCTGCGCGCGCAGCTCGGCGAACGCGTCCCAACCCAGCGGCACCGCGTCCGGATGGCTGGCCGTGGCCTGCACCGGGCCCAGCACGGCGAAGTCGCAGCCCAGCTGCTGTGCTGCCTGCAGCTGCTGCAGGTCGTGGCAGGATGCGGCCACCAGCTGGCCTTGGGGAAGTGGACGCTGCGACAGTTCCTGCAACTGCTCGCTGCCCAGGTGTACGCCCACGCCCAATGCACGCGCCAGTTCGATATCGCGATTGAGCAGCCACTGCACCCCACTGCGACGATGCGCGCGCACGGCCTGTTCGACCATCGCCTGCCGCTGCGGATGCGCCGTCGGCAACCGCAGCTGGATGCGCTGCTGGCCCGCGGCCACCACGCGCTGCAGCTGTTCATGCCAATGCTGCACGCCGCCCTCATCATCGGCCGGTGCCGGGGTGATCAGGTAGCTGTCGGGCTGGCGCAGGGCAGCCACCACCGGCAGGTCGGCCGGTGGCATTGAATAGCGGCCCAGCTTGTCCGGCGCCACCCAGGTGATTGCCTGGCCCTCCCGCCCGCGCGGCGTCCCCTTCCAGCTGCGTACATGGCGCACCTCCAGGGTCAGGTGCTTGTCCGGATAGCGCTGCGGCACATCCATCAGCCACTCGCCGACATCGGCCTCGATGCCCAGTTCCTCGCGCAGCTCGCGCACCAGCGCCTGTTCGGAGGTCTCGCCGGATTCGCGTTTGCCGCCGGGAAACTCCCACAGGCCGGCCATGTCGCGGTTCTCGGTACGGCGGTTGAGCAGCACGCGGCCACGGGCGTCGGTGATGACGGCGGCCACGACATGGATCGATCGGGTGGGGGAAGGCATGGGGGAAGCATGCCCAGAACAGGGCGGCCGGCGCAATCACGGATCCGCTGCAACTCCCCTGCCACAAACGAAAAGCCCCGCTTTCGCGGGGCTCTTCGGCATCAGCTCAGCTGGCCGTGGCAGTGCTTGTACTTCTTGCCACTGCCGCACGGGCACGGATCGTTGCGGCCGATCTTCGGCTCGTCGCGCTGCATCTGCGCCACGCCCTGCTGGGCAGCCTGCACCTGCGCGGCTTCCTCGTCGGCGCTGTAGCCGCCCACGTCCTGGTGCTGGAACTGCGACTGGCTCAGGCGGGCTTCGGCCTGCTGGCGTTCGGCCGCTTCCAGCGCCTGCACTTCCTCGTCGCTGCGGATACGCACGCGCGACAGCAGGGTCACCACTTCGCGCTTGACGTTTTCCAGCATGTCCGAGAACAGCTCGAAGGCTTCCTTCTTGTATTCCTGCTTCGGCTGCTTCTGCGCGTAACCACGCAGGTAGATGCCCTGGCGCAGGTAATCCATGCGCGCCAGGTGCTCCTTCCAGCTCTGGTCCAGCACGGTCAGCATCACGTGCTTCTCCAGCGCGCGCATGGTCTCTTCGCCCACGCCGGCTTCCTTCTCGGCGAAGTGCTGGTTGACGCGTTCCTGCACCTTGGCGGCAATCGCCTCGGCGTCCAGCTCCTCGTGTTCCTTGACCAGGTCGGTCAGCGACATCTGCAGGCCGAAGTCCGACTCCAGGGTCGCTTCCAGGCCACGCAGGTCCCACTGCTCGTCGATCGAGTTCGGCGGCACGAAGCGGGCCACCACGTCGAAGATCACATCGTCGCGGATACCGTCGACGTTGTCCTTCACCGACTCGGCGTCCAGCAGTTCGTCGCGCTGGGCGTAGATCACCTTGCGCTGGTCGTTGTTGACGTCGTCGAAGTCCAGCAGGTTCTTGCGGATGTCGAAGTTGTGGGCCTCGACCTTGCGCTGCGCCTTCTCGATCTGGCGGCTGACCAGGCGGTCTTCGATGACGTCGTCTTCCTTCATGCCCATCATGCGCATGGCCTTCTGCACCCAGTCGGAGGCGAAGATGCGCATCAGGTTGTCTTCCAGCGACAGGTAGAAGCGGGACGAACCCGGGTCACCCTGGCGGCCCGAACGGCCACGCAACTGGTTGTCGATACGGCGCGACTCATGGCGCTCGGTGCCGACGATGTGCAGGCCGCCCGCCGCCTTCACTGCCTCGTGGCGCTTCTGCCAGTCGGCCTTGACCGCGGCCTTCTGCTCGTCGGTCGCGTCCTCGCCCAGCGCGTGGAGCTCTGCTTCCAACGAACCGCCCAGCACGATGTCGGTACCACGGCCGGCCATGTTGGTGGCGATGGTCACCGCGCCCGGACGGCCGGCGTTGGCGACGATGGTCGCTTCGCGGTCGTGCTGCTTGGCATTGAGCACTTCGTGCTTCACACCGGCCTTGCTCAGGTGCTCGGACAGCATTTCCGAAGTTTCAATCGAGGTGGTACCGACCAGCACCGGCTGGCCGCGCTTGGCGCACTCTTCGATGTCGGCCAGCACCGCATTGAACTTGCCCTTGCGGTTGAGGAACACCTGGTCCGGGCTGTCCTTGCGGATGGTCGGGCGGTTGGTCGGGATCACCACCACTTCCAGGCCGTAGATGCTCTGGAACTCGAAGGCTTCGGTATCGGCCGTGCCGGTCATGCCGGACAGCTTCTTGTACATGCGGAACAGGTTCTGGAAGGTGATGCTCGCCAGCGTCTGGTTCTCGCGCTGGACCGGCACGCCTTCCTTCGCTTCCACCGCCTGGTGCAGGCCATCGGACCAGCGGCGGCCGGCCAGGGTACGGCCGGTGAACTCGTCGACGATGACCACTTCGCCGTCGCGCACGATGTAGTCAACGTCACGCTGGTAGATCGCGTGCGCGCGCAGGGCGGCGTTGAGATGGTGGACCACGGTCAGGTTCTGCGCCGCGTACAGGCCTTCGGTTTCGCCGTTGAGGATGCCGGCTTCCACCAGCAGCTGCTCGGCGTGCTCCATGCCCGCTTCGGACAGGTGCACCTGCTTGCCCTTCTCGTCGACCCAGAAGTCGCCCTCGCCGTCTTCCGCTTCCTGCTTGACCAGGTGCGGCACGACGCGGTTGACACGGATGTACAGCTCCGGGGAATCGTCGGCCGGGCCGGAGATGATCAACGGGGTACGCGCTTCGTCGATCAGGATGGAGTCGACTTCGTCGACGATGGCGTAGTGCAGGCCGCGCTGGTAGCGGTCGGCCTTGGACAGCGCCATGTTGTCGCGCAGGTAGTCGAAACCGAATTCGTTGTTGGTGCCGTAGGTGATGTCGGCGGCGTAGGCTTCGCGCTTGTCGCTGTGCGGCATGCCCGGGTAGACCACGCCCACGCTCAGGCCCAGCCAGTTGTACAGCTTGCCCATCTGCGCGGCGTCGCGGCGGGCCAGGTAGTCGTTCACGGTGACCACGTGCACGCCCTTGCCTTCCAGCGCGTTGAGGTACACCGGCAGGGTCGCCACCAGGGTCTTGCCTTCACCGGTGCGCATTTCTGCGATCTTGCCCAGGTGAAGCACCATGCCGCCGATCAGCTGCACGTCGTAGTGGCGCATGCCCAGCACGCGGCGGCCGGCTTCACGGCAGACCGCGAAGGCTTCCGGCAGCACCTTGTCCAGGGCTTCACCATCGGCGATGCGCTGCTTGAACTCCGGCGTCTTGGCCTGAAGCTGCTCGTCGGAAAGCTTCTCGATCTCCGGCTCCAGCGCATTGATCTTGGCGACGATGCGGTTGAGCTGGCGCAGCTGTCGTTCGTTACGACTGCCAAATACGCGGGTAAGCAGGCTGTTGATCATTGAAGGAACCGGGTTGGATGGACACGACGCCCGGCCTCCCCCTTGGGATCCGTCCGCCGCAAACGAAACAGGGCGCCTGGCGCCCTGTCGATGGCAACACCCATTGTAGCTTGGGACGGGCGGCTGAGGTTTCAACCCCGAGAGGTAGTGCCGGCCGCTGGCCGGTGATCCGCGATGCTGCCGAAGATCATGAGGTTGCCGGCCAGCGGCCGGCACTACCAGATCAACCGCATCGGGTCAGAGCCCTACCGCGGCGCGGAAGGGATCCGACCCGGGCATCAGCCGCGGCTGATGCGGCCGACCGGCGTGTTGCCGCCGTCGCCGAGGAACTTGCGCGGGTTGACCACGTTGCCGTTCTCCCACACCTCGAAGTGCACGTGGGCGCCGGTCGAACGTCCGGTGGAACCGGCCTTGGCCACTTCCTGCCCGGCACGGACCAGGTCACCGGCCTTCACCACCAGGCGCGAATTGTGCGCGTAGCGGGTGACGTAGCCATTACCGTGGTCGACATCGACCACGTTGCCGTAGCCGCCCTTCACGCCGGCGAAGCTGACCACGCCTTCGGCCACGGCCATCACCGGGTCACCGACCTTGGCGTGGAAGTCCATGCCCTTGTGGGTCGCGGCACCGCGGCCGAACGGGTCGGCACGGGTGCCGAAGCCGGAGGTCACGTAGCTGTTGCGGATCGGCATGCGCGACGGCACGGCGTTCTGCTGCAGCTGGTGGTCGAACATCAGCGATTCCATCACCGACAACTGGCGGCCTGAAGCAGCGAAACGCTGCTCCAGCACCTGTAAGTCGGCGTTGACGTCCTTGACCGGGATGTCGCTGGTCGGGCCGCCGGCATCGCCGTCACCGAGGCCAGGGGTCTCGTTGAAGTCGAACTCGCCGTCTTCCAGCTTGCCCATCTGGGTCAGCCGTTCGCCAAGGGCGTTCAGGCGGGTAGCCTGCGCCTGCAGCTCGCCGAGGCGTGCCGCCAGCGCGTTGACCTGGGTCTGCGCATCGCGCTTGACCTTGGCCAGTTCCGCATCCTGGCGCTCGACCTTGGCCTGCAGCCGGGAATCATTCAGCGCGCTGGCGCCAATGCCGCCAGCAAGGCCGATAATGCAGCCTACCCCGAGCACGCTGCCCAGCAGGGCGCGGGGGCGGTCCTCGAAATAGAACCGCAAACGCGCGATCGGCGACGACTTGGCCTGTCCTTCACGCGTTTTGATTACGATCTTTTTGAATGCCATCAGTGAGTTTTCATGTCTGAGCCGAAATCCAGCGTTCGCCCCGCGTCAGTGCCGAAGCCGGCGCTGGATGCGGTGATGGCGGACAAAAGCGGGAACCCGCTGCGGCGTGCCTTGTGGCTCGACGCGCTGGACCGTCAGTTGCGCCCCCAGTTGCCGCCACCTCTGCGCAGCCGTTGCCGGCTGGCCAATGTGGACGGGGAACACCTCGTTTTTCTCGTCGAGTCCCCGGTCTGGCATGCCAAGTTGCGGCTTGCCGAAGCCCAGTTGCTCGACGCGGCCCGTTCCATCGGGCTGAAGGCCACCAGGGTGACCATCAAGACTGCGTCTCCCACTCCCACGCGCTCCCCAGCGCTCGACAACCGGAATGGACCCCACGCAGTTTCAGCCGCCACGCACAAAGGGCTACGCGACGCCTTGGCTTGCCTGCAGGACGTTCCCTCGAAGCCGAAGAAGCAGTCCTGACGACAACGGAGCATCCGGCTCCGCTCCCCGTCGCGCGTGTCACCACGGCGTGAAACATTTCGGGGGCCGGGTCGCATCCTAGCTGCCATCCGGGGGCCTGTCGTTAGATTGTTGTTAAAATCGCGTTAAATTCAGGCTTCCGATCCAACAGGTTCACAAAACCGTGACCTCGAACCGGCCTTGACGCGTGTCAAGCATGCTGAATGCGCCGAACACCCCTGAAACGACAACGCCGCCCTGGAAGGCGGCGTTTTTGTCTTTTAATTCAACAACCTACAGAAATCAGGCGTAGGCCGGAGTGGCATATTCCACCGGATCCGGCGTCGCCGGCGAGTCGAAACTGACCCATTCCCAGGCAGTGGCGTCGGCCATCAGCGCCCGCACCAGCTTGTTGTTGAGGGCGTGGCCGGACTTGAAGCCTTCGTAGGCACCCAGCACCTGGCCACCGGCCAGGTAGAGGTCGCCGATCGCATCGAGGATCTTGTGGCGCACGAATTCGTCGGCATAGCGCAGGCCGTCTTCGTTGAGCACGCGGAACTCGTCCAGCACGATGGCGTTGTCCATCGAACCGCCCAGGCCCAGGTTGCGCTCGCGCATGTATTCCAGGTCGCGCATGAAGCCGAAGGTGCGCGCGCGGGAGATTTCCTTGGTGTAGGCCAGCGTCGAGAACTCGATTTCCTGGCGCGACTGCTTGGCCGGAATCATCGGGTGGTCGAACTGGATGGTGAAGCCCAGCTTGTAGCCCTCGTACGGGCTGAAGCGGGCCACCTTGTCGCCTTCGGTCACTTCCACGGTCTTCAGCACGCGGATGAAGCGCTTGGGCGCATCCTGTTCCACGATGCCCGCCGACTGCAGCAGGAACACGAACGGGCCGGCCGAACCGTCCATGATCGGCAGCTCGGCCGAGGACAGTTCGACAATGATGTTGTCCACGCCCAGGCCGGCCAGCGCCGACATCAGGTGTTCGACGGTCTGGATCTTGGCGTCGTTGCAGGTCAGGCCGGTGCACAGGGTCACTTCGGTGACCAGCTCGGCCTTGGCCGGCACTTCCACCACCGGGTCCAGGTCCACGCGGCGGAACACGATGCCATGGTTGACCGGTGCCGGGCGCAGGGTCATGTAGACCTTGTCGCCGCTGTGCAGGCCAACGCCGGTGGCGCGGATCGTGTTCTTGAGGGTGCGTTGCTGGATCATGGGGGATGGACCGGAAGTGACACATTAGATTAACACGCACGGTCCCCTACCCCGGCTGAAAGGCAGGCAGGACACACCGGCGCGCCAATGGGACGCACATGAAGCAGGGCGGCCGGGCCCATCCTGGCCCGGCGCCCGCGTTTTCAGGACATGGTGGCGCCACCCGGGGAGGACAACCCCGGGCCGGCCCGCTCAGTCCGCCTGGCGGCGCAGGAACGCCGGGATGTCCAGGTAATCGTTCGGCAGTTCTGCCGCGGCCGGGGCCGAAGAGGACGGCGCCGACGGGGCCGAAGCCGCCGCGGTATCGCTGCTGGCGCGACGCAGGCCCAGGCCCATGCCGCCGACGGCCTTGGACACGGCGTCGCCGCCGTTGTCGAAGTCGCCGAACTCCGGCTGGCCGGTGGTGGCGTTGCGGACCAGCTTGATCGGCGCGCGCTCGCCCGGACGCTGGGCCTTGCTGGTCGACACGCGGTTCAGGCCGGTGGCAACCACGGTCACGCGCACTTCGTCCTGCATGTCCGGGTCGAGCACGGTGCCGACCACCACGGTGGCGTCTTCCGAAGCGAAGCCGTCGATGGTGCGGCCGATCTCGTCGAACTCGGCCATGGTGAAGTCAGCACCGGCGGTGATGTTGACCAGGATGCCGTTGGCACCGGCCAGGTTCACGTCGTCCAGCAGCGGGTTCTGGATGGCCGATTCGGCAGCGGCCTGGGCGCGGTCATCGCCACGGGCAGTGCCGGTACCCATCATCGCCAGGCCCATTTCGGACATGACGGTGCGCACGTCGGCGAAGTCGACGTTGATCAGGCCCGGACGCACGATCAGGTCGGCGATGCCCTGCACGGCGCCCTGCAGCACGTCGTTGGCGGCGCGGAATGCCTGGATCATGGTCGCATTGCGGCCCAGCACGGTGATCAGCTTCTCGTTCGGGATGGTGATCAGCGAGTCGCAGTGCTGGCTCAGTTCCTCGATGCCCTTCAGCGCCACCTGCATGCGGCGACGGCCTTCGAACGGGAACGGCTTGGTGACCACGGCCACGGTCAGGATGCCCATCTCCTTGGCCAGCTGCGCCACCACCGGTGCAGCGCCGGTGCCGGTGCCGCCGCCCATGCCGGCGGTGATGAACACCATGTCCGCGCCCTGCAGGGCGTCCATGATGCGCTCACGGTCTTCCAGCGCGGCCTGGCGGCCGACTTCCGGGTTCGCGCCTGCGCCCAGGCCCTTGGTCACGTTGGTACCCAGCTGCAGCTGCAGCTTGGCACCGCAATTCTTGATGGCCTGCGAGTCGGTGTTGGCGGTGATGAACTCCACGCCGTCCACCGCCGAGTTGACCATGTGCGCCACGGCATTGCCGCCGCCGCCGCCCACGCCAACCACCTTGATCACCGCATTGGGTGCCATCTTTTCGATCAGTTCAAAATGCGCCATGTCCGTGTCCTCGTTGTATCCGCTTGTCGGTGGCATGGACGGTCGGGCCTCCTGCCTTCGCGTGTCATGTTGCCGTTGCGGCTGTGTGGGTTGTGTATTGCGTTGCTGCGTTGTGATGCGGGTACTGCAGGTGCTGCGCCGGGGTGACCCCGGTGTTACGGGTTCCGCGTCAGAACTCGCCGCGGAACCAGGTCTTGAGTTTCTTGAACATGCTTCCGGCGCGCCCGGTCGGTAGCGACGGCCGCCGCGGGTGCTCGATCTGGCTGCCCATCAGCAGCAGGCCCACGCCGGTGGCATGCACGGGGTTGCCCACCACTTCGCCCAGGCCGGTAACGTGCTGCGGGATGCCCACGCGCACCGGCATCTGCAGCATTTCCTCGGCCAGCTCGACCACGCCTTCCATCTTCGAGGCACCACCGGTCAGCACCATGCCGGCGCGCACCAGTTCCTCGAAGCCGGAGCGGCGCAGTTCGGCCTGCACCATCTCGAAGATTTCCTCGTAACGGCCCTGCACCGCCTGCGCCAGCGAATGACGCGGCATGCGGCGCGGCGGACGGTCGCCCACCGACGGCACCTGGATGCTTTCCTCGGCGGTGGCCAGCTGGGCCAGGGCGCAGGCGTAGCGCACCTTGATCTGCTCGGCTTCCGGGGTGGGCGTGCGCAGCATGTGCGCGATGTCATTGGTGACGTGGTCGCCGGCGATCGGCAGCGAAGCCGTGTGGCAGATCGCGCCCTGCACGAACACCGCGATGTCGGTGGTGCCGGCGCCCATGTCGACCAGCACCACGCCCAGCTCGCGTTCGTCGGCGGTCAGCACCGCAACGCTGGAGGCCAGCGAGGACAGCACCAGGTCATCCACCTGCAGGCCGCAGCGCTGCACGCACTTGCTGATGTTGGCCGCGGCCGACTGTGCGCACACCACCAGGTGCGCATGCACCTCCAGGCGCACGCCGGTCATGCCGACCGGGTTGCGGATGCCTTCCTGCGAATCGTCCAGCACGTACTCGCGCGGGATCGCGTGCAGGATCTTCTGGTCGGCCGGAATCGCCACCGCCTTGGCCGCATCGAGCACGCGATCCAGGTCGCCCCAGGTCACTTCCCCGTCGCGGATCGGCACGATGCCCGGCGAGTTCTTGCACTGCACGTGGTTTCCGGAGATCGAGGCGTACACCGATCGGATCTCGCAGCCGGCCATCAGCTCGGCTTCTTCCACCGCGCGCTGGATCGACTGCACGGTCGATTCGATGTCCACCACCACGCCGCGCTTCAAACCGCGCGACTCGTGCGAGCCGATGCCGATCACTTCGATCGGGTTGCCCGGCGAATACTCGCCCACCAGCGCCACCACCTTGGAGGTGCCGATGTCCAGGCCAACGATCAGCGATTTGTCACCCTTGCGATTCATGTCCTTTCCTGCGTGCTTCTGGCCGGGGTCGCCGGCGCTTTCGCCGGCGTGGCCGGGGTACCCCAGCTCAGCGTGAAACCATTGGTGTAACGGAGGTCGGCGCGCTCGATCGGCGCGTCCTGACGGTTGAGCTGCGGCAGTACCTTGACGAAGCGCTGCATGCGCGAGCGCGCGTCGTCGCGGCCGACCACCACTTCGGTGCCGTTGCTCAGCACCAGCGACCAGCTGCCGCGTGCATCCATCGTCACCCGGCGCACATCGACGCCGGCCGGTGCGAACAATGCACGCGAGTCGCTGTACAGCTTCATCACTTCCTCGGTCTGGCTGTCCGGGCCATCCAGTTCGGGCAGCGCAAGGTCGGCCAGCTTCTTCGGCGTGGGGAACAGCTTGCCCTGCTCGGAAACCAGGCGGTCGTTGCCCCAGCGCGCGAACGGCTTGTGCTCGACCAGGGTTACTTCCAGCACGTCCGGCCACTGCTTGCGTACCCGTGCGCTTTCCACCCACGGCAGCTTTTCCAGTGCGTCCTGGGCATCCTGCAGCTTGACCGCGAAGAACCCGGCGCGCGCATACGGCAGCAGCACCTGCTGCAGCTGTTCGGCCGGTACCCGCTTGAACTCGCCATGCACGCGCAGCTTCGCCAGCGGCCAGCGCTCGGCGCCGACCCAGCCATTGACCACGGCCACCACCGGCAGTGCAACCACCGACAGCGCCAACAGCCAGACGAAGATGCGCAGCACCGCGTTCATGCGTGCGAGGCCTCCAGGGTCTGTTCCAGCACACGCCACACCAGCTCTTCGAAGCTGATGCCGGCCTGGCCTGCGGCCTTGGGCACCAGCGAATGGCTGGTCATGCCCGGCGCGGTGTTCACTTCCAGCAGGAAGAAGCGGCCGCTGCTGCGGTCGCGCATCACGTCCACGCGGCCCCAGCCACGGCAGCCAGCAGCGCGGAACGCGGCCAGCGCGATGCGGCGGATTTCCTCTTCGTCGCCACCGTCCAGGCCCGGGCACAGGTACTGGGTGTCCTCGGCGATGTACTTGGCGTTGTAGTCGTACCACTGGCCCTTGGGCACGATGCGGATCGACGGCAGCGCGACGTCGCCGAGAATGGCCACGGTCAGTTCGTCGCCGACCACCATCTGCTCCATGAGCAGCTGGCCGTCGTAGCGCGCAGCCAGGGCCACGGCCTCATCCAGGCCGGCGTCGTCGGTGACCCGGCTGATGCCCACGCTGGAGCCTTCGTTGGCCGGCTTCACCACCACCGGCAGGCCCAGCTCGGCCGCCAGTGCATGCACGTTCGATGCGTCGACCTTGCGGTATTGCGGGGTCGGCAGGCCCAGCGACAACCACACCTGCTTGGTACGGATCTTGTCCATGCTCAGCGCAGAGCCCAGCACGTCCGAGCCGGTGTACGGCACGCCGAAGGCGTCCATCAGGCCCTGCACGATGCCGTCCTCACCACCACCGTTGTGGCCGTGCAGGATGTTGAACACACGGTCGATGCCGCCGGCAGCCAGCGCCTTGGCCAGCGCCGGAATGCCGTCCACCGCGAACGCATCGACACCGCGCGACTGCAGTGCTTCCAGTACGTTGCGGCCGGAATCCAGCGACACCTCGCGTTCGCTGGAAGTGCCGCCGAGCAGCACGGCGACGCGACCGAATACAGCCGGGTCGCTCACGCGCAGCGGCGGGAAGGTCAGCGCGCTCACGCCTCGCCCTCCCCCTTGAAGCCTTCCACCGCGATGTGGGTAGCCACGGCGCCGATGTCGCCCGCCCCCATCATCAGCAGCAGGTCACCGTCCTGCAGCACGTCCGGCAGCACGCTGGCCAGCTCGGCGGCCTTGCCAACCACCACCGGTTCGCTGCGGCCGCGCGCGCGGATGGCGCGGGCCAGCGCATGCGAGTCGGCACCGGCAATCGGTTCCTCGCCAGCCGGGTAGACCTCGCTCAGCACCAGCGCATCGACGCTGGACAGCACTGCGGCGAACTTGTCGAACTGGTCGCGGGTTCGGCTGTAGCGGTGCGGCTGGAAGGCCACCACCAGGCGCTTGTCGGCCCAGCCACCACGGGCGGCGGCGAACACGGCTTCCAGCTCGCTCGGGTGATGACCGTAGTCATCGATGATGCGCACCTTGGCGCCACTGGCGGTGGTCACTTCGCCCAGATCGTTGAAGCGACGGCCGACACCGGCGAAGCCTTCCAGCGCACGCGCGATGGCGTCCGGGGCCACGCCCAGCTGCCAGCCCACTGCGGCGGCGGCCAGTGCGTTGAGTACGTTGTGCCTGCCCGGCAGTGCCAGTACCACTTCCTGGCTGGTGCCCTGCGGCAGGCGCAGGGTGAAGCGCATGCGCGACCCTTCCTGCACCACGTTCTCGGCGCGCACATCGGCCTGCGGGCTCATGCCGTAGCTCATCACGTGGCGCGGGGTCCTGGCGGCCAGCGCAGCCACTTCCGGGTCGTCGATGCACAGCACCGCCAGGCCATAGAACGGCAGGCGCTGCAGGAACTCGGCAAACGCCGCCTGCACGCGGGCAAAGTCGTTGCCGTAGTTCTCCAGATGATCGGCATCGATGTTCGTGATGATCGACATCAGCGGGTTCAGGCGCAGGAAGCTGCCATCGCTTTCGTCAGCCTCGGCCACCAGCCACTGGCCACCGCCCAGCTTGGCGTTGGCGCCGGCGGCCAGCAGCTGGCCACCGATCACGAACGTCGGGTCCAGGCCGCCTTCGCTCAGCACCGCAGCGGTGAGGCTGGTGGTGGTGGTCTTGCCATGGGTACCGGCCACGGCGATGCCGCGACGGAAGCGCATCAGCTCGGCCAGCATGGCCGCACGCGGCATGATCGGAATGCGCTGGCTGCGCGCTTCCATCAGTTCCGGGTTGTCTTCGCGGATGGCGCTGGAGACCACCACGCAGTCGGTGCCCAGCACGTTGGCCGCCGAGTGGCCGCGCATGATGCGCGCACCCAGGCTGGCCAGGCGGCGGGTCGCCACGTTGTCGGCGTTGTCCGAGCCGGACACTTCATAGCCCAGCGTCAGCATCACTTCGGCGATACCGCTCATGCCGGTGCCGCCGATGCCGACGAAATGCACGCGCGGGAACGCGCGCACCAGGTCGTTGGTGTCGTGCAGGCGGCGGATCATGCGCGGCCTCGCGCAGGGCAGGCGCGGTGGCATGCCTTCTTCATACAGCTTCCTCGAGAATGATATCGGCGATGCGCTCGGCGGCATCGACCTTGGCCAGGGCACGCGCGGCTTGCGCCATCTGCATGCGGCGGGCGGGATTTTCGGACAGATCGCGCAGCAGTGCGGCAATGCCGTCGGCCAGCGTTCCGTCCTGCTTCAGCAAAACCGCCGCGCCGCGCTCGACCAGGTACTCCGCATTGCGGGTCTGGTGATCGTCGACGGCAGCGGGGAATGGCACCAGCACACTGCCGACACCGACCGCGCACAGCTCGGCCAGCGTGGACGCGCCGGAGCGGCATACGACCAGATCGGCCCAGGCAAACGCCTCGGCCATGTCGGCGATGAACGGGGTGATCTCCGCCTGCACGCCGGCCTTGGCATACGCCTCGACCGCTTCGGCATGCATCTTCTCGCCGCTCTGGTGGCGCACCTGCACCGGAACCCCGGCACCGAGCGCAGCGATCGCCTGCGGCACGCCGGTATTGAGCGCGCGTGCACCCTGGCTGCCGCCCACCACCAGCACGCGCAGCGGACCCTGGCGGTCGGCGAAGCGCTGTTCCGGCGGTGCGATGGCGGCGATCTCCGCACGCACCGGGTTGCCGACAAACTCCTCGCCCTTGGCGAAGGTGCCCGGGAACCCGGTCAGCAGACGGCGTGCATAGCGCGACAGGATGCGATTGGTCAGGCCCGGTGCGCGGTTCTGCTCATGCACGATCAGCGGCAGGCCATGCAGGCGCGTGGCCATGCCGCCGGGACCGGAGGCGAATCCACCGAAGGCCACCACCGCACGCGGCTGGCGCTTTCGGATGATCATGCCGGCCGCGCGCAACGCGCGCATCAGCCGCCACGGCGCGCCCAGCAGGGCCAGCTTGCCCTTGCCGCGCAGGCCGGTGATGGCCAGCGTGTCGATCGGAATGTCGTGCTGCGGCACCAGACGGGTTTCCATCGCACCGTCGGCGCCCATCCAGGTGACCGGCACGCCGCGCGCGCGCAGCACGCGGGCCACGGCCAGGCCGGGGAAGATGTGACCGCCGGTACCACCGGCCAGGATCATCACCGGGCGCACGTTGTCGGTGGCTGTGCTCATGACAGCCTCCCGAAGGTCGGTTCGATGCGCGACTGCAGGCGGCTGGTGCCACGCGCAGCGTTCGCTGCAGCGGCAGCCACCGGCTCGGCGCTCATCGGTACGCTGGCGGCCACCGGCGCGGCCGGCTCGTCGCTCGGCTCGGCAGCGGCGTCTTCGGTGCCGCCGATGCGCACGGCCTGGCGGCGCTCGGCGCGCTTGAGTTCATAGGACACGCGCAGCAGCAGGCCCATCGCCACGCAGGTCATCAGCACCGACGAGCCGCCGGAAGAGATCAGCGGCAGGGTCAGGCCCTTGGTCGGCAGGATGCCCAGGTTCACGCCGATCGAAACGAAGGTCTGCATGCTGATCCACAGGCCGATGCCGAAGGCGATGTAGCCGGAGAAGTGCCGCTTCATCTCCACGCAGCGCATGCCCAGCCAGAAGGTCCGGCCGACCAGCAGCGCGTACAGGGCCACGATCACGCAGGTGCCCAGGAAGCCGAATTCCTCGGCGGTGACCGAGAAGATGAAGTCGGTATGCGCTTCGGGCAGGTAGTACAGCTTCTGCACCGAGTTGCCCAGGCCGACGCCGGTCCACTCGCCACGGCCCACCGCCATCAGCGCGTTGGACAGCTGGTAGCCGTCGCCCTGCTGGTCGGCCCATGGGTCCAGGAAGGACGTGATGCGGCGCATGCGGTACGGCTCGATGATCGCCAGTGCGCTCATGCCGACCAGGCCGATGATCACCGGCATCGACATGCGCGGCATGTTCACCCCGCCCAGCACCAGCATGCCGGCGGTGATCGCCAGCAGCAGGGTGGACGAGCCGAAGTCCGGCTGCAGCAGCAGCAGCACCACCAGCGCCCCGGCCACGCCCAGCGGCTTGAGCATCGCCGGCCAGGTCGCGTTGACCTCGTCGCGGAAACGCACCAGGTAGCTGGACAGCCAGACGATGTAGAGCACTTTCACCGCTTCGACCGTCTGGAACTTGGAGATGCCCAGGTTGATCCAGCGGCGCGCACCGTTGACCGTGCTGCCCAGGCCCGGTGCGAACACCGCCAGCAGCAGCACGAAGCAGCCCAGCAGCAGCATCTGGTTGTACTGCTCGATGGACTTCAGTTCAGTGCGGGCGGCGATGACCGCCAGCACGATACCCACCGCCAGGAAGATCAGGTGGCGGTTGAGGTAGTAGAACGGACTGCTCATCAAGGCGATCGAGCTGGACGCCACCATCACTACGCCCACGCCGGTGAGCGCGATGATCGCGCCCAGCAGCCACTTGTCGTAGCTGCCTTCGATGGCTTCAAGGCGTGTTGCCTGGCGGGACAGGTCGTTCATCTCAGCGCACCTTCAACGTGGCCAGGCCGATCAGCACGAGCACGACGGAGATGATCCAGAAGCGCACGATCACGCGCGGCTCGGGCCAGCCCTTCAGTTCGAAATGGTGGTGGATCGGCGCCATGCGGAACACGCGCTTGCCGGTCAGCTTGAACGAGGCCACCTGGATCATCACCGACAGTGTTTCGATGACGAATACGCCGCCCATGATCACCAGCACCAGTTCCTGGCGGGTGATCACCGCGATCGTGCCCAGCACCGCGCCCAGCGCCAGCGCGCCGATGTCGCCCATGAAGACCATGGCCGGATAGGTGTTGAACCACAGGAAGCCGAGGCCCGCACCGGCGATGGCCGCGCAGATGATGACCAGCTCGCCGGCGCCTGGAATCTGCGGAATCTGCAGGTAGTTGGCGAACACCACGTTGCCCGAGGCATACGCGAACACGCCCAGCGCGCAGGCCACCAGCACGGTGGGCATGATGGCCAGGCCGTCCAGGCCGTCGGTCAGGTTCACCGCGTTGGAGAAGCCGACGATCCAGAAGTAGGCGATGGCCACGAAGCCGATGCCGGCCAGCGGCAACGCCACCGACTTGAACATCGGGATGTAGAAGGTCAGCGCCGCCGGCACGTCGGCCGTGTAGAACAGGAACAGGCCAGCAGCCAGTCCGAAGATCGACTGCAGCAGGTATTTCCAGCGCGACTTCAGGCCGTTCGGGTCGCGGCGGACGATCTTGATCCAGTCGTCATACCAGCCGATGGCGCCGAAGCACAGCATCACCGCCAGCACCAGCCACACGTAGCGGTTGCGCAGGTCGGCCCACATCAGCACCGACAGGGTGATGGTGAGCAGGATCAGCGAACCGCCCATGGTCGGCGTGCCGGCCTTGGAGAAATGGGTCTGCGGACCGTCCTTGCGGATCGGCTGGCCGCCCTTGAACTGGGCAAGCTTGCGGATCATCGCCGGGCCAAGCCACAGCGACAGGAACAGGGCCGTCAGCGCGGCAAGGATGGCGCGGAACGTCTGGTAGTTGAACAGCCCGAACAGGCTCTCCAACTGCTGCAACCATCGAGCCAGTTCATACAACATGCGGGGATTCCTCTCCTTGCGCCAGCAGCGCTTTGACGATCAGGTCCATGGCACTGCCACGGGAACCCTTGACCAGGCAGCGCACACCAGCGTGCAACTCGTCCTGCAGCGCCTGTGACAGCGCACCATGGGTATCGAAATGGCGTCCACCTTCACCGAAGGCGGCCGCAGCGGCGGCACTGAGCGGACCCAGTGCATACAGCCGCTTCAGGCCGGCGGCGCGTGCACGGATGCCGGCCTGCGCATGCAGGGCCTCGCCGTCCGGACCCAGCTCGCGCATGTCGCCCAGCACCAGCCAGCCCTCTTCCGGCGCGGCGGCCAGGGCGTCGATGGCCGCAGCCAGCGAACCGGGGTTGGCGTTGTAGCTGTCGTCCACCAGCACCGCGCCATTGCGCAGCTGATGGGCAATCTGGCGGCCCGGCACCGGCTGCGCTTCGGCCAGGCCGGTCGCGATCAGCGCCAGGTCGACACCGGCGGCCAGCGCCAGGCTGGCGGCGGCCAGCGCATTGCTGACGTTGTGGCGCCCCGGCAGGCCGAGCACCACGCGGGCTTCGCCGCTCGGTGCGACCAGGGTGAACTGGCTGCCCTGCGCGCCGGCGCGGATGTCGCGCGCGGTCACCTCGGCGGTATGTTCCAGGCCGTAGCGCAGCACGCGGCAACGCGGCGGGGTGCCGACGAAGTGCTGTTCGAACCAGCGGCCGTAGGCATCGTCCACATTGATCACCGCCACGCCATCGGCCGGCAGCGCTGCATAGATCGCGCCCTTGGTCACCGCCACGCCGAGCAGGCTGCCCATGCGTTCCAGGTGCGCCGGGGCAATGTTGTTGACCAGCGCATAGCGCGGGCGGGCGATGTCGGTCAGATAGGCGATATCGCCCGGCTTGCCGGCGCCCATCTCGTAGACGGCGTAGTCGGCATCTTCCGGCGCATCGATCACCGCCAGCGGCAGGCCGATCTCGTTGTTGCGGTTGCCCGGGTTGGCGTAGACCACCTTGTGGGCGTGCTGTGCCACCTGCTGCAGGATCGACAGCAGCAGGCTCTTCACGCTGGTCTTGCCGTTGCTGCCGGTGATCGCGAACACCTCGGTGCCGCGGTCGCGCTGCATGCCGGTGGCGATCTTCGCCAGTGCCAGTTCGCTGTCGGCCACCAGCACCTGTGGCAGTTCGATCGGCAGCAGGCGCTCGACCAGCAGTGCGCTGGCACCGCGCGCCTGCGCGTCGGCGGCAAAGTCATGGCCGTCGAAACGCTCGCCGCGCAGCGCCACATACAGGCTGCCCGGGCCGAGGCTGCGGGTGTCATTGCTGACCGCATCGATGGCCACGTCGTCGCCGTGGATCTCACCGCCGGCCCAGTGTGCGATCAGCGAAAGCAGGGTGCGCTTCATGCGGTGCCCTCCCCGGCCTGCGCCTCTAGTACACCGGCCTTGGCCGCCAGTGCAGCGGCGGCCACTTCGGTGTCGTCGAAGTCATGGCGCACGCCATTCACTTCCTGGTACGGCTCGTGGCCCTTGCCAGCGATCAGGATGATGTCACCGGCACCGGCACGCTTCACCGCCAGGCCGATCGCACGGGCGCGGCTACGCTGCACGGTCACGACGGAGGCATCGGTGAAGCCGGCCAGGATGTCGGCCACGATCACGTCGCCATCCTCGCCACGCGGGTTGTCGTCGGTGACGATGACCTGGTTGGCCAGACGCTCGGCGATGGCGGCCATCTGCGGGCGCTTGCCGGTATCACGCTCGCCGCCGCAACCGAACACGCAGAACAGCGTGCCCTGCAGGTGACCATGCAGGCTGTCCAGCGCCTGTTCCAGCGCATCCGGGGTGTGTGCGTAGTCGACCACCACGGTCGGCAGGCCGCCTTCGCCGCCCAGGCGGTTCATGCGGCCACGGATCGGCTGCAGCGCCGACAGTACTTCGGCGATGCGCGGCAGCGGCTGGCCCTGCGCGTGCAGGGTGCCGGCCACCGCCAGCAGGTTGTCCACGTTGAAGCGGCCCAGCAGCGGCGACTGCACCGCCGCGCGCTGGCCGTCGATGACCAGTTCGAAGGCAATGCCACGGCCATCCAGCTGCAGCGCCTCGGCGCGCACGCTGGCGTCGGTGGCACCGCGCGAGCTCAGGCCGATCGGCTGCACGCCCGCCGGCAGGCCGGCGAACAGCTGGCGGCCGAACGCGTCGTCCAGATTGATCACCGCGGCCTTCAGGCCCGGACGGTGGAACAGCCGCGCCTTGGCCGCGCCGTAGCTGGCCATGTCGCCGTGGTAGTCCAGATGGTCGCGGGTGAGATTGGTGAACACCGCCACGTCGTAGTGCACGGCATCCACGCGACCCTGGTCCAGCGCATGCGAGCTGACTTCCATCGCCACCGCGCGCGCACCGGCGTCGCGCAGCTGCGCCAGCAGCGCATGCATCTGCAGCACCAGCGGCGTGGTGAAGCCGGTCGGTTCGACCGCACCATAAAGTCCGGCGCCCAGCGTGCCGATACTGCCACTGGGCATACCGAGCAGGTGCCAGGCCTGGGCCAGCAGCTGCACGGTGGAGGTCTTGCCGTTGGTGCCGGTGACACCGACCATCGCCATCGCCCGCGACGGCGCGCCATGGAACTGGTCGGCCATCGCACCCATGCGTGCGCGCAGACCCTGCACAGCGATCGCATCGGCCGGTGCCGGCAGTTCGGCGGGCGCCGGCGGTTCAAACAGGATGACGCTGGCACCGGCGGCGCGGGCCTGCTCGACAAAGCCCAGGCCATGCGCGCCGAAACCGGCGATGGCGACGAAGGCATTGCCGGGACGCACGGCGCGGCTGTCCAGCACCAGGCCGGTCAGAACGGGGTCGTGCCCTGCAAGGGCAACGTCCGGAAGCAACTGCGAAAGCAACATCGAAGGACTCATTGCGTGCCTCCCGTAGTGGGCGGCGTCTGGGCGTGCGCGCTCGGCAGCGCAGCATCGAATTCAGCGGCGGCATCCACCGGCAGCGCGGTCTCGGCCGGAGGCGCAGGCAGGATCGAGGCCGAGTGGCCGACCTTGCCGGACTGCTGTGCGGCCAGCCACGACTGCAGGTCGTCCAATGGCACGTCCATCAGGCGCAGGGTGCCTTCCATCACGTTGTGATAGACCGGCGCCGACACCAGGCCGCCGTAGAACTTGCCGGCCTGCGGATCGTTGATGACGATGACGGTGGCGAAGCGCGGGTTGGTGGCGGGCACCACGCCGGCGAACAGCGCGTTGTAATGACCCCGCTCGTAACCACCCGGACCGGCCTTGCGCGCGGTACCGGTCTTGCCGGCCACGCGGTAGCCCAGCACCGCCGCCTGCTTGGCGCCGCCCTGGGTGACCACGGTTTCCATCATCGCCACCACCTGCCTGGCGACGTTTTCGTCGATGATCTGCTGGCCTTCATTGCGCTGGCCCTTGACGAAGGTCGGCGCGATCAGACGACCGCCGTTGGCCAGTGCCGAATAGGCGGTAGCGATCTGCAGCGGCGTCACGTTCAGGCCGTAGCCGTAGGACATCGTGGTCTTGGTGGTACCCGACCAGCGCGCCGGGCGCAGCACCACGCCGCCGGATTCACCGGGGAAACCGCTGTGCGGTACCGAGCCATAACCAAAGCGGCGCACGCCGTCGTAGAACACCTGGTCCGGCATCTTCGCCGCGACCTTGGCCGCACCCACGTTCGAACTGCGGGTGATCACGCCGGTCACGTTCAGCACGCCGTTGTTGCGCGGCACGTCACGGATGGTGAAGCGACCCAGGGTCATGTAGCCCGGATTGGTGTCGATGATGGTGTCCTTGGTCACCGCACCGGCCTGCAGCGCGGTAGCGATGGTCAACGGCTTCATCGTCGAACCCGGCTCGACCAGATCGGTCACCGCACGGTTGCGGCGCGCATCGGGCAGCGCGCCGGTCAGCGAATTCGGGTTGTAGGTCGGCAGGTTGACCATGGCCAGGATCTCGCCGGTGGTCACGTCCATGATCACCATCGAACCGCCCGCTGCCTTGTTGGCCACCAGCGCGTTGCGCAGTTCCTTGAACGCCAGGTACTGGATGCGGCGATCGATGCTGAGGGTCAGGTCCTTGCCCGGCTCGGCGGCGCGCAGCAGATCGCTCTCGACGGTCTCGCCCTTGCGGTTGCGGATCACCCGCTTCGCGCCGGCCTTGCCGCGCAGCCATTCGTCGAACGCCAGCTCCAGGCCTTCCTGGCCGCGGTCGTCGATGTTGGTGAAGCCCAGCACGTGCGCCATCGCCTCACCCTGCGGGTAGAAGCGGCGGAACTCGCGCTGCGCGGCCACGCCCGGAATCTTCAGCGCGACCACCTTCTCTGCCTCGTCCGGATTGATCCGGCGACGCAGGTACATGAATTCCTTGTCCGACTTCTGCGACAGGCGGCTGCTCAGCTCGTCCACCGACATGCCGACCGCCTGGGCCAGCTCCGGGATGCGCTCGGGCGAACGCAGCAGGTCCTGCGGGTTGACCCAGATCGAGGCGACCGGCGTGGACACCGCCAGCGGCTCGCCGTTGCGGTCGGTGATCATGCCGCGCGAGGTCTTGATCGGCAGCTCGCGCAGGTAGCGGGCCTCGCCCTGGCGCTGGTAGAAGTCGCTGTTGATGATCTGCACGTAGGCGGCGCGGCCGACCAGCGACACCGAACACAGGCCGAGCGCCAGCGCGACCCAGCGCAGGCGCTGGCGCAGGTTGAAGGCGTTGCGCGGGCGGTTGCGGCCAGTCTTGCTCATGGCCGCACCACCACGATGTCCCCGGCTTCGGGGAACTTCATGCCGAGCTTTTCGCGGGCGATGCGATCGACACGGTTGGCTTCGGCCAGGGTCGCCTGCTCCAGCTGCAGGCGGCCGAATTCGAGGTTGATGTCATCGCGCTTGCGTTCGGCGCGCGACAGCTCGATGAACGTCTGCCGGTGACGGTGACGCACGAACACGACGCCGATCGCCGAGGCCACGGTCGAGGCCAACAGGATGATCAGCAGCAGCCGGCTCATGCGTCGGCCTCCCGCTTCTGCGCCACGCGCAGCACGGCGCTGCGCGCACGCGGGTTGGCGGCCAGTTCCTCGTCGGTCGCCTTGATGGCACCGCCGATCAGGTCCAGCGTCGGCACGAACGCCACCGCCTCAGGCAGGCGGCGGTTGGCCGGCGGCGCCTTGGCCAGGCGGTTCATGTACTGCTTGACGATGCGGTCTTCCAGCGAATGGAAGCTGATCACCGCCAGCCGGCCACCGGGCTTGAGCCGTTCCACGGCCGCATCGAGCCCGGCTTCCAGATCGGCCAGCTCGCGGTTGATGTGGATGCGGATGGCCTGGAAGCTGCGCGTGGCCGGGTGGATCTTGTCTTTCCCACGCGGCATCACCGAGGCGATCAGCTCGGCCAGTTCGGCGGTGCGGGAGAAGGGCTGCTTCTCACGGCGGGCCACGATGGCACGGGCGATGCGGCGGCTCTGGCGTTCTTCGCCATAGGTCCACAGCACGTCGGCAATTTCGCGCTCTTCCACGCGGTTGATCCACTGCGCGGCGCTTTCACCGCTGTCCGGGTCCATGCGCATGTCCAGCGGGCCGTCCTTGCCGAAGCTGAAGCCACGTTCGGCCACGTCCAGCTGCGGCGACGACACGCCCAGGTCGAACAGCACGCCGTCCAGGCCTTCGGCCGTCGCATCCCACTGCAGCAGCTGGGCGAAGCTGCCACGGAAGATGGACACGCGCGGGTCCGGCGCGAAATCGCGCTCGGCAACGGCGATGGCTTCCGGATCCTTGTCCATGACCAGCAGGCGCCCCTCGGGACCGAGCTGGGTGAGCACGCCACGTGCATGACCGCCACGACCGAACGTGCCATCCAGATAACGTCCGTTTTCGATCACCCTCAGGCCTTCAAGGACCTGGGTGTACAGGACCGGCAGGTGCACCGCCGGCGACTGCGACACCGGAAGGTGACCGGTCTGCGCTTCTGGGCGCATCCGGGCACCCCGGCTCACAACTTCAGGTCGAGCAACCCATCACCCAGATCCTCGTCAGACAACGTCTGCTGGATCAGGGCCCGATGCGCCTGCTCGCTCCACAATTCGAACTTGTCGCCCATACCGAGCAATACCGCCTTCTTCTCAATGCCCACCGCACCGCGGTGGCTGGCGGGGATGCTGATGCGACCGTTGCCGTCCAGTTCCAGATGGGCGGCCGAGCCGACCAGCTTCTGCTGCAACAGGCGCACGACGCGCTGGGTGTTGGGCTTGGACATGACGTCGTCGCGGACCCGCTCCCATTCCGACTCTGCATACAGCCACAGGCAGCCGGCTTCGAACGGGTTGTAGGTCAGCACGAGACGGTTGTTGCTGGCGCGCGCGACGAGGTCGCGGTAAGCGGTGGGAACCGCCATGCGCCCTTTATCGTCAACTGTGATGGCCGTCTCGCCCTGGAACACGACGCGTGCACCTATCCTTCGCCCGGTGAAACATTGAACCACGAAAACCCACAAAACACCCGGATTTCCCTCTGATGCCCACCTTAGCAGCGGCCGAAGGGTTGTCAACAACTTTTCAGCGGGGAAATCGCCAGCCGCATCAATGGCTTGCAACAACCTTTAGAGAATTGTTCAAGGCTTATCCACAAGTTGCTGATCCGTCTCAATTTTTGAGATTGAACGGAAGTTCAGGGCTGTGGACAAGGCGTGAAACATTGCCCGCGCATTCATCCGGAACCGGCCGGAAACGCCGCCGGACTGCGCAAACGATGCACAATGAGGCCATGTGCCTGCTCGCTCTTGGCTGGATGCACCACCCGCGCTGGCGGCTGGTGATGACCGGCAACCGTGATGAGTTCCACGCCCGCCCGACCGCGGCGCTGGCCCCCTGGCAGGATGAGACCTCCGTCATCGGAGGGCGCGACCTGCGCTCCGGCGGTGGCTGGGCCGGCGTCGGCGCCGGCGGCCGCACGGCCGTGGTCACCAATGTCCGTGATCCGCTGGCCGCACAGACCGGCCCGTCCCGGGGTGCACTGGTGGCCGACTTCCTGCGCGGCCGCGACTCCGCCGCCGTGCATATCGACCGGCTGGCCACCGTGGCGGGCGCGTATGCACCCTTCAACCTGCTGCTGGCCGATGGCGACAGCCTGGAGTACCTCGGCAACCACCCCGCCGAGCGCCAGAGCCTGGGCCCGGGCGTGCATGGCATGTCCAACGGCGCGCTAGACGCGCCCTGGCCGAAGACCCGACGGCTGATGGACGCGCTGTCTGCGTGGCTGCAGGCCGGCGATGAGGACCTGGCCCCGCTCTGGGCCGCGCTGGCCGACGAACATCGCCCCGCCGACAGCGACCTGCCCGACACCGGCATCGGCCTGGAACGCGAGCGCTGGCTGAGCCCGGCCTTCATCCGCGGCGACGATTACGGCACCCGCGCCAGCACCGTGCTGCTGATCGACGCCGGTGGCCACGGCGAGATCCACGAGCGCCGCTTCGGCCCGCAGGGTGCAGCCAACGGGCAGAGTCACGTCATTTTCTGACCGGCTCGTGCCGGCCGCCGGCCGGCATCTCTTTCCAGCAGGGTAGTGCCGGCCGCTGGCCGGCAACCTCCGGATCTTCGGGCAGGCCACGCAGCTGCCGGCCAGCGGCCGGCACTACCCGCTCCAGGACTGCCAACGGCGTCATTCAGCTTCCCGGCGCAGCGGCTTCTCGCCCGCGCCACAGGGCCTGCGCCGCTGCGGTCGTCCCACTGTGCCCTTTTTGCGTCTCGCACTGTGTCTATAAATGCCGCCCGCAACCTCCCAAGGTGGTCATGCCCGGCGCCATGCCGCGCGATCCACATCCACATGGAGGCCCCATGCGCCGTACCCTCATCCTGCTCGCCACCCACCTGCTCACCCTCGGCCTCGGCTTCGGCCTGGGCGTGTACTTCCTCCCGATCCTGATCGCTCCTGATGATCCGCCGGTGGCACAGGTGCAGGCTGCCATGAGCGACGCCACTCATCACACCACGTTCCGCCGTGACCTCAAGGGCAGCGACGCGGTGCACTGGGCCGAAGGCAAGGTCAGCGTCAGCGCGCGCCAGGTGGCCTTCGAAGGCAAGATGGGGCCGGGGCCGGACTACAAGGTCTACCTGGTCCGCGACTTTGTCGACAACAAGGCCGATTTCCTGAAGATCAAGGCGCAGGCCCAGCGCATCGGCGAGGTGAAGACCTTCAACCGCTTCCTGGTGGAGGTGCCTGCGAACGTGGACGTGGACGACTACACCACCGTGGTGGTGTGGTGTGAACGGTTCGAGCAGTTCATCTCCGCCGGGCAATACCGTACGCCGGGTTGAGGACCGCGCGACGTCGAGGTAGTGCCGGCCGCTGGCCGGTATTCTGTCCGCCGCTGCTGGCAGCGTGAAGCTGCCGGCCAGCGGCCGGCACTACCGATGCGCGGTTCACGCATATGGAAACACGCATGTAGAAGACAGAAGAAAGAGGCGGAGCCGGCCGATAAGCCGGGTTCTGTCGTGGACAGTCATTCCTCTAGGCGTTACGTCACCGCAACGCTCAAGCAACCTACCCGGATCCAACGCGGGCCGCGCCAAAGGATCCCTATTTGGTCTTGCTCCAGGTGGGGTTTGCCGTGCCGGTCTGTTGCCAGACTCGCGGTGCGCTCTTACCGCACCATTTCACCCTTACCGGCCTTCCGAAGAAGACGTAGGCGGTGTCTTTCTGTTGCACTTTCCGTCGGCTTGCGCCGCCCAGGCGTTACCTGGCACCTTGCCCTATGGAGCCCGGACTTTCCTCGGCACCCCCGAAGGGATGACGCGACTGTCTGGCCGGCTCCGCCAGCGCACATTCTAGCCTACGCACGCCCTTCCTGCCGTGCTGATCGCGGCATCCGGTTCATCCATCCACGCATGACGTGGATCTACCGATTCGCCGGACAGGGCCCGGCGAAACTCATACCGCTCCGGTGGATGCGGATTCCGCTCTGGTGGGTGCGGACCTTGGTCCGCACCATTCACGCTTCGTAGCCGACAATGTTCCTTTTTGTCGGTTGATATTAAAAACACCCGACGTTATGGAACAATGCCGTCATGGGAAACGCCGAGGCCAACGCACGAAAGCTGTTGCGACGCGCAGGCACCCTGCGCGCCCGCGAGCTGGTGACCGCCGGGATCGCCCGCGCCCAGCTGACCCGACTGGTCGAGGCCGGTGCGCTGATCCGGCTGTCTCGTGGCGTCTACGCGTTGGCGGAAAGAAACAGTGACGACACCGATGATGGACTGCGGATCATTGCCGAACGCCTGCCGCACCCCCGTCTGTGCCTGTTGAGTGCCCTGCGCCTGCATGGCCTGACCACCCAGGCGCCATTCGAACGCTGGGTCTCCATCGGCAACAGCGACCGCGTTCCGCGGATCGATTGGCCGCCCCTCCGAGTGGTCCGCATGTCGGCAAAGACCCTCAACGCGGGGCTGGAAGAGCGTCGCGTAGGCAAACGTCTCATATACGTCAGCAATGTAGCCAAAACCGTCGTCGATTGCTTCAAGTTCCGCAATCTCGTAGGACTTGATGTCGCAATTGAAGCCCTGCGTGACGCGCTTCACAGCCGTGCGACCACGCCGGATGCGCTGATGGAGTATGCGCGGATCTGCCGCGTTGCCAGACTGATGAGACCGTACCTCGATGCCCTGGCGTGACCCACTCTCCACCACTCCCCCAGCGCGTTGCTTCCATCCGGCAACGGCTGCTCGATCTCGCTCGCAGCCGAGGCGAGGACTTTCAGTTCGTGCTGGACCGGTTCGCCGTTGAGCGCCTGCTCTACCGACTCTCCGCTTCCCGATACCGCGACCAGTTCCTGCTGAAGGGCGCCATGTTGTTTGCAGTGTGGTTCGACGCCCCCCACCGTCCCACGCGGGATGCCGATTTTCTGCGATTCGGCTCTGCAGATCCCGACCATCTGCTGCACATCGCACGGTCGCTCTGTGCAATACCGGACGACGACGGCCTATGCTTCGACCCGGGCAGCATCGCCATCGAGGCCACCCGCGAAGAAGCGGAGTATGAGGGGTTGCGAATCCGCCTGACCGCACATCTTGGCCGCTCGCGCTGCCACGTACAGTGGGACGTGGGGTTTGGCGATGCGGTGACTCCCCCACCGCCGGAAATCGCCTACCCGGTGATGCTGGATGGCTTTCCTCTCCCCTGCCTGCACGTCTATCCGCGCGAGACCGTGTTTGCCGAAAAGCTGGAGGCCATTGCGGCACTGGGCATCGCAAACAGCAGGATGAAGGACTTCTTCGACTTGCTGGCACTGGTCCGCGAAGACGCCATGGATCGTCCACACCTTGTTGCGGCCATTGGCGCGACGTTTGATCGGCGAAGGACCCCGGCGCCGCCCCCCTTGCCCTACGGACTGACTCAGTCGTTCGCCGCAGATACCCAGAAGCAGACCCAGTGGCGCGCCTTCCTGCGCAGGAATCGCCTGATCGCGCCGGATCTCTCTTCGGTGATTGCCGAGATTGCCGACTATCTGGACACCCTCGACACAACCGTACAGTCCTGACGTCGCAGGGCCTGGCGCCATCGGTTCCGCCCGGGTAGGTGCAGCCCCTGGCGCGGCCCATCCATCCACGCATGGCGTGGATCTACTGATTCCGCTGCTCTGGTGGGTGCGGATTCCGCTTTGGTGGGTGCGGACCTTGGTCCGCACGATCCATCAACTGCCGTACAACGCCTTGCGCGGTGCACCGGTCAACTCCGCCGCCAGCTTCGCCGCGGTCGACGGCGGCAGATGCTCGCTCAGCTTGGCATAGACGCGGCGGCCATGCGCCAGCTGCGCTTCTTCATCGTCGCCAGCGCCCTGCACCATCACCACGAACTCGCCCTTGCGCTGGTTTTCGTCAGCTTCCACCTTGGCCAGCAGTCCGGCCAGATCCCCATCGAGCACGGTCTCGAACAGCTTGGTCAGCTCACGCGCCAGTACCGCAGGGCGTTCGCCGCCGAAGATCGCCGCCATGTCCGCCAGCGACTCGGCGATGCGATGCGAGGATTCGTAGAACACCATCGTGCGTACTTCACCGGCCAGCGCCTGCAGGCGGTCGCGGCGGCCGCTGGCCTTGGCCGGCAGGAAACCCTCGAAGCTGAAGCGGTCACTGGGCAGGCCCGCCACGCTCAGCGCGGCGATGGCGGCACAGGCGCCGGGAATCGGGCTGACCTTGATGCCCGCCGCACGCGCGGCACGCACCAGGCGGAAGCCGGGATCGCTGACCAGCGGGGTACCGGCATCGCTGACCATCGCCAGCGATTCGCCCGCCTGCAGGCGCGAGACCAAGCGCTGCGACAGCGCTTCCTCATTGTGCTCGTGCAGGGCCACCAGCGGTTGCTGGATGCCGAAATGGGACAGCAGCTGGCCGCTGCGGCGGGTGTCTTCGGCACAGATGGCCGCCACCGAGCGCAGCACCTCCTGCGCGCGCGGGCTCAGATCGGCCAGGTTGCCGATCGGGGTGGCGACGACGTACAGGGTTGGGACACTCATTTCAGCGGTACTCACGGGGCAAGGGTAGAATCGTAGCGTGTACCCGGCCAAGGCCGCTGCCCTCATCGCATGGACCCGATCATGAACAAGCCCGCCGCACGGATCTCCGCCCTGTCGTTGTCGCTGATGCTGCTGGCCGGCTGTGCCACCACCAGCCTGACCAGCGCGCCCGAATCGCCGGCCCAGAGCCAGGCGCTGGCGCTGATCGAACAGGGCAAACCGCGCGACGCCGCCCTGCAATTGGAAGCGCTGGCCGCAACCCTGAAAGGTGGCGCCCGCAGCAACGCCCTAGCCGATGCCGCCTGGGCCTGGCACCTGGCCGGCGACAGCGCTCGCGCGCGCAGCCTGCTGGGCCAGCTCACCGCCCGCCAGCTGACCGGCGCCAGCCTGCAGCGCTACCAGCTGACCGGCGCCGAGCTGGCACTGGCCGACAAGCAGCCGGCGCAGGCGCTGGCACTGCTGAAGGACAGCGGCGACAACGTGCTGCCGGCACTGCGGACGCGCTGGTATCTGGCCCGCGCCACTGCGCTGCAGGGCACCGGCGATGCCTTCGGCGCTGCCACCGAACGCGCCCGCGCCCATGCCAGCCTGACCGGCAGTGCACGCAGCGAGAACCAGGCCGCCATCGCCGGCCTGCTCGGTACCCTCGACGACGCCACCCTGCGCAGCCGTGCCGCCGCCCTGCCGGCCAACGACCCGCTGTACAACTTCGCCGGCCGCGCACTGATCGCACGCGGCCTGCCGCTGCCGCGACCGTTCGACCGCGATGGCGCCGCCCAGTTCGACACCAGCAAGCGCCCGCCGGCGATGAGCGACGGTTACCGCCCGCCGGCCAAGCTGGCTGTGCTGCTGCCGCTCAGCGGCCGCCTGGCCACCGCCGCGCAGCCGGTGCGCGATGGCCTGCTGGCCGCGTACTACGGCGAGACCCGCCGCCGCCCGGACATCAACTTCATCGACACCGCCGGCACCCCGGCCGGTGCCCTCGCCGCCTATGACAAGGCCGTGGCCTCCGGTGCAGACTTCGTGGTCGGCCCGCTGGGCCGCGACGAAGTGGACGCGGTGTACGGCCGTAAGCAGCTGCAGGTGCCGGTGCTGGCGCTGAACCGTGGCAAGGATGCGCCGCCGGCCGGCAGCGCCGGTTTCTCGCTGGCACCGGAAGATGACGGCATCGTCGCCGCTGAATACCTGCGTGGTCGCGAGCGCGGCAAGGCGCTGGTGATCAACAGCGCCGACGATACCGGCCGCCGTGCCGCCGCCGCCTTCGCCCAGCGCTTCGCCCAGCGTGGCGGCCAGGTGGTGGCCACCATCGGCGTCAGCGATGCGGTCGGCGATGTCGGTGCGCAGGTGCGCAATGCCGGCCAGGTCGATGCCGTATTTCTCGCCGTGCGTGCGCCGCAGGCGCGCCTGCTGGCGCCGCAGCTGGCGCTGGCCGGTGCCGGCGGCGCCACCCGCGTCGGCACCTCGCAGCTGACCATCGGCAGCGGCAAGGTGGAAGAAGACGTGGCGCTGGACGGCATCGTCTACCCGAATGAAGCCTGGAACGTGCGCAGCGTGTCGGGCCTGCCGTCGGCCAGCCAGGTCGCCAGCACCCTGCCCAGCGCACGCGGTGCAGCCGGCCGCCTGTTCGCTTTCGGCGCCGATGCCTGGAAGATCACCGCCTATCTGGACAAGCTGTCCAACGAGGGCGGCCTGGACGGTGCCACCGGCACCCTGTTCCTGGACAGCAACGGCAACATCCTGCGCCAGCCGGCATGGTCCACCTTCAATGGCGGCCGGCCGATGCCGATCGTCGGTGGTCGCTGAGCGCAGCCAACGTGGCTCGGCGGTGGAGGCCGCCGCCGAGCAGCATCTGCAGCAGGCCGGACTGCAGCCGCGTGCGCGCAACGTGCGCTATCGCGGCGGTGAACTGGACCTGGTGATGGACGATGCCGGCACCGTGGTGTTCGTGGAAGTGCGCTATCGCGCGCGATCGGATTTCGGTGGCGGTGCCGCTTCGGTGGATGTGCGCAAGTGCCGACGCCTGGCGCACGCCGCGCAGCTGTACCTGCAGGACAACCCGACGCTGGCCAATGCGCCCTGCCGTTTTGATGTGGTCGACGCCACCGGCGAGCCGCCGCAGCTGCGGTGGCTGCGTGATGCGTTCCGGCTGGATGATTGCTGATGGGTACCGTCCGCTCTGGTAGAGGCCGACCTTGGTCGGCGCTTCTGTGCCAACCAAGGTTGGCACCTGCCAGATCGCAGCCAGGCCAGCACGACCACGGTGTGTGACTGATGCCTTCGATCATCACCCATGCTGCTGTGCCGCTGGCGCTGTGGTGCGCCGCTGATCGCGGCCGCATCCCGCCGCGCCTGCTGGCGGCCGGCGTGATTGCAGCGATGCTGCCCGATGCCGATGTACTGGCCTTCGCGCTGCACATCCCCTACGCCGATGCGTTCGGCCATCGCGGCGCCAGCCATTCGCTGCTGTTTGCCGGCGTGCTGGCGGCATTGGCCGCGGTGCTGGCGTTCTTGGGTAGCCGCCGATCTTGGTCGGCACCACACAGCCCCGGTAGTCGCCGACCTTGGTCGGCGGGTGTGTGCCAACCAAGCTTGGCATCTACCGTGCAGGCGGCAGTGTTCGTCTTCATCTGCGCTGCCAGCCATCCGCTGCTGGATGCGATGACCTCCGGCGGCCTCGGCGTGGCCCTCGCCTGGCCCTGGAGCGAACAACGCTTCTTCGCGCCGTGGCGACCGATCCGCGTTTCACCGTTCGCCCCACAGTTCTTCAGCGCGCGCGGCCTGGCCACCCTGCTGTCGGAACTGCGCTGGGTGTGGCTGCCACTGGCTGGCGCCGTTGTTGCCTGGAAACTGATCCAACCCGCTCCTGCTGCCCCACGAGATCCGTCATGAGTCCTGCCCTGCCTGCTGCCCTGGTTGCCGAACTGTCCGCCCTGCTGGGCGCGGAGGGCTGGCGCATGGATGACAGCGCGCTGGAGGCCAACGCGCAGGACAACTCGTGGCGTCATCAACGCCCCGCCGCCGTCGCGCAGCCTGCCAGCATCGAACAGGTGCAGGCACTGGTACGCGCATGCCGGGCCCATCACGTAGCGCTGGTCGCACGTGGCGCCGGCACTGGCACCACCGGCGCGGCCGTGCCGCTGCCCGGCAGCATCGTGCTGTCGTTCACCCGCATGGACCGCATCGTCGAGATCCGCGCCGGCGATCGCTGCGCGGTGGTGCAACCGGGCGTACTCAATGGCGCCCTGCAGCAGGCACTGGCCCCGCATGGCCTGTTCTGGGCGCCGGATCCTTCCAGCGCCGAGATCTGCAGCGTCGGTGGCAACCTGGCCTGCAATGCGGGCGGCCCGCGCGCGGTGAAGTACGGCACCAGCCGCGACAACGTGCTGGGCCTGGTGGCAGTGACCGGCACCGGCGATGTGATCCGCTGCGGCGGCGCCTACACCAAGGACGCCACTGGCTACGATCTGACCCATCTGCTGGTGGGCAGCGAAGGCACGCTGGCATTGATCGTGGAAGCCACGCTGAAACTGACCCCGCTGCCGGTCAGCCAGGCCGGGCTGCGCGTGCTGTACCGCGATGCCGATGCCGCCGCAGCCGCGGTATCGCGATTGATGTCGCAGCCGGTAGTACCCACCCGCCTGGAGTTCATGGACGCACGTAGCCTCGAGCTGCTGCGGCTGAACGGTGCCGACGTGCCGGAGGCCGGTGCAATGCTGCTGGTCGAGGCCGATGGTGACCACGACACCCTGCCCTATCTGCTGCAGGCACTGGCCAGCGCAGCTGAAGGCGACGGCATGATCGAACTGGACGTGGCGATGGAAGGACGCGCGCGCGACCAGCTGTGGGCCGCACGCAAGGCGTTGTCGCCTGCGCTGCGCAGCGTTGCGCCGGGCAAGATCAATGAAGACGTGGTGGTCCCGGTGTCGCGCATTCCGGAGTTGGTGGCGGGCGTGCAGGCCTTGGCGCGCGACTACACGCTGACCATCGTCACCTTCGGCCATGCCGGCAACGGTAACCTGCACGTCAACATCCTGTATCACCCGGACGATGCCGACGAAAACGCGCGCGCACATGCAGCGTTGCCAAAGATCTTCGCGCTGACGCTGGCGCTGGGCGGCACGTTGTCCGGCGAACACGGCATTGGCCTGGCCAAGCGCGATTTCATGGCGCAGGCCTTTACCCCGGAAACGCTGGCGACAATGCGCGCGATCAAGGCCGCGCTGGACCCGGATGGCATCCTCAACCCGGGCAAGGTGCTGCCGCCGGTGTGAACGCCGCCGGGCATGCCCGGCGCTACCGGGGCGCGCTGCCTACGCTGTCGATGAGGGTCTGGCGGAAGCTGGGCAACAGCACGCGATTACCGTGCCCGCTCAGATGGTCATTGTCGAAGAACAGGGGTTCACCGTCTTCCACCGCCGAACAGGTGTCTGGCCCGCACAGCAACGGCAGCGGATCCCACACGGTCAGTGACGGGTAACTTGCGGCCAGGTCCGCCAGCAGTGCCATCTGCGGCACGCGCAGCATTTCCAGATCCGCACGCGGCATGCTCAGGCCACCGGCACAGGCAGGATTGCGGCGGTTGAACCAATCCGAACAACGGTAGGCCCCGGCCTTGAACAACGGCAGCGGTGCATCCACAACCACGTGCACGGCCAGCTCCTGCAAACGCCCAAGAACACGATCAGCCTCGTCACGCGCGGCCTGTGCATGGGCCGGGGTGCGCTCGTCCAACAGCTGTTGATAGATCTGTTGTGCATCCTGGCGCTGCCAATCGAACCCACGCAGCTCCGGCATGCGCAATGCTGCCAGCAGCACGATGTCACCCGGACGCGCCTCACGCTCGATATTCGACAATGCGTTTTCAATGAAGTCCCGACAGTCGGCCGGGCTGGCCCGCAGTAGATTGACGAAGCTGCAACCACCGCGGTCATCCTGGCGCATCTCCATGCCGGTCTGGCGCGCGACCATGCTGGTCATGGTGCGGTAGGCCGCCGCATGCGAATCCCCCACCACGAACAGGCGCCGCCCTTCGAGCGCCGGCGCGCTCACCGGCTCCAGCGACCGCCATGCGGGATAGCGACGCGCCTGCCATGCGTAGCCATCGCGGGTAACGCTGAGCGAGATCTGCTCGTGGTATTCCACCGTAGCCCACGCGCCTGCGCCGCATAGCGCGACCACTGGCAGCCCCATCGCCAGCACCTTGGCCGGTGCCAGCCGCAGCAGCGGCGCCGCACTGCGCAGCGGGCGCTCGATGAAGTGGTAGGACGCGGCCGACACCGCCAGCAGCAGTACCGGATACAGCCACAGCGCAGCACCGTGCAGGCCGCAGGTCCAGCGCAGCAGCACCAGCAGCGGCCAATGCCACAGGTACAGCGAATAGGACAGCCTGCCCAGATACGCCAGCGGCGCGCACCCCAATGCGCGGCCGATGCGCGATGTACCCGGCGCCGACACACTCGCCAGCAGCATCAACGTGCCAGCCACGGTAGCCAGCACGCCCGGAACCGGCATCGCCAGCTGCGGTGCAATCACCACGCCTGCACCCAGCAGCGCCAGACCGGCCACGGCAACCGCATCCCCGTTCTGGCCCGGCGTGCGCGTGCGCATCCACTGGTACAGCAGCGCGCCCGCGGCCAACTCCCAGAACCGTGCGGGCAGCAGATAGAACGCCGCCGCCGGTGCCGTCTGCGCCTGCCAGCCTGCCCACGCCAGCGACAGCAGGGTGAGCACCGGCAACAGCCAACGCGACCACGGCCAGCGCTCACGCCCGCGCAGCCACACGAAGAACAGCAGCGGGAAGACCAGATAGAACTGCTCCTCCACGCCCAGCGTCCACGTGTGCAGGAACGGATTGAGTTCCGCACCGGGCGAGAAATAGTCGTCCTGCTGGCCGGCCAGCACGATGTTGCTGAGGCCGACCAGCGCGGCCCAGCCGGTCTGGTCGAACTGCTCATTGCGCCACGCGCGGGGAATGAACAGTGCCGACAGCACGAAGGTGGCCATCAACATCGCCAGCAGCGCCGGCAACAGGCGCAGCACGCGGCGCCGGTAGAAGTCGAGCAGCATCGCGCCCAGCGACGCATTGGCGCGCGAGGCCAGCGACTGGCTGATCACGAAGCCGGACACCACGAAGAACAGATCCACGCCGGTGAAACCGCCGGGCAACCACGCCGCATTGGTGTGGAAGACCACGACGGCCAGCACCGCCAATGCACGCAGGCCATCGATGGCGGCGTTGTGGGAACGTTCGGGAGGGGACATGCGCGTGGTCAGTAGCGAGCGATCCGGCAGCATCGCCACCGGCTGCACAGTCACTCAATGGACAATCACGACAGATGGGGCCTTCGTTCAGATACAGTCAAGACTTCGATCCTGCCATCTGCTTCTCCGCGCGGTGTACCCCAGTCGACTGACGACCATTCCCCCCCTCGCCGGCACATCGGCAAGGCGAGATAGGTCGTCATTGCCGTACGCGCACGTCATCCGGCATGGAGGTGAAGCATCCATTCGCAATGGCAAGCTCATTGGAACCTGAGTTCTTCCCCATGCAGCGACTGGATGAAGACTACTGGTAGGTTGCTGTGATGGTGATCTCGGTCTGCACCGAGCCCGCGTTGATACCACTGGTGGAGGGCAGGTAGTAGCCCGCACGCAGCGTGTAGCTGGCCGTCGCTCCAGTCACTATGACAGGAATGTCCTTGTCTCCCTTCTTCAGAGGTGTCGATCCGCTCGCGCCTGCCAGCAGCACAATGGAAAGGCCCTTGGCGGGCTCGCTCGTCGCCGTGTTTTTCCACCGCAGGGCATCGCCCTCCGCAGCGGTCCCATCAAAGGAAAGCAGTGCCTTGGTGACGCCGATGCATCCGGTGAAATTCAGATTGCTGGTCTTGAGATTGTTGTTGCCCACATTGAGTGCATCGGCCTTGACGCTGTCGAGCGTGATGGCGGGGGTGGCCAGCGCACAGGTACCCGGCAACACTCGGCCACTGATGGAAAGTGTCTGGCTGCTGGCCGGCGATGCGGCCATCAGCAATGCAAGCATGGCCGGCAGATGACGGTACTGATCGATCATGGAGATTCTCCTGGAGCAAGCGAAGATTGAATGTCAGGACCTGGAATCGCGGTCTCTACCCGCAACCCGGCGTCGCCCATTGGCGTGCACAGCGCCTGGGTCCAGGACAGGCCATAGGCGTCAGGCTTGGCGGGCATGCGGTACAGCAGTCGACAGCGGCTGGGGCCATCGGCATCGACGATCAATGCTCCTTCATCCTGGGCACCGCGCAGATGAATCACGCCCCCCTGCCCAACGGCTCCGCGCGGCGTGCCGTTCTCCTCCTGCACGCGCGCGGCAAACGGCAACGGCTGCCCAAGCGCGTCCGTCGCATCGATGAACAAGGAGCGCTCGCGTCGCACTTCGAACGGAACACGTACGATGCTGCCCGCTGTCGGCGCGATGCGCCGGGAGGTCTGTAGGAGTTCCACTTCCAGCGGCAAACCGGACGGGTCAAGATCAATGCGGTTCCAGCGGTAAGGGCTGATGTGCGGCAGCAGCGCATAACCACGGCGATCAACACGGAGATCAGCACCGGCTCCGATGCGGGCGCCGTGCGCGCCGGGCGCCTGCACCAGCGCAAATCCCTCTCCCACTGGCTGCCCCAGGGTGATCCCACCACGGTGCAAGGCGATGCTGCCGGCGGCCCCCAGCGTGTGACTGCTGAAATGCCCGGCTCGGGTGAAGCCCGCGCTGAGATGTGCGTAGCGGCCTTGATAATCGGCGAATGCAGTGCTGCTGCGTACCCCGCCCGCCCGCTGCTCTCCAGACAGTGAATAGTTGAGCGCGCGACGCTCTCCCACCGCACCTGTCAGGCTCAGCTGGGCCTGGCCTCCACCGTCAGAGCGACCCACGCGGGTGCTGGTCCGCTGCGTGCTGCCGTGGGATCCCAAGGGCAGACTGACCGTGAGGTCGTAGCGGGTGTCCTGACGACCGTTTCCCTGCCGGAAACGCATGACGGATACGCCGTAGTTGACCTTCCCCGCAACGGTATTGAAGCTCAGCTGCAGATCATTCTGGCGCTGCGTGCTGTCCCAGTACGCGACGTGGCCGCCGTCGAGATGCAGGCTGCTGCGCTCCCCGATCCTCTGTGAGAAGTTCAGCTGGTAGCGCTGGCGCGCACGTCCCACTGGATGCCACTCGTCCGGGCGGGCCGTTGCCAGATCGTGCAGCGTGAGGAAGCCCCGGGTGCTGTAACGATACGCCGCAAGCCCGAAGTTGGTGCCACTTTCTGCCAGGTAGCGCTGATAGTTCACCCGGTAGCTGTTGCCGATCAGGGGCCGCCCGTCCGCCTGGCGGGCGCGCGAATGGGTGACGTCCATGCCCAGCGCGCCGACAGGAGTGTTGACCGCCACCCCCAGCAGGCCGGCACCGTATCCTTCAGCCAGCTGCAATCCCCCGAGAGCTGTCAGTCGATTGTTCAGTCCATGTGCATGGGTGGCCTCGGCGAAGCCCAGCCGCTGCAGGACGTGACGGCCTCTTAGTGCACCGGCGGTCACGCTTGAGCGGGACGTACCCGCGCGCAGCGCCTGTGGCACCGCCGAGAAGCTGACGGTGAACTGCTGCTGCCGGCCATCGGCTTCCACTACGATCACCTGCAGGTCACCACCAAAGTTGGTGGGATACAGATCGTCTATCGCGAACGGCCCTGGAGCGACGTTTACTTCATGGATGACAACACCGTCCTGCTCGATGCGCACCACTGCACTGCTGTCGGCAATGCCACGTACCACCGGTGCATATCCGCGCAGTGAATCAGGCAGCATCCGTTCATCACTGGCGATACGCACCCCCGTGAGCGGCACACTGTCAAACAGCTGCCCACTGGTGTTGCCCTCACCCAGCAACAGCTGGCTGTTCCACCCGGGAATGTCACGCTGGGCGTAACTGTTGATGGTGGTACGGCGCACCTGCCCCCGCGCATGGTTGAAGGCGGTGCGATGGCGGAAGCGCCAGCTCCCGATGTTCGCACCCATGCGCAGGCCGAGGTGGCTGCGATCGACGCCTGCACTACGGCCATGGCTGGCGCTGTAGTCCACGAACAGGGCGTTGATGCCTGGATCACGTAGCTCAACCGGCACCAGGCCTCGTGCCGCCCTCGCCTGTGCAGCCTGCGGCACGGAGATCAGCAGCTGCAGCGTGCCGCTGTCGAATGTCACTGTTGCCCCCGCGATCACGGACGGCAGGTCGATACAACCCGTTGCCCGCTCCAGCGCCATTCGATAGGTGGCCTGCAGTTCCAGCTCCCGCAGCAGATCCGCAGACAGGCAGGCACCCGCCCGGTCAGGGTCGTCGCCCGCTACGAAGGTGATGTCGCGTGTCTGCAGGTACTGGCCGTTGACCAGCACATCAACGCGGTAGTCGCCTGCGGGCATGGGGTTGCCGCGCACATAGCGACGCATATCGATGGTTCGCCCACCCACGAGGAAGCCGTCACTGAATTCAAGGCCCGTTTCGGTCTCCGCGTGGGCAGGTAACGCCAGTCCCGACAGAGCGAATGCCATGGCCGATGCAAGCCGTGAAGCACACAGACCTGGACGCGGCGTAGTGGAAGGGATCATGCCCGCATTCCATTCATGCGCGACGCACCTCAGTAGTAATCTGCCAGCAACGTTGCTTCACCACGTATCGATCCGGTGCGCAGCGTCCCGGTCGTGCGCAGGTAGCGCGCACTGAATGGAACCGGCAGGGTACTGCCTGATGCGGCGCCATGGGTCCAGGGGGCTTTCATCCGCACAGGATTCCCTCCACTGAGGATCTGCACTGCCACACCATTGGCGGTACTGCCCGGCGCCGCCTTCAGCGTGTTTGACGTGCTGGCAGGATCGTGAACGTCCACCAGCTCCAGAACCAGTCGGCGCCCGGAGGCGGCACAGCTGACGCGCACATTGAACGACTTCTCGCCCGCGCTGCCGTTGCGCTGCAGGGTTACCGCGTCCACCGGATCCAGGTCGACGTTCTGCGGAGTGACCGCGCAGGTCTGGGCACGAAAGCGGAAGCCAAGGTTGAAACGATGGAACCCACCCGTGCCGCCAGACGTCGTGCGCAGGGAGCCCGCAGGCCGGCGGGCCACGTCGTGCATTGGTCCGCCCCGTGAGAACGCGATGACCTGCATGGTGACGTTCTTTCTTGCTCCATTCAGCGAGTACCGGCTCGGAACACCGTCGCGCAGCGGAACGCCACCTTCCTCGACCTCCTCGATCGGGCATTCGGGATCGGATATTTCGCAGCCACCATAGCTGTAGCTGAAGGCCAACAAGGGCGAGGTGGAATCCATTTCGTAGGCGGCAATGGCACGGCTCCCCCAGGGCACGTCGCGAACGTACTTCATTCCAGACAGCTGAAGCAGCTCCTCCATCTGCGTTTCGCCTGCATCGCAGACCAGCGTCAGCGATCCAGATCGGAATCCCAGAGTGACATCGGCGCGCTCGGTAAAGGCGACGTCGAAAACGTGATCCAGCTGTGCGTCGCCCCCCGGTGCGCGGCAGGTCGCGCTCGCACTGAAAGCAACCGTCGCTCCCAACAGGGCGAGCCAGCCAGCGTATGCAGGACAGAGCGACATCATTGGCGTCTACTGGAGCAAAGGCGGGGACACGCACCGTACGCGTTTGCCGAGCCATCGCCCATGCAGAAAGTTGCAATTGCCGCAATGACGGGCTTTTGCAACATTCTTCATATCGTTGCGGACGACGCCCGGACAGACTCCCGCCAACCCACGACATCGCTGTCGTGCAGGATTCCATTGCAGAGAGAACAGTCCATGCCCCTTCAAACGCAACTGCTGTGCGGGGCCTTCCTGGCCCTGACGATTCCCTCCCTGGCCCACGCCGAGCGCCTGGAAATCACCGGATCGCTGGAAACGTCCACCTGTACGGTCGGCACGACCGGTGGCGCGATCACCGTGCCGATGGGCAAGGTTGATCTTGTCTCGGTGAACGCGGCAACACGTGCAGGCCAGAAGAACTTCACCATCAACCTTGACTGCAGCGGCTCCGGTGCCGCGCAGAAGGTTGGCGTCCGCTTCGGTGGTACGCAGCATGACAGCACCGGCAATCTCGCACTGACAGCGGCCTCGACAGCACGCAACGTCGGGGTTGCGCTGTATGACGCGGACGACAATCACCAGCGCATCGGTGATGACCCGACGCGGTGGCTGACGATTGCCGCCGGTGGCAGTGGACAGCTGACGTATAGCGCCTGGTACGCATCGCCCTCACAGAATGCGCAGGCCGGGCAGGCCAACGCATCCGGTGACTTCGTCGTTCTCTACGACTGACTTCCGTGGCAGCCTGGCCGGATGCGCCAGGCTGTCGTCGTCCAGCGAGGCGCCGCATGAAATTCTCATTCCTTTCGGGGCTGTCCGCGTTGCTGGCTGCCCTATTCGCCCTTCCCGGCCAGGCCGCCGTGACACTGCAGGGAACCCGCATCGTGCACGATGCCGCCAAGGGCCGCGATGTCACAGTGAAAGCGAGCAACGTCGGCGAGCAGCCTGCCATGACCCAGGTCTGGATCGACGATGGCGACAGCCACGCACGACCGGAAGATGTACGCACGCCCTTCCGGCTGACGCCGGCCGAACCGCGCCTGCTGCTGTCACAGCATGCCCAGGCATTTCGCATCACCTATGCACCGCGCCCCTCGGATCCGCCGGTGCCCATGGATCGCGAGTCGGTGTTCTACTTCAATCTGTTGGACATACCGCCCAAGCCTTCCGGAACCGCAGACCGCAACCTGCTTCAGTTCGCAGTGCGCACGCGGGTGAAACTGTTCCATCGCCCGGCAGGGCTGCCGGGCAATGCGCGCGATGCGGCAGCTGCCCTGCTGTGGTCCGGCGATGGCGATGGCCTGCAGGTGCGTAACCCAAGCGCGTACCACGTGTCGCTGAGTTCGTTGACGCTTGCCGACGGCCGCAGCGTCGAGGTGGACATGATCGCGCCGGGAGCACAGGTACGCTATGCACTGCCGGATGGCGCAGTCATCCCAGCGTCAGTGTCATTCACATGGCTGGATGACTACGGCACACCTCGCGATGCGGAAGCCCGCGTTGAGCGGTAGACCCGTGTCGCTGATGCAGAGCCGAGCTTGCGCCCACCTTTCATGTATTGCGTAGAAGCAGCCGAGCATGACTCGGCTCTACAGGATACGAATCGTGTGCAGACCTTTGCGGGTCACGCGAAGTGCTGGTAGCCGCCGTCGGCGGCTTCGCCATCCACGTGCACGCCTTGCCCATCGGCAATGCGGCCGATGCGGGTGAGCGGCAGGTCCAGCGATTCGGCCAAGTAGTGCAGTGCGTCGCGCTGGTCGGCGGCGGCGGTGAAGCACAGTTCGTAGTCGTCGCCACCGCGCAGTGCGCAGTCGCGTGCATCGTCGCGGCCGAGCAGCTCACGCAGCGCGTGCGAGATCGGCAGCGAATCGGCATCCACATGCGCGGCTACGTTGCTGCGTGCGGCGATGTGGCCCAGGTCGGCCAGCAGGCCGTCTGACACGTCCACCGCCGCATGCGCGAACGCACGCAGGCGCAGGCCGAGGGTGACGCGCGGCGTCGGCCGCAGCAGGCGCAGACGCAGGCTCTCGTAGTCGGCCAGCAACGTGGCGGTGGCCAGGTTCAGCGCGCCCTGCTGCCACAGGCGCAGCGCACCGGCGGCATCGCCCAGCGTGCCACTGACCCAGATGTCGTCGCCCAACTGCGCGCGGTCGCGGCGCAATGCCTGGCCACGGCCGACCTGTCCCATCGCAGTAACCGACAGCGACAGCGGGCCACGCGTGGTATCGCCACCAATCAGTGCGATGTCATGCTGGTCGGCGAGGGCGAAGAAGCCATCGCCGAAGGCCTCGATCCAGTCTTCAGAGGCTTCCGGCAGGGACAGCGCCAGCGTGCACCACGCCGGGCGCGCGCCCATCGCGGCGAGGTCCGACAGGTTGACCGCCAAGGTCTTCCAGCCAATGTCGAAGGCCCGGGTTTCCACCGGGAAATGCACACCGCTGTTGAGCGTGTCGGCGGTGACCACCAGCTGTTCGTTGGCCCGCGGCTGCAGCAGCGCAGCGTCATCGCCGATGCCGAGCAGGATGTCGTCGCGCTCGAGGGTGCGGGCGCGGATACGGTCTATGAGGGCGAATTCGGCCAGGGACATGGGGCGTTCCGGCGGGTTGCATGGATGGGCGGCGGGCGCGGATGCCGACCAGGTGAACCGGCTGGGGGGGGGTAGAGTCGACTGTCAGTCGACTGCTCTCCGGTCCGACACTACGACTGCTGATCGAAAGGCAGTCGACTGACAGTCGACTCTACCGAAGCAGATTCCCGCGCCGTTCAATGAACGATGCGGGACGCAGTGGGTCAGTGACCCGATTCGACCTTGCGCCATTCCACGGCGGCACGATCCAGCACGCCGTTGACGTAGGTGTGGCCATGTTCGGAACCAAAGCGCTTGGCCGATTCGATGGCTTCGTTGATCACCACGCGGTACGGCACGTCCAGGCGATAACGCAGCTCGTAGCCGGCCAGGCGCAGCACCGCGCGCTCGATCGCGTCCACTTCCTCGATGCCACGGTCCAGGTACGGGCCGAGGGCTTCGTCAATATCACGACGGTTGTCGAGCACACCGTGCAGCAGCGCCTCGAAATACGCCAGGTCGGCGATTTCACGGGCCTGCTCGTGGGCGAACTGGGCGATCAGCGACTGGGCGTTGCCGCCAGAGATCTGCCAGGCGTAGATGGCCTGCACGGCGCGACGGCGTGCGCGCGAGCGCAGCACCGGGTCGACGCCATCGCGGCGGACGGGTTTACCGGAGGGCTTGCCCTGGGTGTTCTTGTTCATGGCAGCTGCTCCAGAAGGTTGACCATTTCCAATGCGGCGAGTGCGACTTCCTCGCCCTTGTTGCCGTGGCTGCCGCCTGCGCGGGCCTCGGCGTCTTCAACGCGTTCCACCGCCAGCACGCCGTTCAGCACCGGCACGCCGAAGTCCAGCTGCACGCGCATCAGGCCTTCGGCGCAGCGGTCGGCCACGTGTTCGTAGTGGCGGGTGTCGCCACGGATCACGCAGCCCAGGGTGAGGATGGCGGCGTGTTCATGGGCGGCGGCCAGGCGCGCGGCCACCAGCGGCAGCTCCCAGGCACCCGGCACGCGGATCACGTCGATGTTGGCTTCGGCGATGCCGTTGCCGGCCAGGCTCTGGCGGGCGCCAGCGACCAGCGTGTCGGTGATGCGGGCATTCCAGCGGCTGGCCAGGATGGCGAAGCGCGCCGATTCGGGAGTGCGAAGATCGCCTTCGAAGTGGCTCATATGCGGCTTGGGGGACTCGATAAGGGGGTAATTCTAGCGTGGATGGGCCCCGGCCGTGGCTGGCGGGGCCCAGGGCTGTGCCGACCAACGGTCGGCACCCACCGGTGGCAGGGGGTCGGCACCCACCGGTAGTGCCGGCCGCTGGCCGGCAATTCCCATTACAGGGTGACCGTCTCCACCACTTCCAGGCCGTACCCGGCCAGGCCGATCTGGCGGCGCGGGGTGCCCAGCACGCGCAGCTTGCCCAGACCCAGGTCGGACAGGATCTGCGCGCCGGCACCGTTGCGGCGCCACTGGCTCACGTCCTTGTCCTTGCCCGGTACCACCGGCGCCGGCTGCTGGCGCAGGCGGGCCAGCAGGGCTTCACCGTCGCGCGGGGCCTGCAGCACCACCATCACGCCGGCGCCTTCGGCATCGATCGCGCGCAGGGCATCGGTGGCAGCCACGCCGAAGTCGTCACGGCGCCAGTGCAGCAGGTCGGCCAGCGGGTTTTCTACCTGCACGCGCACGAGGGTCGGTGTTTCCGCATCCGGCGTGCCGCGGACCAGCGCGAAATGCAGGTCGTGGGCGATGCGGTCGCGATAGGTGACCAGCTTGAAGCGGCCGAATTCGGTGTCGATCTCGCGCTCGTCCACGCGTTCAACGGTCTTTTCGGTGGCCAGGCGGTAGGCGATCAGATCGGCGATGGAGCCCATCTTCAGCCCGTGCTCGCGCGCGAACACTTCCAGTTCCGGGCGGCGCGCCATGCTGCCGTCCGGGTTCAGGATCTCCACCAGCACGCCGGCCGGCTCCAGCCCAGCCAGCATGGCCATGTCCACCGCGGCTTCGGTGTGGCCGGCGCGGGTCAGCACGCCGCCCGGCTGGGCAATCAGCGGGAAGATGTGGCCCGGCTGGTGCAGGTCCGACGGCTTGGCGTTGGGCTTCACCGCGGTACGGATGGTATGGGCGCGGTCGTGTGCCGAAATGCCGGTGGTGACGCCCTCGGCGGCCTCGATGCTGACCGTGAAGTTGGTCTGGAACTGCGCGGTATTGGCCTGCACCATCGGCGCCAGGCCCAGATCGGCGGCGCGGGTACGGTTCAGCGGCAGGCACACCAGGCCACGCCCGTGGGTGACCATGAAGTTGATGTCGCTGGCCTTGACCAGCTCGGCGGCCATGATCAGGTCGCCTTCGTTCTCGCGGTCCTCGTCATCGACGATGACCACCATGCGGCCCAGGCGGATGTCTTCCAGGATTTCCGGAATAGGGGCGAAATTCATGCTGCATCTCCTTGCGGGTGCTGACCGTTGGCCGGCACGCTGATCAGGCGCTCGACATAGCGGGCGACCAGATCGATTTCAAGATTGACCGCGCTGCCCACGCCAGCGGCGGAGAACGCGGTGTTGGCCACGGTGTGCGGGATGAGGGCGACTTCGAAGCCTTCATCGTCCACTTCGTTGACGGTCAGGCTGACCCCATCCACGCAGATCGAGCCCTTCTTGGCGATGTAGCGGCGCAGCGAGGCCGGCGCGGCGAAGCGCCAGCGCTGGGCACGCGCGTCTTCGTGGATGGACAGCACCTGGCCGAGACCATCGACGTGGCCGCTGACCAGATGGCCGCCGAGACGATCGGTCGGGCGCATGGCGCGTTCGAGGTTGATGACCGCACCCTCGCCGAGCTGGCCCAGCGTGGTCAGGCCCAGGGTCTCGGTGGAGGCATCGGCCTGGAAGCTGCTGGCGTCGAATGCGATGACGGTGAGGCAGACACCGTTGATGGCGATGCTCTCGCCCATCTGCACGTTGTCGAACGGCAGATTCCCGACATTGAAGGTGAAGCGGACATCGCCGCCGATGGGTTCGCGAGCGGCCAGACGGCCGACGCCTTCGATGATTCCAGTAAACAAGAAACGTTCTCCGCAGGATGTGAGCGAAAAACGCCGCAAGGCAAACAGGCGCACGCAGGGCATTCGCCCTGTGGCACCGTCTTCTTTCATCCGGACTATGACCGTCGGCTCCGGCATTGGACCGGATCTGCTGACCCCCGGCCGTGGGCCGGGGCGCTCGCGGGCTCGTGCTTGCGCACCTACCGCCGGTGGGGAATTGCACCCCGCCCTGAAGACGTTTGTGTACCGGCGAACCGGCCTGGCCAGTGTACCAGCCCGGGCTGAACGGGGTCGGATGCCACAGCTGTGACGGCCGTCGCTCGCAATTTGTAAAACTTTCATTAAAATCCTGCCCTGGACGACATGATGTCGCCACGGGCAGCCGCAAGGGCAGGCCCGCCAATGGACTGAAATTCACAGGAATTCCCATGCGCAAGATCCTGATCGTGGCCGCCCTGCTGGCCGCCGCCCCGTTCACTGCGTCGGCCGACGCCCTGAGCTACACCTACGTTGAAGGTGGCTGGACGCAGGTCAAGGTTGACGACAACGCACTGGACGACCCGAAGGTCGACGGCGGCTACCTGCGTGGTTCGGTCGCGCTGGCCGAACAGGTCTACGTGTTCGGCGGCTGGTCGCGTACCAGCAAGACCCGCCATTACGGCGAAGATTCGCTGAAGCTGGAACTCAACCAGCCGGAGCTGGGCATTGGTTACCACATGCCGTGGTCCGATCGCGTGGACTTCACCGCCGATGCCGCCTGGGTGCGTCAGAACGCCGAATCGACCCTGCGCTATGACGGCGTGCGTTACCACGGCAAGGACCACACCAACCTGGGCCGCGTCACCATGGGTATCCGCGGCAAGCCGTCGCGCATGACCGAAGCCTGGGCCAAGGCCGGCTACATGGATGGCGGCAACAACTTCAAGGGCACCTGGGTTGGCACGGTCGGCGGCCAAATCAACTTCACCAGGACCTGGGGTCTGGTGGGCGAGATCTCCGGCTACCGCGACGTCACCCAGTACTCGGTTGGCGTGCGCGCCAGCTTCTGATCCAACGATCGCTTCTCGTCGAGCGATCGAACGGGCCCCGCAAGGGGCCCGTTTTTTTGGCCGGTGTGCAGCCACCATGTGACCGCTGGTCGCCATCGAAAGTACTGCTGGATGCGCTAGGCTTGCGCGCCTCTGGAAAAGGAAAACACCGTCATGAAGACCTTCACCCGTACCCTGCTGGCCAGCGCCCTGCTGTGCGCCCCGCTGATGGCCGGCGCCGCATCGGCCCAGCTGACCCCCGAGCAGGCCTTCGACCTGTACGCGCGCACCCTGCTGGAAGACGACGCGGCTGCTACCCGCACGCTCAACGATGCGCTGAAACCCGCCTTTGAAGGCCAGGACGCGGTGACCCCGACCCCGGGCGCACTGGCCAAGGCCCTGGCCGAACCGTGGCAGACCGTGCTGGCCAGCGCCGGTGACAAGACCGGCGCTGCGGCCACTGAAGCGCTGTACGCCAAGGCCCTGCGCGATTCAAAGTGCCGCGCGACCAAGAGCGTGGTCGAAGACAACGAATACGTTGAAGACCAGAAGCTGGCGCGCATCAGCTTCAGCTGCCAGGTGCCCGACCTGGGCAAGGTGCGCCCGCTGTTCGCCGCCAGCCTGGCCGCCGATGCCAGCCCGGCCTCGCGCAAGCAGTTCACCGATGCCTATACCCAGGCACTGCAGAGTGGCGCGCGCGTGCCGGTCAGCGGCACCTTCACCCTGTACCCGGCCAAGGACAATGGCTACTGGTACAGCGGCAACTTCGATGATCTGGTAGGCACCGTGGCCGGTGCACTGGCACCGTTCGAAGACTGGATGCAGGACGTGCAGGCCGCCAGCGCACCGAAGGTGACCGGCGTACCGGGCTGCGACCTGCTGCTGCAGCAGCACCGCGCCTGCGTGGCGAAGATCGCGCCGGACCAGATCAGCGGCGTGGATGCGATGGCCGAGGAACTGAAAACAAAGGCGCAGGTGCAGTCGGCCGAAGCGATGACGCAGGAGTGCAAGGCACTGCGCCCGATCGCCGAGATGATGTGGACCGACGAGTGCAGGTGAGGGCGCAGGGGCCGAACGCAGCCGCATTGGCGATATCCGGCTCGACCCCGGCCGCAGGTTCGGACGAGTTGCATGGACAGGCCTGGGGGCGGGGGGCATTCTCCCCCGCCCCGTCCCGATGGAATCACCGTGCACCGCCCTCTTCTCTGCCTGCTTGCCCTGGGCATGCACCTGCCTTTGGCAACTGCCCGCGACAGAACCCCGGAAGACGTCGTTTCCCAGCATCTGCAGGCCATGCATGAACGCAACGACTTCGCACTGCAGATGCTTGTCCAGAAGCAGCAGGCCGACCGGACCGGTGCAACCAGTGATCTCTTCAATGCTCCGCCCATGGCGGAGTTGCTGGCGACCTGGACGAGGAACATCGAGCGCCATGTCGATCCGATCGACGGCGTGGATTCGCCACATCTTGTCTGGGCGCTGCAGGTTCTGGCCAACAGCCGATGCAAGCCCTACCGAAGCGAGGCATGGCACAGTCTGACCGAAGGCATGCAGGTTGCCGACGTGCACTTCAGCTGCCGCGTGGGCGATGTCGAGCGTCTTCGGTACCTGTCCGAGGCTACGGTCTTCGATGGCGGTGAGCAGAGCGAGCAGCGCTTCTGGAGAGCCTATATCGAGACGTTGCGCGACGGCCCCTTCCACGAGATCGTTGGCACCACGCGCGTGGTATCGACCACTCGCGAACCCGCCTGGCACAGCGAGAAGTCGAGGCATCCGAATGAAGACTTCCCCTCCGGCCGCGTCGAACATGACATATACGTGGTTCTGACCGAAGCACTGATCGCACAGCCGCGCCACCTGGACCGCGCGGGCACGCGTGACGCCATCGCACAGATGACAGGCATCGTCGAGTGTGACGACCTGCTGCAACAGCATCGCCGCTGCATGGCACGCATTGCGCCGCAGGAACTGAAGGGGGTGAGTGACCTGGCCACTACCCTGAGCAAGCGGCGACAGCAGATTCCCGAGGCGGAGCTGCTGCAGCAATGCATGGCCTTGCGGCCCGCAATGCAGGCACTCTGGACGCATGAGTGCCACTAGGCCGCGAACAGCCGAACGCACTTTCAGAACCGTTGCATGGCCCATTGCGGTGTGCATGGTCAATGCTGTTGCTCTCTTCCACCGGGGCAACCGCATGAAACATCGTACAGGGTCGACCACGGTCATGCTGCTGGCGCTGATGGTGTGTGGGCAGGCCGAAGCGCACAGGCCCAAGACCTTCATCATCCGCCCATCGGTTGCCTTCGAGTCGAACCAGCTACGCGACAGGGACATCGATGCACAGCTGAGCGAAGACGACGACTGCCGTGCATTCCTGATATACCACGATGAATGTGCGCCGACGGTATTGCCGGACGAGTACGACGACGGCATCAGCCGGCGCAGGCTGCGGTCGAAGTCAACGCAACTGACGGGGGAAGCGCTCGGTGCCTACTGCCGGGACCTGCACATGCTGTGGAAGCAGCAATGGGCAGAGCAGTGCCCCGCCGACGAGGACGAGGGCACCTGACGACACAGGAGATGCCGTCATTCCCTCACGGGCGCAACAACAGTCTGATGTCCTCGCCCACCTGGCGCTGGTCAACCACACGCAGGCGGCGCTGCTGGTCCATTGCATCGATGCCGAGGCCGGCCAGCAGCGGGCGTCCGTTATCGCCCAGCAACGTGGGGGCCTGGTACAGCAGCAGCTCGTCCACCCAGCCGCCGCGCAGCAGCGCACCGGCCAGCGTCGCGCCGGCTTCTGTATGCACTTCGTTGATGCCGCGCTCGGCCAGCAGCGCCAGCACCGCGCCCAGGTCCAGCCGCCCTTCAACGCAGGGCACGCTGGCGAATTCGGCGTCGGCCGCATCCGGTGCACTCACCGCTGCATCGTGCAGGTACAGCGTCGGTGCCCCACCCTCGCGCACACGGCTGCACTCCAGTGAGCGCAGGCGCGAATCCAGCACCACGCGCAGTGGCGGCATCACCTCGGTATCGGCCAGGCGCGCGGTCAGCATCGGGTCGTCGGCCAGCACGGTATCGGCGCCGGTCAGGATCGCACCTGCGCGCGCGCGCCAGTGCTGCACGTCTTCGCGCGCGGCCGGGCCGGTGATCCACTTGGAGCTGCCATCGGCCATCGCGGTGCGACCGTCGACGCTGGCCGCCAGCTTCACCCGCAGCCACGGCCGGTTGCGCTCCACGCGCGATAGGAAGCCCTTGTTGAGCTCACGCGCCTGCGTCGCCATCAGTCCTTCGGCAACCTCGATGCCGGCATTGCGCAGCAGATCGAAGCCACCACCATCGACCTTCGGGAACGGATCGCGCATCGCGGCAACGACGCGCGACACGCCCGCTTCGATCAAGGCCAGCGCGCACGGCGGTGTGCGCCCGTAGTGCGCACAAGGCTCCAGGGTGACGTAGGCGGTGGCACCACGCGCCTCGCTTCCGGCCTCGCGCAGGGCGAACACTTCAGCATGCGGACCGCCGGCGCGCTGATGCCAGCCCTGCCCGACCACGCGTTCGCCGTGGGCGATGACGCAACCGACCATTGGGTTGGGGCGGGTGGTATAGGCAGCACGCTCGGCCAGGCGCAGTGCGTTGGCCATGTGCAGGTGGTCGAGGACGGAGAACGGGATGCTCATGCCACCATGGTACCGCCGCTGGCGTAGATCCATGCCATCAGTGCCAACCAAGGTTGGCCCCCACCAGAGCAACGGCCATTGTGCCAACCAAGGTTGGCACCCACCAAGGCAGAAGCGGTCAGCCCTTCTTCTTCTTGGTCAGGGCAATCACGTCGCCCAGCAGCTGCAGCTGTTCGGTACTGGACGGCAGGTCACGTTCCAGCTTCTCGATCTCCTCGCGGAAATCGGCAACGTCCTCGAAGCTGCGATAGACCGAAGCAAACCGCACATAGCCGACATGATCGAGCTTGCGCAGTTCGTTCATGACGAACTCGCCGACCTTGATCGAAGGCACTTCACGCTCGCCGCTGATGCGCAGCTGGTGAACCACCGCCCGCACCGCCGCTTCGATCTTGTCTTCGGCCACCGCACGCTTCTGCAGTGCGCGGTCGAAACCAGCGCGGACCTTGCGCTGGTCGAAGGCTTCGCGGGTGCCATCGCTCTTGATGATCGCCGGCAGCTTCAGTTCAACCGTTTCCATGGTGCTGAAGCGCTCGCCGCAGGCTTCGCATTCACGCCGACGGCGGATCGTCGCGCCGTCTTCGGAGACGCGCGAGTCGATGACCCGGGTATCGGCATGTTGGCAGAAGGGGCAATGCATGGAACGCCTGGCTCAGGGGGCAACCTAGATGCCACGGTCATGGCAGCGTCGCAAAGGTACCTGAGAAAGGGTCCAGCAGCAAATGCTGCCTGCGCGAAAGCCGGAATGGGCGCCTGATGCGCTCTTGGGCCGCCACTCAGCCGGCCGGGCCGGACGCCGGAGTATTCCCGCCCCAGCGCAACCACAACAGGTGCGCGGCCAGCACCAGCAGCAGTGGGCCAAACCCGAGAAAGCCCAAGGTCGAGATCTCCCCTTCCTTGAAGGTGAAATACAGCGTGGCGGCGACGACACCCAGCGCGGCCAGTATTCCCAGCACCAGGCCAATCCATGCGACCACCGGCGCCTGATGCAGGCCTGCGCGACCACGCCACAGGAAGAGGCCGCTCAGCCACATCCAGGACAGCAGGCCGAGCACTCCGGCCGATGACCAGAGCAGCAACAGCGAGTGCTCATCGCCAGTCAGATACTTGCCATCCAGCACGACCATCAACCCCAATACTGCCCCGGTGCCTCCTGCCGCCGCGGTGGGCAGGCCCACCAGCAGGCCTGCTATCCCCATCCATCGTTTGTGCTGCTGCTCATCCATGCGTTCCATTCCCTTTGATTGGCCGCGTCAGGCGCGGCGCTTGAGCCACACCAGCATGGCGGCCGGTACCAGCATCGACGGCCCCAGCAGCAGTAGTTCCAACGCGGCGCCCCCCTGCTGGAAGCCGAACCATGCGGTCATCCAGAGAACCGGCAGCGCTGCCAGCCCACCGGCCAGCAGCAGCCACCACCAGATCGCGCGCACCTGCAGGCCGGCCCGGCCCTGCAGCAGGTAGCCGGCGCTGAGCCACAGCCAGGCCAGGCAACCCGCCACGCCGGCCAGGCCCCACAGCAGTGGCACCAGATCGGGGGAGCGGTTGCCGCCGAAGGATTGCACGCCAACAACCAGGAACATCACCGCGACCGCGCCGCCCATCGCCAGGCCGGGCAGGCCGAGCAGTACCGCCAACGCGGCATACAGGTACTTGAGGCGGCGCTCATCCATGCGCGGTTACTCCGATGCCCGCGCTCGTACGGGCGGCACATCCACGGTATCGGCACGCGCACGCAGCAACATCAGCATGCCGGTGGGCACCAGCAGCGACGGCCCTGCGAAGAGACCGCTCACCACCGCCGGGCCCAACCCGGAGAAGGTATATATCGCCAATCCCAGCAACGGCAGGCCCGCCAGCACGCCCATGCCCAGCAACCACCACCAGCGTGGCGAGGCCGTGCGCAGGCCCTGCAGTCCATCACGCAACCAGATGACGCTGAGCGCGACCCAGGCCACCAGGCCGGCAAGCGCGGCCGTTCCCCAGACGCACATGACGGCAGCGAACCACAGCTTGTCAGCATCCAGCGAGACCAGGCCGATCACCCCCATGACCAGGGCGATGCAGGCACCGACGCCGCCCGCGAAAAGGCTGGGCAGGCCGAACAGCGCGGCCAGCACCACGTACAGATACTTGAGGCGGCGCTCATCCATGCGCGGTTGCTCCAATACCGGGGTCAGAGCCCTTCCCTGCGGGAAGGGATCCGACCCCTGTTTCGATCAGCCGTAGACCGGGTACTTGCGGCACTGCGCGCTGACGGCGTCGCGCACGCGGGCGATGACAGCGTCGTCGTTCGGTGCATCAAGCACGTCGGCGATCCAGTTGGCCAGGTCCACGCAGTCCTGTTCGACGTAGCCACGGGTGGTCACCGCCGGGGTGCCCAGGCGCAGGCCCGAGGTCACGAACGGCGAGCGCGGGTCGTTCGGCACCGAGTTCTTGTTGACGGTGATGTGGGCCTTGCCCAGCGCGGCCTCCGCGTCCTTGCCGGACACGTCCTTGCCGATCATGTCGACCAGCATCAGGTGGTTCTGGGTACCACCGGAGACGATCTTGTAGCCGCGCGCGATCAGCGTGTTGGCCATCGCCTGGGCGTTCTTCACCACCTGCTGCTGATAGGCCTTGAAGCCCGGTTCCAGCGCTTCCTTGAAGGCCACGGCCTTGCCGGCGATGACGTGCATCAGCGGACCACCCTGGATGCCCGGGAACACGATCGACTGCAGCTTCTTGACCAGGTCTTCGTCGGCGCCCTTGGCGACGATGATGCCGCCACGCGGGCCGCGCAGGGTCTTGTGGGTGGTCGAGGTGACCACGTGAGCATGTTCCAGCGGGCTCGGGTAGACGCCGGCGGCGACCAGGCCGGCGACGTGCGCCATGTCCACGAACAGGTAGGCACCGACCTTGTCGGCGATGGCACGGAAGCGCGCCCAGTCGATCACCTGCGAGTAGGCCGAGAAACCAGCCACGACCATCTTCGGCTTGTGCTCCAGGGCCAGGCGCTCGACTTCGTCGTAATCGATCAGGCCCTGGTCGTTCACGCCGTACTGCACGGCGTTGAACAGCTTGCCCGAGGCATTCACCTTGGCACCGTGGGTGAGGTGGCCGCCGTGGGCCAGGCTCATGCCAAGGATGGTGTCGCCCGGCTGCAGCAGCGCGAAGTACACGGCCTGGTTGGCCTGCGAACCGCTGTGCGGCTGCACGTTGGCATAGTCCGCACCGAACAGCTGCTTCAGGCGGTCGATCGCCAGCTGCTCGGCGATGTCCACGTATTCGCAGCCGCCGTAGTAGCGCTTGCCCGGGTAGCCTTCGGCGTACTTGTTGGTCAGCTGGCTGCCCTGGGCTTCCATCACCGCCGGGCTGGTGTAGTTCTCGCTGGCGATCAGCTCGACGTGGTCTTCCTGGCGCTGGGTTTCAGCGGCGATGGCCTTGGCCAGTTCGGGATCGTAGGATTCGATGCGGACGTCACGCGGGAACATCGGGTACTCCAGCAGGCAGGGAAAAGGGGTACGGCTCAGCCTTCGATTGTAGCCCCGCACCGGCCCGCTGGGGCCGAAACGGACGGGGCCGGCATCCCCGAAGGAATCCGGCCCCGTATGGTTTCGATTGATGTCGTGGGGTCAGAGCCCTTTCCGTTGGAAAGGGATCCGACCCCAGCCGCGCCCCTCAGCGGCTGCTGAGTACGTACTGGGCGATCACACCGGTCGCGATGGCGACCAGCAGCATGTTGCCGCGATCATCGCGGATCCACTGGTGGCCGTACGGCGGGCGGCGCAGGTTGTAGCGCGGGTAGTCGTTCACCACGTAGATCGGGCCACGGTAGTAGTCGCGGTAGCGGTGGCCGACCTTCCAGCCGTAGCCGGGGCCATAGGCAGGGCGATAGACCACCCGCGGCGGTGCCGGACGGTAGTAGCGGTCATGGTCGCGGTGCCAGTCGCGGCGGTCGCGCTCCCAGTCGCGCCGGGCCTCGCGGCGGTCGCGCTCCCAGTCACGGCGGTCCTGGCGCCACTCACGGCGATCCTCCCGCCATTCACGGCGGTCGTGGTCGCGGCGATGGTCGTTGTCGGCGAAGGCCGGGGCCACGGCGCCCAGTGCCAGCACAGAGGCCACGGCACTGGCCATTACTCGATTGATGCGCATGTCAGACCTCTGCTTGGGTGGGTGGTGAACCCATATTGCGCAACCGATCTGAACCGTTTCCGGCTGGAAACGCTTCCCGCTGCAGGACTGTGACCGAGTATTCAGGCGATAGCCAGCCCGGCGGCGCCTCCCGGGAGCGGCCCGGAACCGGTTCCGGCTATAATTGGTGGTATTCCATTTCAGTCTGTGCCCGCTGCCGCAACGGGATGTTCCCGTGACGGGTCGGGCGCAGGGCCGCGCCTACGGAGACCGCATGTCCTCGCAATACATCTACACCATGAACCGCGTGTCCAAGGTGGTCCCGCCCAAGCGGCAGATCATCAAGGACATCTCGCTGTCCTTCTTCCCGGGCGCGAAGATCGGCCTGCTGGGCCTGAACGGCGCCGGCAAGTCCACCGTGCTGAAGATCATGGCCGGCGTGGATACCGATTTCGAGGGCGAAGCCCGCCCGCAGCCCGGCATCAAGGTCGGCTACCTGGCGCAGGAACCGGAGCTGGACCCGACCAAGACCGTGCGTGAAGCGGTCGAGGAAGGCGTGGGCGAAGTGCTGCAGGCACAGGCCGCGCTGGAAGCGGTGTACGCCGCCTACGCCGAGGAAGGTGCCGACTTCGACGCACTGGCCAAGGAACAGGAGCGCCTGGAGGCGATCCTCGCCGCTGGCGACGCGCACACGCTGGAAAACCAGCTGGACGTGGCCGCCGATGCGCTGCGCCTGCCGCCGTGGGATGCCGTGGTCGGCAAGCTGTCCGGCGGTGAGAAGCGCCGCGTGGCGCTGTGCCGCCTGCTGCTGCAGAAGCCGGACATGCTGCTGCTCGACGAACCGACCAACCACCTCGACGCCGAGTCGGTGGAATGGCTGGAGCAGTTCCTGGCGCGCTACACCGGCACCGTGGTGGCCGTTACCCACGATCGCTACTTCCTGGACAACGCCGCCGAGTGGATCCTGGAACTGGACCGCGGCCGCGGCATTCCGTGGAAGGGCAACTACACCGACTGGCTGACCCAGAAGGACGAGCGCCTGAAGCAGGAAGACAACCAGGAAAAGGCTCGCCAGAAGGCGATCCAGAAGGAACTGGAGTGGTCGCGCCAGAACGCCAAGGGCGGCCGCACCAAGGGCAAGGCCCGTCTGGCCCGCCTGGAAGAGCTGCAGTCGGTCGATTACCAGAAGCGCAACGAGACCAACGAAATCTTCATCCCGCCGGGCGAGCGCCTGGGCAATGCGGTGATGGAGTTCAAGAACGTCTCCAAGAAGTTCGGCGACCGCCTGCTGTTCGACAACCTGAGCTTCCTGGTGCCGGCCGGTGCCATCGTCGGCATCATCGGCCCGAACGGTGCCGGTAAGTCGACCCTGTTCAAGATGATCACCGGCCAGGAAAAGCCGGATACCGGCGAGATCGTGGTCGGCCCGACCGTGAAGCTGTCCTACGTGGACCAGAGCCGCGACGCGCTGGAAGGCAACCACAACGTCTTCCAGGAAATCGCCGGCGGCCTGGACATCCTCAACATCAACGGCATCGAGATCCAGTCGCGCGCCTACATCGGCCGCTTCAACTTCAAGGGCCAGGACCAGCAGAAGATGGTCGGTTCGCTGTCCGGTGGTGAGCGTGGCCGCCTGCACATGGCCAAGACCCTGCTGCAGGGTGGCAACGTGCTGCTGCTCGACGAACCGTCCAACGACCTGGACATCGAAACCCTGCGTGCGCTGGAAGATGCGCTGCTGGAGTTCCCGGGCAACACCTTCGTCATTTCGCATGACCGCTGGTTCCTGGATCGCATCGCGACCCACATCCTGGCGTTCGAAGGCGACTCGCACGTGGAGTTCTTCCAGGGCAACTACCGCGAGTACGAAGAAGACAAGCGCCGCCGCATGGGCGACGACGCCGCGCCGAAGCGCCTGCGCTTCAAGGCGCTGAAGTAAGGCAACCGGAAAGGCCGCGCTCGCGCGGCCTTTCTCCTTTTTGCAATGTGTACCGACCATGCATGCCGGCCAGCGGCCGGCATCTACCCATGAGCGACCCCATGTCCCTGTTCGAGCGCCTGTTCCAGCTGCAGCAGCACGGCACCACCGTGCGCACCGAGCTGCTGGCCGGTGTCACCACCTTCCTGACGATGTCCTACATCGTCTTCGTGAACCCCGAGATCCTCGGCACCACCGGCATGGATGCGGGTGCGGTGTTCGTGGCCACCTGCCTGGCCGCCGCACTGGGTTCGGCAGTGATGGCGCTGGCCGCCAACTTCCCGGTCGGCATGGCGCCCGGCATGGGCCTGAACGCGTTCTTCGCCTTCACCGTGGTCGGCGCCGCCGGCCTGCCGTGGCAGCAGGCACTGGGTGCGGTGTTCATCTCAGGCCTGGTGTTCCTGGTGCTGTCGCTGACCGGAGTACGCGCGTGGCTGGTATCGGGTATTCCCTCATCGCTGCGCTCGGCCATCGTGGCCGGCATCGGCCTGTTCCTGGCGATCATCGCGCTGCAGAAGTCGGGCGTGATCGTCGGCAATGAAGACACGCTGGTGGCACTGGGCCCGTTGAACACGGCGCCGCCGCTGCTGGCACTGGCCGGCTTCCTGCTGATCGCGGTGCTGGAAGCGCGCCGCATCCGCGGTGCGATCCTGATCGGCATCCTGGCCGTGACCGGCGCTGGCTGGGCATTGGGCGACGTGCAGTACCAGGGTCTGGTCTCGCTGCCGCCGAGCCTTGCACCCACCTTCCTGCAGCTGGACCTGCCGGGCCTGCTGCACCATGACGGCGGCGCACCCATCGCAGTACTTCTGCAGGTGGTGCTGGTGTTCGTGCTGGTGGAAGTGTTCGATGCCACCGGTACCCTGTACGGCGTAGTCGGCCGGGCTGGCCTGCTGAAGCTGCCGGGCGCGCAGAAGCGTTTCGGCCGCGCGCTGCTGGCCGACAGCACCGCGATCGTGGCGGGCTCGATGCTCGGCACCAGCAGCACCACGGCCTTTGCCGAAAGCGCCTCCGGCGTGCAGGTGGGCGGCCGCACCGGCCTGACCGCACTGGTGGTGTCGGCGCTGTTTCTGGCGGCGCTGCTGTTCTCGCCGTTGGCAGCGATGGTGCCCAGCTATGCCACCGCGCCGGCCCTGTTGTTCGTGGCTGGCCTGATGCTGCGTGAGCTGGTGGAAGTGGACTGGAGCGACCTGACCGAATCGGTGCCGGCGGCGCTGTGTGCGCTGGCGATGCCGTTCACCTACTCGATTGCCAACGGCCTGGCGTTCGGCTTCATCGCCTATGCCGCGCTGAAGGCGGGTACCGGGCGCTGGCGCGAAGTGCATCCGGCGGTGTGGCTGGTGGCGGTGCTGTTCACCCTGCGCTACGCGTTGGAATAAGCGGTAGGCGATGCCGGCCAGCGGCCGGCACTACCAGATGGTGATTCACCTGCCATCCGGGGCGCGATGCCGGCCAGCGGCCGGCACTACCAGATGGTGATTCACCTGCCATCCGGGGCGCGATGCCGGCCAGCGGCCGGCACTACCGGGTGGTGATTCACCTGCCACCTTGGGCGCGATGCCGGCCAGCGGCCG